>NZ_JBMDXE010000368.1:0-40183 GCF_048594845.1 Rhodopseudomonas sp. | reverse complement strand
ATGTTCATCTGCAAGGCCTGATCCATCGCAATTTGCGCCCGGATACGATCTGGATCGACCACTCCGACCACGTCTGGCTGACAGGGCTGGCGGGAGCTTCCCGCTTTCATCGTGAGCGCCCCGACCTCGCCATCCACGAGTCGTTGGTCGAATCGTCCATATACATGTCGCCCGAACAAACAGGACGCGTAAATCGATCGATCGACGCGCGTAGCGACCTCTACGTCCTCGGGATCGTACTGTATCAGATGGTTGCGTCCGGCACTCTGCCGTTCCTCGCCAGCAGCCCGGCCCAGTGGATGCACTACCACATCGCCCGCAGCCCCAATCCGCTGCCGGCGACGCGCCCGGAAACGATCGCAATCGAGCAACTCATTTCGAGACTGCTGTCGAAGTCTGCCGATGACCGCTATCTCACTGCGGCCAGCGTCGAGCGTGACCTGCGGTCGTGCCTTGTTGCCTGGGAGGCCTATGGCACGACTGCGGGGGTGAGACTGACCGCGCAGGACGCGTGCGGCGTCATTCGCATGAGTGAAAAACTCTATGGGCGCGACGCCGAGATCAACCGGATTCTCTCGGCCTATCATCGTGTCGCCTCCACCGGCGCGACCGAATGGGTGTTCATTTCCGGCTATTCAGGCGCTGGCAAGTCCTCCGTCGTGAACGAGCTGCGGAAGACGCTGACGCCCACCAATGGCTGGTTCATCTCAGGCAAGTTCGATCAGTATAACCGCGACATCCCCTTCGCCACGCTGGCACAGGCCTTTCAATCCTTCGTGCGCCAGATCCTCGGCGTGGACGAGAATGAACTCGCGCGTTGGAAGGAACGTCTCTCGGCGGCCCTTGGCGCCCATGGCGAGTTGATGGTCAACCTCGTTCCCGAGCTCCGCCTGGTGATCGGAGATCAGCCTCCCATCCCCGACTTGCCGCCGCAAGAGAGCCGCGGCCGCTTTCAAGCCCTGCTCAGTCGATTCCTCGGCGCACTAGCGCGCGCCGAGCACCCGCTCGTCCTGTTCCTTGACGACCTGCAATGGTTCGACACTGCGACCGCCGAATTCCTGACCCGGCTGGCAGGCACGCCTGAGATCAGCCACCTGCTGATGATCTGCGCATACCGAGATAACGAGGTGGATGCAGCCCACCCGCTGGCGGCAACGCTCGACACTATCCGGCGCGATGCAACACATCTCGACGAGCTCCGGCTGCAGCCGCTGACCTTCGATGATTTGAGGAGTCTGGTTGCCAACGTGCTGCGCAGCAAGCCGGAACGCGTATCATCGCTGGCTGCCCTGATCCATCGCAAGACCGGCGGCAATCCGTTCTTTGCTATTCAGTTCTTTTCATCCCTGGTTCACGAAGAACTCCTGGTCTTCGACGCACTTCGTCATGAATGGACCTGGAACATCGAGCTGATCGACGCAAAGGGCTACACCGACAATGTCGTCGACCTGATGTCGCGACGGCTCGACAAATTGCCACCGGCCACGTTGAAGATTGTAAAGATGTTTTCGTGCCTGGGCATGTATGCCGACGCGGAAACGCTGGGTAGGCTGTGTGAACTATCGGAAGATCAGGTTCATGCCGGTCTGCAGGAACTGGTCACCAGCGAGTTGGTGCTACGAGCGGGATCCGACTATCGCTTTGTGCATGACCGCGTCCGGGAGGCCGCGTATCGGCTGATCCCCGCGGCAGATCTCGCGGCCCGACATCTCTTCATCGCCCGCCACCTGGCCACAGATGCTGGCGCAGCGCCACCGTCCGACGCGATTTTTCAGATCGTCAACCACTACAACTCAGGAGCCGCCCTCGTCTCCTCGGCTGCAGAGCGTCTGAAGATGGCGCAATACAATCTCGAGGCCGGAAATGCGGCCAGAAAGGCGATAGCGTACCAGTCCGCATTGATCTACCTGACGGCCGCACGCTCACGCCTGACCAAGCAAGAATGGCTTGAGCACCGGGATCTGGCTTTCCAGATCGAATACCAGCTCGCAGAGTGCGAATTTCTTACCGGCCTTCCTGCGGCAGCCGAAGCGCGGCTACAAAAACTGCGTCCTTGTGCGCCGACCGAAATCGACAAGGCGGCCATCATCGCATTGCAGATCACGCTGCACACCGCAATGGATCGCAGTGCGGACGCTGTTCAGACGTGCCTCGACTATCTGAGCGAGCTCGGCATTGTTTGGCCTCGACAACCGAGCCGGGAAGATGCCCGCGCCGAATATCAACGTCTGGCACGGCGGCTGGACGGTATCTCGATTGCAGCGCTCCTGGAGCTGCCGATCGCCACCGACCCAAAGCACTGCGCCTCGCTCAGCGTCATGACTGCCGCCCTTGCCCCAGCTTTCTTCACCGATCTCAATCTCGTCTGCCTGATGCTGTGCCGGATGGCCACTCTGAGCATTCATCACGGCAACAGCGATGCCTCGGCGTTGGCCTATGCATATCTCGGCATGGTGGCCGGGCCTACCTTCGGCGACTATCGTGCCGCCCTCAGCTTCGGCGAACTCGGACTTCGCCTGGCCGAGGAGCGCGGCCTCGGCAAATACAAAGCCCGCGTCGATCTCACCTACGGCGCGCATGTCCTGCCCTGGGCTCGTCCCCTGATCTCGGCGCAGAAATATCTGCGGCGGGCGTTCGATGAATCCAACGAAACCGGGGACCTGACCTATGCGGGGTTTTCGTCCTGCACATTGATCACCAACCGCTTGGACTCTGGCGATCTGCTAGACGAAATCGAACCCGAAGCAGCTGCCCGACTGCAACTGATGCAGCGCGCGAAATTCGGGCTGATCGTTCATATCATCACCGCCCAGCGACAGCTGATCCGTATGCTGCGTGGCGAGACCAGCAGCTTCGGCTCGCTGAACGATGCCAGCTTCGATGAAGCCGAATTCGAACAGCAACTCTCCGCCAATCGTAGCCTGGACCTGGCGACTTGCTGGTTCTGGATCCGAAAGATGCAAGCTCGCTATTTCGCGGGCAACTACCGCGACGCCTACGACGCCTTGGAGAAGGCGACGCCGCTGCTCTGGACCACATTCGGACACTTCGAATCGGTGGTTATGCGCTTCTACGGCGGGCTCGTCCAAGCGGCTTATTATGACTCGGCGCCGGCTGGCCTGCAGGAGGTCCTGAAGGCCGGTCTGCTGGCCGCGCATCGCCAGATGGCCGAATGGGAGACGCATTGTCACGAAAACTTCGAAGGTCGCACGGCGGTGCTGGCTGCGGAGATTGCACGCATCGAAAATCGGCCCTTCGACGCCATCCGGTCTTACGAAAAGGCGATCTGCTCTGCACAGCGCGATAATTTCCTGCAGGTGGAAGCGATCGCTCACGAACTGGCTTCACGCCTGTATCATCGCCAAGGACTGCCGACCGGTTACCAAACTCATCTGGCGCGAGCACGTGATTGCTATCACAGGTGGGGCGCAAGTGGGAAAGCGAAGCAGATCGAGCGACAGCACGCCGGCCTCGGCTTGAGCCTGCTGGCAGCGCCGCTCGTGCCCCTCGAATTCACCGAGAGTTTCGATCTGGCGACTGTGGTCAAGACGTCGGAAGCCGTGTCCAACGAACCGGGCGTGTCTCGCCTGATGGAAACGCTGATGACGCTGGTGATCGAACACGCCGGCGCGCAGCGCGGCCTGTTGATCATCCCGCAGGTCGATGACCTGCGTGTTCGCGCTGAAGCCAGGACCAGTCAGGACGGCATTCGCGTCTCATTGCGCGATGAGCCCCTGTCAGCCACCGAGTTGCCGAGTACGATCGTCAACGTCGTCACCCGCACGGGAGAAGCGGTGATGCTCGACGACGCCCGCAGCAGCGGGCCTTTTATCGATGATTCCTACATTGCTTCGGTCCAGTGCAGATCTGTTCTTTGCCTGCCCCTGGTCAAACGCACCAAGCTTGTCGGTATCATCTTTCTTGAGAACAATCTCGCGGCTGGCATCTTTACGCCCGCGAAGCTCGCGGTCCTCAAGCTTCTGGCCTCGCAAGCCGCGATGTCGTTGAAGAACGCATTGCTGGAAGAGAAGGATGCACTCGTCGAGGCGTTGCAAAAATCCCAGTCCGAACTGATGCGGATGTCGCGGCTGACGGCGATCGGTGAACTCGTCATCTCGATCGCTCACGAGATCAACCAGCCCTTGACGGCGATCATCACCAACGCGGAGGTCTGCGTGCGTTGGCTCAACAACGACAAGCCTTCGACCGAAGAGGCCAAGAACGCAGCTCGCCGGGTGATCGAAAACGGACGCCGCGCGGCCGATGTCGTTCAGACCATTCGAGGTCTCGCAGTTAAGTCTCCACCGAAGATGTCCGCCGTCGACATCAACGATGTGGCGATCGAGACACTCTCAATCATCCAAAGCGAGCTGCGCCAGCATACCGTGCAGCTCGAGACGGACCTTACGGATAGTGGCAGCCTTGTCCTGGGCAACAAGGTCCAAATCCAGCAAGTACTTCTTAACCTGACGATGAACGCCATCGAGTCGACCGCCGCCATCGAAGGACGGCGGACCCTGCGCATTTCTACCCAGGCCGGCGACAATGACACCGTCGTAATCAGCGTTGCCGACAACGGCCTCGGCTTCGATGAAGACCGCATCGACCAGCTCTTTGAAGCGCTGGTCACAACCAAGCCTCACGGGATGGGCATGGGGCTGTCCATCAGCAAGTCGATCGTGGAGGCACATGGCGGCCGGCTTTGGGCCACCTCCGTGAGCCCCCGCGGCGCCGCCTTCCACTTTTCACTGCCCCGATTATCATCTGATCAGGACTACAGCGCCGAGTGAATGTTCAAGCCACCGTGCGAACCGACAAGAGGTTCAGGTGATGGCGTCCTAGATAGGCTGCAATGCAACCGATCCCGAGCAGGACCAACCTATGAGCCCCTCAGCGCTTTCTCCCACCGTCGTTCTCGTCCATGGCGCCTGGGCCGATGGATCCAGCTGGCGTCTCGTCATTCCCTATTTGCTGAAGAAAGGCATCGCCGTGGTGGCGGTGCAGAATCCAACGACGTCGCTAGCCGCGGATGTCGAGGCGACGAGGCTGGTGCTCGACGCGATCGACGGCCCCGTTGTGCTAGTTGGCCATAGCTGGGGTGGCGCGGTGATCGCCCAGGCGGGCAACGATCCGAAGGTCAAAGCGCTGGTGTTCGTCGCCGCGCTGCCGCCGAAGGCCGATGAGTCCGTGGGTGATCTCGTCGGTGCGCATCCGGCGCCGCCCGGCCTCAGTCAGATCGTGAAGGCGGGCCCCGGGCTGCTCAAGCTCAGCCCCGAGGGCTGGATCAACGACGTCGCGCAGGACCTTTCGGAGGAGGATGCGCGCGTACTCGCAGTGATCCAGCCGCCGCTGCCGGAATCGACCTTCGGCGATAGGATCACTGAAGCGGCGTGGGCCACGCGGCCGAACTGGTACATCGTTTCGGCCAACGATCGCGTCGTCAGTGTCGAATTGCAGCGCGAGCTCGCAGCGCGCCTGCACGCCACGACCACCGAACTCGAGGCCAGCCATCTGTCGATCCTGTCGCAGCCACAGGCGGTCGCCGACGTCATCATCGAGGCGGTCGGCGCTGTCGCTGCTGCATCGTGACCGCTGCATCGATCGGCAGAGGTTGACGTGACCAAATACTCCGCCGACGATAGCGTCAGCCTTATCGACCTCGACGCTCAGCACGGCCGTGTTATCTCGCGTTGGGAGATAATGGTCGGCGCGGCGTGTATCGCTTTGTTGCCGGGCAGCACCCTGGCGCAGCCCGCACATCCCCCTCGCCCCCCACAAGGAGACCAAACGATGAGCAGCGGATTTGTGAAGACCAAGGATGGCGTTGAAATCTTCTACAAGGACTGGGGACCCAAGTCCGCGCAGCCGATCGTGTTCCATCACGGCTGGCCGCTGTCGTCCGACGATTGGGACGCGCAGATGCTGTTCTTCCGCGCGCACGGCTATCGCGTCGTCGCGCATGATCGCCGCGGCCACGGCCGCTCGGCGCAGGTCGACACCGGCCACGACATGGATCATTACGCCGCCGACGCTTCCGCTGTCGCTGAGCACCTCGACCTAAAGAGGGCCGTGCACATCGGCCACTCCACCGGCGGCGGCGAAGTTGCGCGCTACGTCGCAAAATTCGGTGAACCGCAAGGCCGCGTCGCCAAGGCCGTGCTGGTCTCCGCGGTCCCGCCGCTGATGTTGAAAACTGAGAAGAACCCCGGCGGTCTGCCGATGGAAGTGTTCGACGGTTTCCGCAAGGCGCTCGCCGACAACCGCGCGCAGTTCTTCCTCGACGTGCCCGCCGGCCCGTTCTACGGCTTCAACCGCCCCGACGCGAAGACGATGCCGGGCGTCGTCAACAACTGGTGGCGACAAGGCATGATGGGCGCCGCCAATGCGCATTACGACGGCATCAAGGCGTTCTCGGAAACCGATCAAACCGACGATCTCAAGGCGATCAGTGTGCCGACGCTGGTGCTGCACGGCGAGGACGACCAGATCGTGCCGATCGACGACTCCGCCCGCCTTTCGGTCAAGCTGCTGAAGAACGGCAAGCTCAAGACCTATCCGGGCTTCCCGCACGGCATGCTGACTACCCATGCCGACGTGCTCAACGCCGACTTGCTGGCGTTCGTCAAGGAGTGAGCCATTGACGGGCCGGATCCGGATCGCTCGCTCCGGCCCGTCCTTCCGTCTCCACCCCCTCATCGATCCGCCATGGCCGGGCTGGTCCCGGCCATCCACGCCTTTTTCAGCATTGACGTCAGCAAGGCGTGGATGTCCGGCACAAGGCCGGGCACGATGAGTGGAGCCTGGGACATGCAATCAGCACGCCCTTTACTTCACCATCCATACTGTAACTGCGCGCCGAGATAGCTGCTGCTGCGGCCGCCCGCGTTGCGGATGGTATCGCCCACCTCGAAATGCACTGCCTCGACCGCGCCGGTGAGGTGCGCGTCGAAAGCGTAGTCGACACGGAGTTGGCCGTAGGCGCCGGTCCAGCTGCTGCCGGTTCCAGCAGTTCCGGGTACCGGATTGCTTGGCTGGACGTAGACCGCATCCGCAGTCGTCTCGCGCCACTGGAACCCGGCCGCCGCCATGACCTTCAAGCGCGCGGCCGGGCTGACGGTCAGCGACGGCTTGAGGTGAACCAGGTTCGCGTAACCTGTGTAGCCAGCCAGCGTGAAGTAATAGCCATTCGGGAATAGCGGATTGAAGGTGCCGAGTACGCCGTCACCGGGGCGGTTGTCGCCCGATGCCGCGTCGAACTGCAGTCCGAGCCGCGGCTGCCAGGTCGCGTTCAGCGTGTAGCCGGCGCGCGCGCCGACCGCCCAGGCCCGTGCGGTGCTAGCGCCGACCTCGCCGAGCTGCCCCATCGCCTCGAGGTCCCAGTCGATCTGCTCGGCCTTGCCGGCGAAGCGGATATCGAACACGTGGCGACGCTCGTCGCCGAGTGCGTCGAGATATTTCGCGCCGGCTCTTTCGTACAGCGAGTAATACCCTGACAGCTCGTTGCCCCCGAGCACCTTGCGCTCGACGCGCACCGTGCTGAAGCGAAACTGGTCGTTGGAGCGATCGTCGAACGGGCGCACGTCGAAATACTGCACCGGCCGGCTGACGAAGCCGATGAATCGCCAAGGGCCGGTCTCCCAATCGGCCCAGATCGCGTCGAACGACTGCCGCACGTTCGGGCCGTCGCGCGACGAGACGAAGCGCTGCAGATCGAACAGAAAGTCCTGCCGCCCGACGCGAGCCTTTAGCGTCCCGTCCGCGAAGGTTCGCGTGTATTCGAGGAACGCGAGCCGCAGATCGGCGCGATCCTGATCGGCCGAAGTGACCACTAGCTTGTCGAAGGCACGGTCGTCCTCGAGTTGAACGAAGGCACGCCAGTTCTCGTCGAAATGCACGTCGGCATGGACCTGCAAGCGCTGAATGAAATAGCTGTCCGAGCGTGTCCCCGCCGTGCCGAATCCGGCCGCGTCGTTGGATTCGAAGCGCTGCCGAAAAGTGGCGCCGAGTGAGACGTAACTCTTCGGATCGCTCGCCCACAACGGGATGTATTTCAACGAATCGAACGGCTCAGTGCGCAGCTTTGGGTCGGCCAGCACCGACCAGTCCTCGGCCCAGCGATTGGACTGGATCGCGGGACGCGTTGCCGGCGCTGGCGTTGCGGCAGCCGCGTCGTCGGCCGCGTGCGCAGGAACGGCCAGCGCCAGCGCACCTGCCAGGGGCAGCACGCGCATGGCACCGGTCTTGATCCGTCCCCTCACCTCTCGCTCTTCCGCACCCCGTCCACCATCACTTTGCCGCGGCGCGCTTGGCGCTCACCGCGTGAATCTCTGCCACATAACCACCGGGAAACTGCACCATGGCGGACTTCCGATCCTCGAATGCCACGGGGTCGCTCAGCACGGTCACGCCGGCCGCCTTCGCCTTTGCAAGAGTCGCATCGAGATCCGCCACTTCGTAGCCGGTCGTCTCGTGCCCGTAAGGATAAGGCAGATGACCGTCGGTGACGAGCACCACCATCTTGCCAAATGCGGATTCGATCCGCACCCGCTTGATCGACGTGCCCGGCTTGCCGACCTCGGCCCCGGCTGCCTTGCCGGTCTCCGACACGATCTTGCCGTGCGAAAACGTCAGGAAACTGCGGACGAAAGCGTCGGCGCGATCGGCCGGCACATAAACGCGGTTTTCCGGAATGGTCTCGAACGCCGCATAGTCCGGCTTGGTCGTGTGCCAGTACAGCTGCATGTTGACGCCGCCGGGCCACTGCACCACGGCATCGCGCCCGATCGGATCCGGGAAGGTCGAGACGATCACCGAGGCGCCGGCGGCGCGCGCCTGCTTGATCGCGATATCGATATCGCTGACCAGGTAGCCGTTGCGCTCGGCGCCGAACGGATACGGGATCGGCGTCTTGAAGCCGAACAGCGAGACGGTGCCGACCGGCGTCTGCAGCAGCTGCGATGTCGTGCTGCTCGGCGTCGGCGTCACGGTTGCGACCACCTGCTTGGTGCTCTTGCCGCCGAAGGTGGCCAGGAAGCTCTCGACGAACTTGTCCACGTCGTTCGGCGCCACGTAGACGTGAGTGGTGTCGTATTGCGGCGCCACCGCGACCGCAGGCTTGGCTTGCTTCGCCGCAACTGGCGAACTCAGTGCCGCAGCCAGTGCCAGCAGCAGGATCGGCTTCGAGAGTTTGTTCATGGTAATCTCCTCGCAAATGTCACGACGACGGTCGCGTCCGGGAGGACAGCATCGCCACCAGAACCAGGCCGGCGATCAGTCCGAGATGTTCAAAGAAGGCGTTGGTCAGCATCCAACGCTCGGCGGCGGACGCGGCCCAGAAGGCGTTCGCGGCAAGCATCGCCACGAGCGTCAGCATGCCAAGCGCGCCCGCGCCGAGCCAGACCAGCCGATCCGCCAGCACCAGCGCCGAGCCGCCGAGTTCGATGAAGATCGCCAGCGACGCCCACAGCCAGCCGGGACGCAGGCCGAACGCCTCCTGCTCAGCGACGGCTCCGGCAAAGTCGAACAGCTTGACCAGGCCACCGAGCAGATAGGCCGACACCAACGCCAACCTGGCCGCATGCCACAAAAGCGATGACGACAAGATCGTCGCCACCCACCGCGGCTCGCCGGCCGCCCTCACCTCACACTGCCCAACACGCGCAGCCGAGCGCGCCCCAGAAGCTCTTGAGGTCGGCGATCGGCAGCTTGCTCGACCACGCCGTTGCATGGTCGTGGCCGTGGACGTTGCAGGAATTGGCGCAGCCGCAGGAGGCGATCGCCTGCCGCGCAACGGCATTGCTCGCCGGCTCGTCGGCCCAGGCCGCATAGCCGCCGAACCGCCGGACCGGCGACCAATCCGGCATCGCCGGCGGCGGCGCAGACTCGTCGAGCTTGGCGAAATCGCCTGCGCCGTACACCACCTTGCCGCCGACCACGGTCAGCAGCGACGTGGTGTCGGCGATTTCCGCCTCGCTGCAGGCGAAGTAATCGCGGTCCGGCACCACCATATCGGCGAGTTGGCCGACCGCGATGCGGCCCTTGTTGCCTTCCTCGTTGGAGAACCAGGTGACGTTCTCGGTCCACATCCGCAGTGCGGTTTCGCGATCGAGGCAGTTCCGCTGCGGCGTGATCCGCAAGCCGCCAACGGTGCGTCCGGTGACCAGCCAGGACAGCGACACCCACGGATTATACGACGCCACCCGCGTCGCATCGGTGCCGGCCGAGACCTTGACGCCCTTGTCAAGGATCTTTTTCACCGGCGGGGTCGCTTCTGCCGCGCCGAGGCCGTAGCGCTCGACGAAGTACTCACCCTGATAGGCCATACGATGCTGCACGGCGATGCCGCCGCCGAGCGCGGCGATACGGTCGATCGACTGGTCGGAGATCGTCTCGGCGTGGTCGAAGAACCAGTGCAGCCCTTCGAGTGGCATTTCCTGGTTCACCTTCTCGAACACGTCGAGCGCCCGCGAGATGGTCTCGTCATAGGTCGCGTGCAGCCGCCACGGCCATTTGTTCTGCACCAGAACGCGCACCACCTCTTCGAGTTCGCCTTCCATCTCCGGCGGCATGTCCGGGCGCGGCACGCGGAAGTCTTCGAAGTCCGCCGCCGAGAACACCAGCATCTCGCCGGCACCATTGTGGCGGAAGTAGTCGTTCCCTTGCTTGTATTTCGAGGTCTTGGTCCAGTTGAGGAAATCGTCCTTCTCGCCTTTCGGCTTCTGCGTGAACAGATTGTAGGCGAGCCGGATCGTCAGCTGCCCTTCCTCGTCGAGTTTCTGGATCACTGCGTAGTCGTCGGGATAATTCTGAAAACCGCCGCCGGCGTCGATGGCGCCGGTGACGCCGAGCCGGTTCAGTTCGCGCATGAAATGCCGCGTCGAGTTGACCTGATAGTCGAACGGCAGTTTCGGCCCCTTGGCCAGCGTCGCATACAGAATGTTGGCGTTCGGCTTGGCCAGCAGCAGCCCGGTCGGATTTCCGGCCGCATCGCGCGTGATCTCGCCGCCGGGCGGCTCTGGCGTATCCTTGGCGTAGCCGACGGCCCGCAGCGCGGCGCCGTTGAGCAGCGCGCGATCGTAGAGATGCAGCAGGAACACCGGCGTATCCGGTGCCACGGCGTTAAGTTCGTCGATGGTCGGTAGCCGCTTCTCTTCAAATTGGTGTTCGGTGAAGCCGCCGACGACGCGCACCCATTGCGGCGGCGGCGTGATCGCGACCTGGCGTTTCAGCATGTTCATCGCGTCGGCGAGCGAGCGCACGCCGTCCCAGCGCAGCTCCATGTTGAAGTTCAGGCCGCCACGGATGATATGGAGATGATTATCGATCAGCCCCGGCAAGACACGCCGGCCCTTGAGGTCAACCACTCGCGTCGACGGCCCCGCCAGCGGCAACACGTCGCGATCGTGCCCGACCGCGACGAAGCGTCCGCCGCTGATCGCGACGGCGCTGGCGGTCGGGTTGGAGCGATCGAGCGTCGTGAACAGGCCGCGATGCAGAATGAGATCCGGTGCGTCGGTCATGAGGTCTTCTCCGGTGGGTTGGGGTGCGCGGCCTGCTTCGGCGCGGCCTCATTCTGGCCCGGCAGCATCCCGAACATATGCGATGCGCATTTCGCCTGCCGCCAAGCGGCAGCCAGGCTGTGCCCACCGATGACTTGCTTCGCAACCGGCACGATCTGTTCGCCGGCAAGAATCCCGACCAGCCCGACCAGCGCCACCAGAGGTGGCGCCGGCGAGCGCACGTTGATCAGGCTGTAGATGACGCCGACCAGAAGGCCGGCGCCGAGGGACAGCAGGTACACTTTCATCACGCGCTCCCGCCGCCGATCGCGTCAGGCCGCCTGGCTGCCGCCTTCGTTGGCGTGCTCGCCGAGCGCCCACTTCGAGAAGCGCACCTGGATTCCGTACGGCGTGTGCGCGCGCAGGATGTCCATCACGCCTTCATAGGTCGCCTGCCGCGCCCAATCCTGCTGTAGCTCGAAGACGTACTGGCAGGAGGTGATCGGCACCGCGCCGGCCTGAATGGCACGCTCCATCGAGCGGTTATGCGCTTCCATCGACAGGTCGCCGCAGGCGTCGGCCGGGATGTAGATCTCGTAGCCTTCCTTGAGCATGTCGAGCGTCGGGAACATCACGCAGGCCTCGGTCCACAGGCCGGCGATGACGATCTTCTTGCGGCCGGTCGCGGCGATCGCCTTGCGGAAGTTGGCGTCGAGCCACGAGTTCATCGAGGTGCGATCGATGATGTCGTGGCCCGGAAACAGATCGGTGACTTCCGGCATGAACGGGCCGGAGAACGAGTCCTTCGCCACCGTGGTGAGCACGGTCGGGATCTTGAACAGTTTGGCGGCCTTGGCCAGCACCTGGATGTTGTTGAACACCACCAGACGATCGTGGGACTGCACGCCCTGATACATCGCCGGCTGGTAATCGATCAGCGCGATCGCGCAGTTGTCCGGCGTCAGCATATCCAGTTTCGACATTGCTAGTCTCCAAGTGGGTGAGCGACGCGGGGCCGCATCAGGTTCGTGCATGACCATGCGCAAGATCGCCGTCCGAGGCTTGGACGAACCCGTCGCCGATTGCACGAACCTGCGATGGGTGCGGATCACCCAAATGTTCAAACCGCCGCACAAGCCTGCAAGGCCGTGGTCGCCACCGCCGATACTGTGCCGAAAACAGCCGCCAGTCCCGCCGTAAACCGCGACATTCGCTGATCGAGGACCACATGCAGCCTGCCGGCGAACGCTCCGCTAAGGTCGAGGCCAACAGCTCGGCGTGGGTGGCGTTTCGTCACACCGCCTTCACCGTGGTGTGGACAGCGACCGTCGTCGCGAATGTCGGCACCTGGATGTACAACGCGGCCTCCGGCTGGCTGATGACCAACCTCGAGGCCGATCCGCTCACCGTCTCGCTGGTCCAGGTGGCCTCCAGCCTGCCGATGTTTCTGTTCGCGATTCCCGCCGGCGCGCTGTCGGATATCATCGACAAGCGGCGCTTCCTGATCCTGATCGAGATCGTTCTCACTGTGTTCGCCGTCGCCAGCGCGCTGCTGGTGTGGTTCGGCCTGATGAACCCGACGCTGCTGCTGCTGTTCACCTTCCTGCTCGGCGCCGGCGCGGCGTTCGCGGCCCCGGCTTGGCAAGCGATCGTGCCGGACCTCGTGCCAAAGCAGGATCTCGCCTCGGCCGTCGCGAGCAACGGCGTCGGCGTGAATATCAGCCGCGCGATCGGCCCGGCGCTCGGCGGCGTGGTGATCGGCGTGATGGGCATGGCGGCACCATTCTGGATCAACGCGCTCAGCAATTTCGCGGTGATCGGCGCGCTGCTGTGGTGGCGACCGGTGTCGAACCGAGCCACCAATCTCCCCACCGAGCGGCTGCTGAGCGCGATCGTGATCGGCTTCCGCCACGTCCGCTACAACCCCGATCTCCGCGCGACGTTGGTGCGAGCCGTTGCGTTCTTCTTCTTCGCCAGCGCGTACTGGGCGCTGCTGCCGCTGGTAGCACGCACGCGGATCGCTGGCGGCCCGGAACTCTACGGCATCCTGCTCGGCGCGATCGGGGCCGGTGCGATCGTCGGCGCGTTTCTGTTGCCATGGCTGAAGAAGCATCTTGGTCCCGACGGTCTGGTCGCCGCCGGAACGCTCGGCACTGCCATCAGCCTGGTCCTGCTCGGCAGCGTGCACCAGGTCGAATTGGGTTTTGTCGCCTGCATGCTGGCCGGCATTTCCTGGATCGCTGTTCTGGCAAATCTCAACGTGTCAGTGCAGGTGTCGCTGCCGGACTGGGTCCGCGGCCGCGGGCTGGCGATGTTCGTCACCGTGTTCTTTGGCGCAATGACCGCCGGCAGCGCGCTATGGGGTCAGCTCGCCTCGTCCTATGGGCTGCCGATAGCACATTTCGTCGCGGCAGCCGGCGCCGCGGTCGGTGTCCTGCTGACCTGGCGCTGGAAACTGCGCGGCGGCGCCACGCGTGACCTCGCGCCGTCGATGCATTGGCCGGCACCGGTGCTTGCAATCGATGCCGAGCCCGACCAAGGACCGGTGCTGATCACGGTCGAGTATCGTATCGCGGCAGAACACCGCGACGACTTCCTGCGCGCGCTGCAAAAACTCAGCCATCAGAGGCGCCGTGACGGCGCGTTCGCCTGGGACGTGTTCGAGGATGCCGCCGACAGGGGCCGCTTTGTTGAAGTGTTTCAAGTTGCCTCCTGGCTCGAGCACCTGCGCCAGCATCAGCGCGTCACCAATGCGGATCGCATCGTGCAGGAGTCGGTGCGCGGCTTTCATGCCGAAGCCGAACCGAAAGTGACCCACCTGCTCGCAGCGTCGTTTCCGAGCACCTCTGCCCATCGGGCATGACAGCCGGCAGACTCAGAACAGGCCGTGCGCTCCGCCCACGGCGCCCCCCACCGTGATCAGCGCGAGCGTACTCAAGACGCGATGGCCGCGCTGTGCGATCCGAAAGGCGCCTTCGGGATCATGCCGCGCCCGCGCATCGAACCAGGCGTGCAGAAACAGCGGCTCGGCGACGAACAGCATCACCATGAAGAGCGCCCACAGGACGATCATGGCGTACAGCCACCAGAAGCCAGGATCGGCGATCCGCTCCCAATGACCGAATACATCGAACAGGTACCAGCCAGAGATTCCCGCCAACAGCACCGATATGCGCGCCTGCCAGGAAAAGCGCCGCTCCAGCGCGTCGAATGCTGCAAGGCGCCGATCTGCTTCGAATTCGCTCAGGCTCGGCAAGATCACGAAGGTCACGAACAACAATCCGCCGATCCAGTGGACGACGGACAACACGTGAACGGCGCGGGCAATGGCAGGCCAATCGATCATTTGAGCTAACCTTCCAATCGCCCTGCGCAATCCTCCGGGACGATTTTTCGGCCTCCTCGTCCAGAGTGAATCGGCATAACGGCTGGGGCGCTTGACGCCGCGCGTCCGTCGAGCGTGGCTAACTACCTGTACGTGTCGACATTATGCGCATAAACGACACGGAGTTTGCGCCGGCGCAAACTCGCAGCGTCACGCCCCTGTAGTGCTGACGTCGAAATGGACGGTGATCTCCAAAACCCGCACCATAGCGCGGAATGCAGCGCTCTAGCGTGGCACAACCGAAGCGGCAGCTTGCCGCAAGCCAGCGAGACGCACGATCGATCGCGCCGCGAGCTTCTGCGCGAGTTCCAGGCTGTCCTGATCTGTCGCCCGGTCGGCATCGTCGAGATACAGCGACGACAATTGTTCGGCGCGCCGCAGTGCCCGGCCCTTGATGAGCTCCAGCGGTGCTCCATCGGGCATCGCATCGCTTGGCGCCACGTCGGGCGCGGTTTGGATCGCCGCTGTCAGCAAGCTACGGTCACTCGGCGCAAGCCGCGACCAAAGCCAGACATCCTTCTGCAGCAAACTTTCCAGCAAAGCTGCGGATTCCGGTTCTGTGTGCTCGCTCCCCTCCTGCCGACCCGTATCGCGCAGCGCGCGCCATGCCAGCCGGCGCTCGTGCCGCAGCAGATTGCCGTCGCTCAGCGCCTCGTGGGCGAAAGCCTCCGCTGCGTCCTGCACCGTACGATCGGTCGCCACAGCAATCACGTAGCTCCAGAATACGAAGGCACGTCTTCGATGCTCGACCGCCATCGCCCAGGCGGTGTAGGGCGTCGCCAGCTCCGAGTGCTGCACCTCGGTGACCTCCTGATCAGGCACCAGATGCGGCACGCGCCAAGGCACATCAGGATGTGCGGCAACGCGGCCGCACGCTTGGAAGCACTCGATTTCGAGTCGATCAATGCGGCGTGCCTCCCGCGCGGCCAGTACTTCAAAGACGCTGCGCACTGGCCATGCTCCGTCACCAAGCTGCGAGGCCGCAGCGCTGTAGCGATGCAGGGCATGGCGCGCGACGTCGAGCGCCACTGCATACAGCGCGATCACACTCGCGATCGGCGCCGGCGGAACTGCTGTGAGGGTCGGATGACGGGTCACATCGGGATTCCTACGGAGGTTGACTTGATACCTATCACATTCGAGAAATCCCGCACGCGCGACAACGCCGTCTGCACGCTACGAGACTCTGGCGTCTCGATCCTGGGCGGACCTTTCGTCCTTCCCTGAACTCAGACGGAACGTTGAACGATCTTGCGCGGAATTCAAGCCACATCAACACTTCTCTTTGCCGCGGTTGCAGCGCTGCTGCTGCTGTGCAGCACGGTCGAAACGCGCGCCGCAACACTGACGGACTACATCAGCAAGGCAGAGCCCCGCGAGCTGATACCAGGCGCAACGCGGTTCGGACCGCTGGAAGGTTCCCCCGCGATCGCACCGGTCTATCAGGACGACCGCCTGCTCGGCTTCGCCTATCTGACCTCGGAATTCGCCAATGCCACCGGATACTCCGGCAAGCCGATCCAGATGCTGGTCGGCATCGACCCCGCCGGCGTGATCAAGGGGCTGAAGCTTGTCGATCACAAAGAGCCGATCGTGCTGGTCGGCATACCGGTTCAGCGCATTCTCGATGCGGTCAACAAGCTGATCGGCGCCGACATGGCAAGCGTAGTCCGCGGCGCGGTTCCCGCGCCGCAGGTCGACATTGTCAGCGGCGCCACCGTCACGGTGCTGGTGATCGGCGACAGCATCGTGCGATCGGCCACGAAGCTGATCCGCAGCGGCCGTCTCGGCGGCCCTGCGGTGGCAGCGAACGCATCTCCACCGCAGGTCACCAAGACCGTCGACATGGACAAGAGCGAGCTGCGCGACTGGCAGGGCCTGCTCGCCGACGGCGCCATGCGACGATTGCTGGTCACCGTCGAGGAAATCAATCAGGCCTTCGCCAAATCCGGCAATGCGGCAGCCGCGGACCATCCGGAAGACGGCACGCCTGACGCTGTATTCATCGAACTGTACGCCGCCGACGTTGCGGTGCCGACCATCGGGCGCAGCCTTCTCGGGGACGACGGTTACGAGCGCCTCAGGGCGCGTCTCAAGCCGGACCAACATGCGCTGCTCGTCGCTGGCGCCGGCCGCTACTCTTTCAAGGGCTCCGGCTATGTGCGCGGGGGCATCTTCGATCGCATCGAGCTGATCCAGGACGGCAACAGCATGCGGTTCCGCGATCGCGATCATACGCGGCTCGGCAGTGTCGCGGCCGTTGGCGCGCCGGAACTGACGGAGATCGCGCTATTCACGATCCCGGCCGACTTCGGCTTCGATCCGGTCGCACCATGGACGCTGCAGCTTCTGGTGCAGCGCGTCATCGGCGTCCGCGAGAAGGCCGCGTTGACGTTCGATCTCGGCTATCGGCTGCCCGATGCGCTGACCAAGCAGCAGTCCACATCGGCCCAAGCTGGCACGACGCCCACGGCTGCCTCGACGATTGCTGCGCCCTCCCCGATCCCGGCCGCCGAGGCTGCCGAGCAGCCCCTGTGGATGCGGATCTGGCAGGGCGACCTGGTGAAGATCGGCATCACGGTCGCGGCGCTCGGCACGCTGGTTGTGATCTTCTTCTTCCAGAACGCGCTGGTGCGCCGGCCGCGATTCTATGTCTGGGTTCGCCGGGCGTACCTGCTGTTCGTTCTGGTCTGGCTCGGCTGGTACGCCAACGCGCAGCTCTCGGTCGTCAACGTCCTCACCTTCGCCAACTCGCTGATCTCTGGCTTCAGCTGGGAATACTTCCTCTCCGCGCCGCTGATCTTCCTGTTGTGGGCGTCGGTTGCCGCCGGGCTTTTGTTCTGGGGCCGCGGCCCATTCTGCGGCTGGCTGTGCCCGTTCGGAGCGCTACAGGAGCTCACCAACAACATCGCGCAGGCCCTCAAGGTGCCGCAGCTCCGCCTGCCCTGGGGCCTGCACGAGCGGCTGTGGCCGGTGAAGTACATCATCTTCCTGGTGCTGTTCGGCGCGTCGCTGTACTCGACCGCGCTCGCCGAGCACCTTGCCGAGGTCGAACCGTTCAAGACCTCGATCATCCTGAAATTCGTCCGGGAGTGGCCCTACGTGCTCTACGCGGCGACGCTGCTGGTCGCCGGCCTGTTCGTCGAACGCTTCTTCTGCCGCTATCTGTGCCCGCTCGGCGCTGCGCTCGCGATCCCCGGCCGCATCAGGATGTTCGAGTGGCTGCGGCGCTGGAAGGAATGCGGCTCGCCCTGCCAACGTTGCGCCAAGGAATGCCCGGTGCAGGCGATCCATCCCGAAGGACACATCAACGTGAACGAGTGCATCTACTGCATGCACTGCCAGGAACTGTATTTCGACGACCAGCGCTGCCCGCACATGATCCAGGTGCGACTGAAGCGCGAGAAGCGCGATGCACTGTCGTCTCCCGCGATGCGTGGCGGCAAACGGCCCGACACGCTGATCACCGCCGGCGGGCGACCGATCCCCGGCCTCAACCCGACCTCCCCTCAACCTGAAGCCTAGGAGACGACGATGACCGACACCACCAAGGACAAGGGCGTCAGCCGGCGAGCACTGCTCGGCACCACCGCGGCCGCAGCCGGCGTCGGCCTCGCCGGCGGCGTATCGCTCGGCGGCGACGGCTTGCACCTGATCGCCGCCGCGGAAGCCCAGACCAAGGCCGCTCCGACCGTGCCGGCGCGCCCGGCGATCCAGAAGGCCGAAGTCGCCCCCGGTGAACTCGACGAATATTACGTGTTCTTTTCCAGCGGCCAGACCGGCGAACTGCGCATCGTTGGCCTGCCCTCAATGCGCGAGCTGATGCGCGTGCCGGTCTTCAATCGCTGCAGCGCCACCGGCTGGGGCCAGACCAACGAAAGCCTCAAGGTGCTGACCGAAGGCCTGCTGCCGGAAACCCGCGAATTCCTGAAGAATCGCGGCGGCATCTACATGAACGGCGACCTCCACCATCCGCACCTGTCTTTCACCGACGGCACCTATGACGGCCGCTACGCCTTCATGAACGACAAGGCCAACACCCGCGTCGCGCGCGTCCGGCTCGACGTGATGAAGTGCGACAAGATCATCCAGCTTCCGAACCAGCACACCGTGCACGGCCTGCGCGTGCAGAAATATCCGCGGACCGGCTACGTGTTCTGCAACGGCGAAGATCGGGTGCCGTTGATCAACGACGGCAAGAACCTGACCAACACCAAGGATTATCACGCGATCTTCACCGCGGTCGACGGCGACACCATGAAGGTCGCCTGGCAGGTGATGGTCGACGGCAACCTGGATAACGTCGATGCCGACTACCAGGGCAAATACGCCTTCGCGACCTGCTACAACTCGGAAGAAGGCGTCACCGCTGCCGAGATGACCGCCAACGATCAGGACTGGCTGGTGATCTTCAACCTCAAGCGCATCGAAGAGGCGGTGAAGAAGGGCGACTTCAAGGAAATCGGTGGCGTGCCGGTGATCGACGGCCGCAAAGGCTCGCCCTACACCCGCTACGTGCCGGTCGCCAACAGCCCGCACGGCATCAACACCGCGCCCGACGGCATCCACATCGTCGCCAACGGCAAGCTGTCGCCGACCGTGACGGTGATGGATGTGCGGCTGTTCGATCAACTGTTCGATGACAAGATCAAGCCGCGCGACGTCGTCGTCGCCGAGCCGGAGCTCGGCCTCGGCCCGCTGCACACCGCCTACGACGGCAAGGGCAACGCCTACACCACCCTGTTCATCGACAGCCAGGTCTGCAAGTGGAACATCGACCTGGCGCGGCGCGCCTACAAGGGCGACAAGGTCAATCCGATCCTCGACAAGGTCGACGTTCAGTATCAGCCCGGCCACAACCACACTTCGATGGGCCAGACCAAAGAGGCTGATGGAAAGTGGCTGATCTCGCTGAACAAATTCTCGAAGGACCGATTCCTCAACGTCGGCCCGCTGAAGCCCGAGAACGATCAGCTGATCGACATCTCCGGCGACAAGATGAAGGTGGTGCATGACGGCCCGAGCTTCGCCGAGCCGCACGACGCCACCATCGTGCATCGCTCGAAGATCAACCCGGTGTCGATCTGGAATCGCGCCGACCCGATGTTCGCCGATGCGGTGAAGCAGGCCAAGGCTGACGGCATCGATCTCGAAGCCGACTCCAAGGTGGTGCGCGATGGCGACAAGGTCCGCGTCTACATCACATCGAGCGCGCCGAACTTCAGCCTGACCGAATTCCAGGTCAAACAGGGCGACCACGTCACCGTCTATGTCACCAACATCGACTCGATCGAGGACCTCACTCACGGCTTCTCGATCGTGAACTACGGCATCCAGATGGAAGTCGCGCCGCAGGCCACCGCCTCGGTTACGTTCTCCGCCGATAAGGCCGGTGTCTACTGGTACTACTGCTCGTGGTTCTGTCACGCCATGCATATGGAGATGAAGGGCCGCATGCTGGTCGAGCCGAAGAGCGTCTGACGATGGCGATGACGGCACATATGGCGAGATGGACGGTGGCGGCCCTGCTCGCAGTTTCTGCCTGCGATGTGGCTTACGCCGCCCAGATCGACGTGGTGCCGTCATCGGATCTGCAGGCCGTCCTGAACGGCGCGAGCGACGGCGACACCGTCACGCTCGCGCCAGGCAGCTACGACGGGCCGATCCGGATCGAGCGCAAGCTCGCGCTGATCGGCCACCCCGGCGCGATCGTGATCGGCCATGGCGAGGGTAGCGTCATCACCGTCGCGGCCCCCGACGTGACGGTGCGCGGCCTCGTCGTGCGCGGCTCCGGCCGTGATCCGCAGGCGATGGACTCCGGCGTATTTCTCACCCAGCAGGCCGAACGCGCCCTGGTCGAAGGCAATACGATCGAAGGCAACCTCTACGGCGTCAACGTCTACGGCGCCCGCGGCTCGCGCGTTGCCCGAAACACGATCGAGGGCCTGCGCGGCATTCGGCTCAATGAGGCCGGCAACGGCGTGCGGGTGTGGAACGCTCCCGACGTTGTGGTCGACGGCAATACGATCCGCTATGGCCGCGACGGCATCTTCTCCATGGCAAGCACCAAGGACCGGTTCATCAATAACCGGTTCGAGAAAGTCCGCTTCGCCGTACACTACATGTACACCGACGACAGCGAGATCAGCGGCAACTATTCAACCGGCAATCATGGCGGCTACGCCATCATGTATTCGAAACGGCTGATCATTCGCCGCAACGTCTCCGATCGCGACAGAGATTTCGGGCTGCTGTTCAATTATGCCAACTACGCAACGATCGAGGGCAATCTGGTCTCGGGTGGTCCGCTGGCGGATATCAGCGCCGACTTCGACGGCGTCGACGACGAGAAATCCATGCTGCCGAAGACCGAGGCCGCCACGGCTCGCGCAGCCACCGGGCCGGAGAAGTGCGTCTTCATCTACAATAGCAACAAGGGCTCCTTCCGCGACAACTGGTTCGAGCATTGCGGCATCGGCGTGCACTTCACCGCCGGCTCCGAGGGTAACGACATCAGCGGCAACGCCTTCATCGCCAACCGCAACCAGGTCAAATATGTCGGCACCCGCAATCTCGACTGGTCGAAGAGCGGTCGTGGCAATTATTGGAGCGACAATCCCGCCTTCGACCTCGACGGCGACGGCATCGCGGACACGGCATATCGGCCGAACGATCTGGTCGACCGCGTATTGTGGACCGCGCCGTCCGCCAAGGTGCTGATCAACAGTCCCGCCGTGCAGGTGCTGCGCTGGGCGCAGAACCAATTCCCGGCGCTGTATCCCGGCGGCGTGATCGACAGCCGCCCGCTGATCGCGCCGCCCCCGCGACCCAAATCCGCGAGCGTGCAATGACCGCCACCATCACCGTCACCGATGTCGAGAAGAACTATCGCGTAGTGCGCGCGCTGCGCGGCGTCTCCTTCGCGCTGCAGCCGGGCCGGCTTAGCGCGCTGGTCGGCCACAACGGGGCCGGCAAGACGACACTGATCAAGCTGATGCTCGGCCTGATCCGCGCTTCCGCGGGTACAATCCGGGTGCTGGGCGAGGATCCCGCCGGCGCGTTCTCGGCACGGCGCCAGCTAGGCTATCTGCCGGAGAACGTCGCTTTCAATACCGGACTGACGGGCCGCGAGACGCTGGCGTTCTACGCACGGCTGAAACGCATCGCGCCGTCCAGCGCATGGCCGCTGCTGGACCGGGTCGGGCTTGCGGCCGCCGCCGATCGCAAGGTCGGCACCTATTCCAAGGGGATGCGGCAGCGCCTTGGTCTGGCGCAGGCCCTGCTCGGCCGCCCACGCGTGCTGCTGCTCGACGAGCCGACTACCGGCCTCGACCCAGCGTTACGGCAGACCTTCTACGACATCTGCGACGAGCTGCGCGCCGACGGCGCCACCGTGCTGATCTCGTCGCATGCTCTGACCGAGCTCGAAGACCGCGCGGAGCACGTGCTGATCATGAACCGCGGCCTTCTGGTTGCGCAGGGAACGATGGACGAATTGCGTACCATTTCGCAGCTGCCGATACGCGTCACGATCGATCTGGCCTCGGAGCAAGTCCCGCAACCAGGATGGCTCGGCGGTGCGTCGCAGACCACAACGCGCGGCCTCGTCGTGCTCGCCCGCGACGATGCGGAGAAGATGACGCTGCTGCGCGAAGCCACCGCCGACCCGCGCGTGCGCAACATCGAGATCGCCGCGCCGACACTCGACGATCTTTACGCGCACTTTCTGCAAACCCAGGAGGCCGCGGCATGAGGACCATCGTCATCGTCGCTGCCAAGGAAATTCAGGAAGGCCTGCGCAATCGCTGGGTGCTGGCGACCACGCTCTTGCTCGCCGCGCTGGCGCTGTCGCTCACCTTCCTCGGCAGCGCGCCGACCGGCAACGTCGGAGTCGGCGCGCTCGACGTTGTCGTCGTCAGCTTGTCGAGCCTGTCGATCTTCCTGCTGCCACTGATCGCGCTGTTGATCTCGCACGACGCCGTGGTTGGTGAGATGGAGCGTGGCACGATGATCCTGCTGCTGAGCTACCCCATCGGTCGCGGCCAGGTAATTCTCGGCAAGTTCGTCGGCCATGTGCTGATCCTCGCTTTCGCCACGCTGATCGGTTACGGCGCCGCCGGCGTTGCGCTCAGCCTGACCGGCGCGGCCACGTTGACGGCGAGCTGGCTCGCCTTCGGCGCAATGCTCGGCACCTCCGTCATGCTCGGCGCGGTGTTCGTGGCGATCGGCTATCTGATCTCCAGCCTGGTGCGCGATCGCGGCACCGCGGCCGGCCTGTCGATCGGCGTCTGGCTCGTGATGGTGCTGATATTCGACATGGCCCTGCTCGGCCTGCTGGTGGTCGATCAAGGACGTATCATCTCCGGCGCGACGCTGAACGCGCTGCTGTTCTTCAATCCGACCGACCTCTATCGACTGACCAACCTCACCGGTTTCAACGTCAGCCAATTCTCCGGCATGGCCGGTCTCGCCGGCACCACTCAGCCTGGGCTCCCTGCCCTGCTGCTCGGCCTCGGTGCCTGGATCGTCGTGCCGCTCGGCCTGTCGATGCTCTCATTCGCGCGGAGGGAATTATGATGCTGCGCCTGCTCGCGGCCTGCACCGTCCTGTTGCTGCTCGTCGGCTGCAAGCCGGGCTCGACGACAACCGAGCTGCCGCCGCCGGTTGCGCTGAACGCCGACGCCATGGGCGTGTTCTGCGGCATGAACCTGATGGAGCACCCCGGCCCCAAGGGGCAGATCATCACCAAGAGCCGGCTCGACCCGTTCTGGTTCTCGTCGGTGCGCGACACCGTGGCGTTCACGCGGTTGCCCGAGCAGCCGCGCGACATCCGGGCGATCTATGTGTCCGACATGGCGCGGGCGCCGAGCTGGGACGCGCCGGGCGAGACCAACTGGATCGAGGCCCGCAAGGCGGTGTTCGTCATCGGCAGCCGCAAGCAAGGCGGCATGGGAGCCGCCGAGGCCGTCCCGTTCGGCGACCACGCAGCCGCGGAGCAGTTCGCCGCTACGAACGGGGGCCGCCTGGTTCAGTTTGACGAGATCCCCTCTGACTACGTTCTCGGCAGTGAAGCGCCGGAAGCCGCCAATGAGCACGACCCCTCCGGCGTGCGGACGAACTAAGGAATTTCGATGCAAAACCGGAGCCTCACCCGCCGCCGCGTGATCAGGATCTCGGCAGCCGCCATCGCGACGCTTCTGCCGGGACGACTGTGCGCTGCCGAGACCATTGAACCGATACGGTGGCGCGGATCGGCGCTCGGCGCGCAGGTGTCCATCGAGATGTTTCACCCCGATCGTGCCGAAGGCGAGCGGCTGATCGCGCGTTCGATTGCAGAGGTGCGACGGCTGGAAACTCTGTTCAGCCTGTATCAACCGTCTTCCGCAATCTGCGAACTCAACCGGACGGGCCTGCTGATCGCGCCCGATCCCGATATGGTGACGCTGCTGAAAGCGTCGCTCGCGTTTGCGGGCCTCACTGGTGGAGCGTTCGACCCGACGGTGCAGCCGCTATGGCGTTTGTATCAGGATCATTTCGCAGCCGAGCATGCCGATCCCGCCGGGCCATCAGCCCAGCGGCTGGCCGAGACGCTCGAGAAGGTGGGCCACGCACATCTGCATGTGGACGCCAACCGTGTGATCTTGAGCAAACCGGCGGCGGCGATCACCCTCAACGGAATCGCTCAAGGCTTCGCAACAGATCGCGTCGTCGAGACGCTGCGTCGCGCCGGCGTGACAACGACGCTGATCGACATGGGAGAGATTCGCGCAATCGGCGCGAAGCCGGATGGGACGCCATGGCGCGTCGGTCTCGCTGATGCAGAGCAGCTCGGACAGCTCAGTGAGACAATCCCGCTCATCGACCGCGCCGTCTCGACCAGCGCGGCTACCGGATTTCGCTTCGATCCGGGGGGCCGCTTCACGCATCTGTTCGATCCACGGACCGGTCGCAGCCCGGCACGCTATCGCAGCGTCAGCGTCGTCGCCCCCACCGCCACCGAAGCGGATGCCCTGTCGACTGCGTTGAGCATCATGCCAGTCGCCTCGATCCGCGATCTGGTTGCGCTCAAGCCCGGCGTCGAAGTTCGTCTCGTCGATCATGAAGGCCGGACACAGCGCATATAAAGGCTGACTACACCCGCTCTTTCCCAGCCCTCGCTTGGTTGGATCGTCGCGCCTCCAGAAAGATTTTCACACCGAAACAACAGGGTTCCGGTTCCCTTTCGGGACACCTACCCGGCGCGACTTACCGCAACCTTCTTGCCGAAGTCTGCACCGGAGTTCGTTCCGACTCTTGGAGACGGCGGCGTCAGATACTCTGCATCACGATTGACTCCCGTTGACTGCCGTATCAATTGATCAGCGCGGCCGTCGTTCTTCGCAGCGAAGTCAGCATAGTCCCAGCATCTGTTTCAGCCGCAGCGCATCGAGCGGCGCCGCACTCTTCTGGTCATTGTCGAAGAAAACGTAGACGTCGCATCCGCGCCGACGCCATCCGGCCATGGATTTGGCCCACTGCTCGAGCGTTTTCCGGCCGTAATGGCCGTGATAATGACCTCCGGGGCCATGGCCGCGGACGTACACGAAGTCAGCTGTGCGCCTCCACGGCGACGGCGCATCGTGGTGGTCAGAGATGCAGAGCGACACATTCGCGCGCCGCAACAGGCGCAGAATGTTCGCGGCGTACCAACTGGCATGACGAAATTCGAACGCGTAGCGGCGCCTTGACGGCAGCATGTCCAAGAAGAATGCAAGCCTTTCCTCGTCTGCGGAAAATTGCGGCGGTAGCTGAAATAGAATCGGCCCCACTTTGTCGCGGAGCAGTCGCAGCCGATCCTCCATCAAGTCGAGGCTGTTGGCAGACGCCGGCGACAGGCGTTTCCAGTGCGTGATAAATTTGGACGCCTTCCAGGCAAACATGAAGTTGTCGCCCGTCGTGTCATTCCAACCTGACACCGCCTCAGGTGTCGGGGTCCGATAAAACACGCCGTTAAGTTCAGTGGCGTTAAACTGGCTCGCGTAGTACTGCAGTTGCCGGTTGATCGGCAGCCCGTTCGGATAGAACGGGCCGCGCCAGGATGGATAGTGCCAGCCCGAGGTGCCGATCCGGATTTCACCCATAGTTCACGGCTTCATCACCACTTTGATGCAACCGTCCTTCTTGTCCCTGAAGGTTTTATAGAGCTCGGGGCCCTCCTCCAGAGTTGCCCGATGCGTGATCACGAAGGTCGGATCGATTTCACCCTTTTCGATCCGGCTCAACAACTGCGGCAGATAACGCTGCACCGGTGTTTGGGCCATTCGGAACGTGAGCCCGCGATTGATAGCGGACCCCATCGGAATCTTGTCGAGGAGGCCGCCGTAGACTCCCACCACAGACACTATTCCGAAGTTCCGGCAGCAATGGATGGCTTGCCGGAGTACGTGGGGTCGATCTGTGCCCATGAAGGTCGCCACTTTGACGCGGTCGATCACCGCATCCAGGCCCGAACTGGTGTCCGGCTCTGTTCCGACCGCGTCGATGCACGCATCGGCGCCCCGCCCGTTCGTCAGGTCCTGAATGCGTTCGTAGACGTCATCCGACTTGAAATCGATCGTAATGGCGCCTGAAGCACGGGCCATTTCCAATCGCTCCGGCACCGTATCGATCGCGATGACACGCTCGGCACCTAGCATGAAGGCGCTCTTGATGGCGAACTGCCCGACCGGCCCGCAGCCCCAGATGGCAACCGTCTCTCCGCCCTTCAGCTCGCAAAAATCCGCAGCCATGAAGCCGGTAGGGAAGATGTCCGACAAAAACAACACCTGCTCATCAGTCAGGCCATCCGGCACCTTGATCGGTCCAACATCCGCGTAGGGCACGCGCATGTACTCGGCCTGTCCGCCGGCATAGCCACCTAGCAAATGCGAGTAGCCGAACAACCCGGCCGGCGAATGCCCCCAGAGCTTTTCGGCCTTTTCGGCGTCAGGGTTCGACCGCTCGCAGCCGCTATAAAATCCGTTCTTGCAGAAGAAGCACTCACCGCAGGAGATCGTGAACGGCACCACGACGCGGTCACCCACCTTCAGCTTTTTGTTGTCGGCTCCGACCTCGACCACCTCGCCCATCGTCTCGTGCCCCAGCACGTCGCCGCTCTTCATCTGCGGCATCACGCCGTCGAACAGATGCAGATCCGACCCGCAAATGGCACACGCCGTCACCCGAATGATTGCGTCGCGGCCGTGCTCGATCTTCGGATCCGGTACACTCTCGCATCGGATATCGCTCTTGCCGTGCCACGTCAGCGCCTTCATCGTCGTCTCCGGGTGTGTGAGTTGCCGGTGACAAACGTCGGCAGTGGGCGTTGTTCCTACGTCGCGAGTGCACAAGCCGGACCACAGCATCTAGCGGCAGACTTTAAACGCGTGCTGCAGCCCGTGAACGTGCGCCTCAGCCCGTCGCGTGGCGAACGGCGCAGGCCCGCTTCAGGAACATTGCCCTGCGCATACTGTTGTGGCGGAAAACCGCCCACAAGATCTTCGGATGGGCACGTCTCGATCAATTGATACATCACGTTCTCGCTTCATATGGAGGATGCCATGATGAAACCTACGACTGCTCTGCTGAGCTGTTTGCTGTTCACCTCGCCCGGCCTGATCCACAGCGTCGCGGCGCAGAGCAATGCCGCGACCGCGCCGGCAATCAGTGCGGCGACGCAACAATTCATCACCAATGTGGCGATCTCCGACCTGTTCGAAATCGCCTCCGCCCGGCTGGCGCTCGCCCGTGGCACCGAGCCGCAGAAGACTTTCGCCAATCAGATGATCGCAGACCACGGCAAGACGTCTTCGGAATTGCGGAAAATCATCGTCGTGCGCTCGATGAACGTCGATCTGCCGAGTCAACTCGATACTGCGCATCAGGCGAAATACGACCAATTGAACGATGCGCGTGGCGACGATTTCGGCGCCCTCTATGCAACCCAACAGGTGGCAGCTCACAAGGAAGCGATCGCAAACTACGACCGCTACGCAAAGGGCGGCGACGTGCCAGAACTCAGGGATTGGGCAGCAAAGACGCTTCCCCAGCTGAGCCAGCACCTCGAGATGGCGCAGAAGCTGACCCAACAAGGTGGAGCGCCTACGACGGGACGGTCGTCCAACTAATCTCACTCAGACTATGACTCGATAGGAGCCTGCCCCATCGGGGCGGGCGCCGCCTTTGCTTAAGGAACTTCAAAATGCCTTCAGACAGCATGAAATGGACCGATCTGCTTCAGCACCTCCATCAGGCCATTGGTCTGGCGCGCGAATTGAAGCTGCACCACCTCGAATATCTGCTGACGATGGCAGAGCTCGAAAGTCACGACCGAATGGGTACCGTCAGAGATGACCGCACTGTGGACCAGGCGATGAAAGCTCTTTCGTAGTACTGCCAGACGTAGAAGGCGCAACCATGCGGCTGCCCCTCGCGATCTTCGGCTGGCAGACAAGCTAAGCGGTTCGGGCCGCGTACGGATCATCAACGCTTCGGCCGCGTCATGATGGCGACCGGCTGCGATGGCGACCCTGAGGACCGGATCTCGTCAAGTCCCTTGACGGATGGCGTGGCATTCTACGCCGAACAGTTCGAACCGCTCAGGGACGCGCCCCGGCTCGGTCCGGCCCGCCCGCTGTCCGAGGCACAAACTGAACAGATCGCCCACCCGGTGCAAGGTCAAGTAACCGTGGTCGGCGGTGATGTACGGAGTAGGTGCTCGTTATCGCCCCTGAGATCTCACTCGGTACGCAATGTGTCACGTCGCAGTCCGCCTCGGCCGGCTGCGGCATATCCGGCGGCTTCGAGGTCATGCAGTGAACAGGCTCCCTCCCGAGCGCGCTCGGCGATTTTCGCAGCGACACGCGCGCGGACAGCGTGATCCTCGCCATTGGAGAGCGTTCCGCAGACCCGATCGAGGGCGACGCTCATATTGACCAAGGTTCGCGCGTCGAAGTCTTCCATCATGGTCGTTCCTCCAGCCTGCGGCTTTTTCTCGGACATCCTGCAGCACGCTTATCGCGAACGCGATGCTAGCCCGTTGCCGCACTCGCGTCTGTAACCTATGGCAAGGCGCGTCGCGATCGCGGCCGGCGCCGAGCCGAGGCCAAATAGCCTTTTCTGGTCGGTTGCAGAGGCCGACTGCGATAGGAACACAGGGCTCTGCATCGGGTTGACACAGCGGCGTCGAGTTTGGGCATCGCAAAACGATCGTGCACCGCCACGAGCGACATCTCCGGCGCTTTCAGGAGAACTCGTGGACGTAGAACAGACCAGACTTCTTGCCTCGCGCTATGGTATCGCGCTCACCTTCGAGGACGCCCGCGGGAACACGATTAAGACTGACCAGCAGGTAATCGAAAAGCTGTTGGTCAGCATGGGCGCGCTGACGGCGCGTGGAGAAGTTGCCGAAAACGCGCGGCCCTCGCCGCTCCCCCCTGCACTGGTGATCCGCGCCGAGCACGGCACTGTCAGCATCGACCTCGACGCCAGTCCGGCCGAGCCGGAAATGAAATGGCACCTCGTGCTCGAAGACGGCACGACGCGGCGCGGCGCTACGACGGCGGATCCGGCGACAAGCACCACCGCAGCCCGTCTCGTGCTGACGGAAGTGCCCTACGGTTACCACCGGCTCACGCTGGGATCGTCTGCCGCCACGACCCTCCTGATCGTGACACCCGGCACATGCTGGCTCCCGGACAGCTTGGAGGCGGGGAAGCGCTCATATGGCCTCTCACTTCAACTCTATCTGCTCCGGTCGGCACGCAACTGGGGAATCGGGGACTTCACCGACCTGGCACAGATCGCCCGCCTTGCGGCCTCGCGCGGCTGTGACGTACTGGGTCTTAATCCACTTCATCAGATGTTTCCGGACAATCCGGAGCACGCTAGTCCCTATTCGCCCGCCAGCCGGCGCTATCTCAATGTCCTCTATATCGATGTCCTGGCTGTTCCCGAATACGAGCAATCGGCCGCGGCGAGAGAGCTCGTTTCCTCCCGCCGGTTCCAGGACCTGCTTGATCAGGCCCGCCAAGCCCCTCAGGTCGACTATACGCTCGTAGCCCGGCTCAAGCTGGAGGCACTTCGCCTCCTACACTCCGAGTTTCGCGCCCATGCTGAACCGCCGCGTCTGGCCGAGTACGAACGCTTCCTCAAGGTGGCCGGCGAAAGTCTGTTCAGCGCGTCCCTATTCCAGGCGCTCCGTGATCATTTTTCAGCTTGCGATCCGACACGCGTCGACTGGCATGACTGGCCGGATGACTACCGATCGCCAACAGCGGCCGGCATCCGCGCATTCGCCCATGGCCACGCCGAAGCGATCGATTTTCACAGATGGCTGCAGTGGATCGCCGACGAGCAGTTGAATGCCGCGAAGGATGCTGCAACGGCGGCCGGCATGCAGGTCGGCCTGTATCTGGACCTCGCGGTTGGCTGCGACCGCAGCGGTTCGGAAACCTGGTCGAACCCGAAGGACTATATGACCGCCGCCGAAGTAGGCGCGCCGCCGGACATCTTCAATCCGGCGGGGCAGAATTGGGGACTGCCGCCGCTGAATCCGGTGTCGCTGATCGCGGAAGGCTATCGACCCTTCATCGACTTGCTACGCGCCAACATGCGGCACGGCGGCGGGCTGCGGATCGACCATGCCATGGGCTTGCAGCGGCTCTATTGCATCCCCGAAGGATCCCCTCCCTCCGCAGGCGCCTACGTCAGCTATCCGATGGCGGATCTGGTCGGCATTCTGGCCTTGGAGAGCCAACGGCATCAGTGCCTCGTGGTGGGCGAAGACCTCGGCACCGTGCCCGCCGGCTTCCGGGAGCAAATGGAGGACGCCCGAATTCTGTCGTACCGCGTTCTCTTCTTCGAAATGGATGAATCCGGCGAATTCAAATCGGAGGCGGACTATCCGCCGCTCGCTGTCGCGGTTGCCGGCAGCCACGATCTTCCGACGTTGTCCAGTTGGCTGGCCGGGAGCGATATCGAACTGAAGGACCGTCTGGGACTGTATCCATCCGCAGGCGAAGCTAAGGAGCAGCTACGCGCCCGCGAAGCACAGCGGGCCGCGGTCGTGCGTCTTCTCGGCCTCGCGGAAGATTCCAGACCAGCGACGGGCCATGACTTTTCCGTCGCCGTGCACCGGTTTCTGGGCCGTACTGCTTCGTTGCTGGCGATGACTCAGCTCGACGATTTGCTGGGAGAGGACGATCCCGTCAACCTGCCTGCAACCTCGACCGAACACGCGAACTGGCGACGAAAGTATGCGGTTGCTTTGGAGCAGATCGACCAGAGCGGCGCGTGGGAGCTTTTGAAGGTGCTTGGTGCGGAGCGAAAATCCACCGCCCCGAATGAGCTGCGTCTCGGCCCTGGTCAATCGCCTGATGCGCCGGGCCTCAAAACCCGTACGCACTAATCGGCGGAAGCCAACCGATCAGGTCTTGGAAAGACAATGGATCATCCCTTTCTGCGAAAATTGCGCCACGGCGCCCAATTGACCAAGGAGGATGAGGTTCTCCTCGCCAGCCTGTTGGAGCCGGCGCGCGCCATCTCGGCTCGAGAAGACGTTGCTGAAGAAGGCTCGGAGCCGTTTTCACTACCCTTGATCGTGGATGGGTGGGCCTGTCGCTACTCGACCCTCGAGAACGGTCAGCGACAGATCATCTCGTTGTTCGTCCCGGGCGATCTGTGCGAACCTTTCGGCATGTTGCCACGCTTCATGGATCACTCCGTGGCCACGCTGACGCCGGTGATGATGACGCCTGTGCGGGTCGCACCGATCAAGGCGGCCGTGCTGGCCAGCCCTCGTATCGAAGAAGCGCTGTGGTGGGATCTGCTCGTTGCGACCGCAATCGACCGCGAACATCTTGTCAGCCTCGGACGCCGGACTGCAACGGAGCGGCTCGGCCACCTTTTCTGCGAACTACATCTGCGCCTGGAGATGGTCGGCCTCGTCGAAGGCCTCAGTTACGAAATGCCAGTGACACAGGCTGATCTCGGCGATCTGCTCGGTCTCTCCATGGTGCATGTCAATCGCTCGCTGCAAGAATTGAGACGGACGGGCCTGATGTCGCTCCGCGGACGTCGATTGACGATCCACGATCTGGAGGGACTGCGAGAGTTGTCGTTCTTCGACGACGGCTATCTCCATCCGGAAGGTGCGAACTGATGACCGGACCGCAAAGCACGAACGCAACGAGCGATGGAGGTCGTGATGGTCGATGATCAGTCAACAATCCGGATCGCGGCGCTCGAGGCGGACAACACGCGTTTGCGCCGGCTGCTCGATCAGCAGGATGCTCCCGGTGAATTGCGGCACCGTCTGCGCGGGACGGTGGCCCTACTCCGGATGATCATCCGCAAATCCGCTGAAAGCCGGGCGGATCTCGATTCGTATATGGGGCTGCTCGAGGATCGCCTCGACGCGATCGCCCGCGTCCAAACCATTGCCGACGAACAAGGCGCGATCGAAATTCAAAAACTGCTGACCGATGAGCTGCTGCATTATCGGCCGCTGGAAGGCATCCGGGTGAAACTCTCCGGACCTGAACTGGAGCTCCAGCCCCGCATGGGACAGGTCTTTGCGCTCGCCGTCCACGAACTGACCGTCAACGCCATCGAACACGGCGCTCTAGGCCGCGAAACTGGCCGGGTCGACATCACCTGGCGAGTGCTGGCCGCGGGTGCGGAATCGACGCTGTTCTTTGTGTGGAACGAACACGACGAGACAGCGCCCGGCAAGCCGGGCCGACAAGGCTTCGGCACCGAGGTGCTGACTCGCACACTGATCTCCGAACTGCGCGCTACGACGAAGCTGGAATTCGAGCCCGACGGGCTCCGCTGCACCATCCAGTTCCCGCTTCCCTGAAGAACGCGGAGCGTGCCTGAATGGGTGCGGAATCTGACCATCGCGACGAGTGTCGCAGGGAACTTCAGCCAGCCCCTCCGAGTCGCGACGTCTCGTCTCAGGCTTCTGCTGTGATCCGGGCCTTCCATTAGCATAAGTGAATGCCGTCCCCAGCACCCGCGGCTAGCCTGCGAGTAACCAGGGAAAGGCTTTATGTGAAGAAACGACGCAACAGGACCAAACAGCAAACATCCCTTGAAGAACGTTTATCGGCCTGCTCCGAACGCTGGAAGCGAGAAGCGGAGGCCAGCGGCGATAGCGAATTGCAGGGACATTTCCAGGAGCGTGCCCGCTCGGCCGAAGCTGCGCTTGGCATCATTGCGTGGCTCGAGGGGCGGGAAGGAAATCGCTGAGTCACGCGGGAGCCATAGCCGCCCTGTGCAGCATGAGGGGCGCAGCACTAGTGGCTGTAGCTCTGCGCAAGACCGATACCGAGCAAGATCATCAAGACCATCGCCGCAGCGGGATTGAGCAGTCCGGTGCCGAGCACGAGGGGCGTTGCGGCGAGCGCGACGCTGATGGCAGCCACGGCCGGATAGATCCAGTCACGTCCGCGGCCAAAGACGGCCCTGACCAACTTCAGCAGAACCGCTGCTCCGGATACGAGCGCAAGAGCGCATCCAAAGCGACCGAGTTCGACCGACCAAGTCACCGCCAGGCTCGGCGCAACCGGGCGCGCGGCAATGTCAGCGCCGCAATATAGTTTTGCCAGATCGTCAAACGCTCCCGCGCCGGCCCCAAACCATCTCGCTTCTGTCACCATTGCCTCGAGTTGAGGCGTGACCTGCGCCGGCGCGGCGGACCGCAGCAGCAATGATACGGCTGCAGCATTCCTGTCAGCCGACCAGGCCTCAAGAACCAGCCAGACGATGCCTGCCATGACGCACAGCAACGCCGCCGGCAGAGCGGGCAGATCGAAACGGCGGACGACAGCCAGCATGGCCAGACACCCCAGGCCAAGACAAACCGCGATCAGTTGCGGCGGGTCTCCGGCCCGGAGCAGACCTGCGCCGCCCATCGTCAGACCGGCGAAGGCCAAGAGCAGGGAGCCCGCGCCGGCGCGTTTCGCAGGGCGTCCGGCCGCGAAGCGATCGATCGTAGCAATCAGAATGGCTGCGTTCGACACAGCAGCAAAACCGCTGAGCAGCGTCGCCCCGTCGGTCGGAATAGCCGACCGCAATGCCGGGAAGGCATCCGTGAAATTGAGGAGGAAGACCGCGAACGCCACAATGGAGGCGACGGCCGCCGTGGCTCCGAGGAGCACTTCTACGCGACGGCGATCTCGCGCGACGGCGGTCGTGACGATGAGGAGCCCGGCGGTCGCAAGCACCGACAGCAACGCAAACAGCGTATCGCCGCGATCGACCGTGACCGCTCCGAAGGACGCCCCGGGCATTGCCTCGCCGGCGCTTGCCCAGATTGGGTGCGAGGCCGGCTTGGGCAGTGGAAGCAGTTGAAGGACGAGGTAGAGCGGGATCAACAGCAGGCTCCACCGTACTCCCGCCAGCGAGCGATCGATGTGATCGATGTCGGGACCACGCAAACTGATGGCCAGCATCATCAGCGCGAGCGCCGCGATGCTCATCTGCGCCAATGGCGCGTTTTGCCCCGCCAGGACCGCGATGACCGGAGCCAGACTCAGCAGAACAGCAACAGGATTAAATTTAACCGCCACAACGAAGCATTAAATCGCGCTTTTCCGGCGATCAATCATATGATCCGGATTATTTTTTCAATGAGAATCTTCCGAACAGACTCTTCATGAAGCCAGACGACGTGGCCTCAGAAGCCGGGAGGCCTTCCCCCGCTGGGCGAACCGATCGGAGGCGACGCTCGACGAACGGCAGCATCGCGATCAACGAGCCGACCACATAACCGACCTGGAGAGCCACGCAAGCGACGACCGTCGCCCACAGCGCGGTTTGCAGGCTTCGACCCGACAGCAACCCGATGCCGAGAATATTGAGACCGCCGATGAGGGACACCACCAGCAGCACGGCGACCCGAAAACGGATCCCGAGAACGAAGCCGGGTATCAACCCCAACATGACGAGATCGAGCATTTTCGCGGGCCACTCCAGACATCCGCTGGAACCCTAGCAGGCGTCCAAAGCTCAGGCAAACCGCCGTCATTGCATGCACTTAGCCGTCATCTCGGCATAGGCCTGAGAGAGACCGGCGAGTTCGACCTGCCCCGAAATCTGATGGCCACTATTGTCGATTCTGAAGGACAGTCGCTCCAGCCCCTGCCAGTGTCCGGCCGCCAGCCCCGCCACAACACCCGGCAGGATGACGGCCGTCCCACCGGGAGCAACCCTGCCTTCGTAGCTGCGCGTGCTGCCGGGCGAATCAATGCTCACCGAAGGACGGCTCTTCGGCGCGAAGGGCGTCACCACCACGAGCGCTACGTCGACCTGAGCCGGCGGGCTACATCGGATCATCAACCCGACCATTTCCGGATCAGAATTCTGGGTGTCCGCGATCCGGGTGATCGCCACCGCAGAATGCCCCTGCTCGTCCGTCGCAGCCTGCACCACTTTCCAGCCCGGGCGGGACATCGAAGTCGGCGGCGACGAAGGGCCGCGGACTACCGCGGCGCCGGCCGGATTGAGCGACGCCGCCCAGGCTCCGCCGCCCGGGTTAAACCCGTTCGCCATGCCCCCGAGACCCACAAGCACCGCCGCCAGAGCTTCGCGCCTGCCCCATCTCCAGCCGATGTGCATATTAAATAACCCGCCCGAGTTGCGCATCTGCAACATTATCTAATTAAATATGGATTTATATATTTTAAACCAGCGGATCAAGTTGAAAGCCGCTCGCCGCCCCCGTAGTACTCGCTTATCGAGGGGATGTAGGGGCTATTCATGACGAGATCGTCAGTTCTATTTAAATGGTCGCATCTTCTTCTGCTCGGATCGGCACTCGCTCTGTCAGGGTGCGGAACCATAACGCCGGCGTCCGGACCTCAGTCCGACGACATTAAATCACAGGTGACCGAGAGCGGGCCCAACTACGGGTTGGTGAAACTCACGCCCGAAATCGTCGCGATTCTGCATACCCATGAACCGAAAGGGCTTGCAGGCTCGTTCACCGACCGCCGCCCACCGTCTCAGATCGTGTTCGGCGTCGGCGACATCGTCAGCGTCACCGTCTTCGAAGCCGCCGCCGGCGGCTTGTTCATTCCGGCAGAAGCCGGCGTGCGTCCCGGCAACTACGTCACCATCCCGGATCAAGCGATCGACAACGACGGCTTCATCACCGTGCCCTACGCCGGGCAAATCCCTGCCGCAGGGCGCACCGCTCTCGCCATTCAGAACTCGATCGTCGAGAGAATTCGCAACCGTGCCATTGAACCGCAGGCGGTTGTGGCGATGAGCACGCAGCGAACCTCGTTGATCAGCGTGCTCGGCGAGGTCAATACGCCGGCACGATATCCGGCCAGCGCCGCAGGCGCGGGCGACCGTGTCCTCGATGCCATCACTCGCGCGGGCGGCATCAAAGGCCAAGGCTTCGAAACCTGGGTGATGCTGGAGCGCGAGGGTAAGCGCGCCACCGTGCCTTTCGAGAACCTCGTGATGTCGCCGCAGAACAACATCTACGTGCGCCCCGGCGACCGGATCTATGTCTATCGCGAGCAGCAGAAGTTCATGGCTTTTGGCGCGAGCGGACAGAGCGGCGAATTCAACTTCGACGCTTGGCGGATCAATCTCGGCGAAGCCGTGGGCAAGGCCGGTGGTCTGCTCGACAGCCAGGCCGATCCGGGCGCGGTGTTCCTCTATCGGCGCGAGCCGCGAGAGGTTGCTGCCCAGCTCGGCATCGACGTGAGCCGATATCGGACCGACACCATCCCGGTGATCTTCAGCATCAGCTTCAAGGATCCGGGCGGCTTCTTCCTCGCCACCAAGGTGATGATGCGTAACCAGGACATCATCTACGTGTCGAACGCCAAGTCGGTCGAAGCGACCAAGGTTCTGGAGTTCATGCGCACCGTGATGGCGACGAGCGGCGACGCCCTCGACCTCGCCAATGGCTCGCTGATCTTCCGCAACAACATCAAGCTCGCGCCGTAGCGCGGGCTTGACCGCTCCGCAACGGCCGAACCGCGAGGTTCGATTAAATCCCGAGGAGAAACCGGGTTGCCGTTGTCGAGAGCAAAAAAGACAGAGGAAACGCGGAGGGCTCGAGTTGCCACGCGATAGGCTTGCCACGACCGTCCCGCCGGTCGCGGAAAAGCCGCGCCCGGTGCCCGCTCGGAACGGTGACAGATCAGCCGCAAAGTTTTGCGTACGGCTGATCATCACCGTTCCGACGGTGCTGTGGCTGGTTGCAGCGACGCCGCTGGCCGTCGCCGCCGATGAAGATGATGCGCTTGCCGGCGTTCGCTATCGCGTCGATGCAAGCGTCAGCATCGAGCAGGATTCTCCTTTGATCTCTCGGATCCGGCAAACCGGCTCGGCCGATGCCGACGGAGTCGTGAATGTCCAGCTGCGCATCTCCGCGAACTCGCGAGAGATCCGCTATTTCGGCATCGTATCGAAGGACCTCCCTCTTCGCCTGCCGCCGGCAGACCCGGTCTGGCAGAAGGTTTGGGAAGAGAGCGTCTGTCACCAACGTCGCGGGCCGCCTAAGCTGACCGTCTTGAGAGTGTCGGGCCGATGGCCCGCCACTCCGCCGGCGGTCAATGCGCCGACAGCGCCACCGGACGCGGAGACGGCGCAACCGGGCGCCTTCCAAGCCTCTCCGGTGTCCCCGCCCCCGGCTTCCCCGCATTTAATTCCGGAAACTGCGGAGCGCGGCACGTCATCGACAGGCACGGCGCGAAGCAGCGTGGATTTTATTTCCGCGATCCGCCATATTGGAATGCCTTTACGTGATGACGAGCTCGTCCCGGGAATTAAATTGCCGGAAGGCGTCGACGAGGTGGGACCATATTATGCCCTGCGCGCTCAAACCAAGGACAACCGTTTGAATGCCGATCTCAGGCTCTACGCCTTCGCGTGCAGGGTCGACGCGGCGAGGTTCACCCCGACGCCGGAGCAGCCGCTCCGTTGAAGAGGCCTCGCCGATCGTCGCGTCCCTGCATGCGGTGCGCGATCTTTTCCAGTGGGTGTTCGCCGGAAATGGGATCGCGGCGGCGCTCCTGATGCTGATCGTGACTGCGGCGCCGTTTCCATTCGGCTCGGCCGACGATATTCCGATCGCCTTCTGGTGCGTTTGCCTGTCGCTTTGCCTGCTTCTGGTCACGTTGCGCGAAGCGAGCACGGCGCAACTCTGGCTGCTCAGCGGAATCGGCGTGATCGTCATCGGATATGGCGTCGTGCTTCACGAGCAGCTTTCCGACCGGCCGTGGTTTGCCCATTATCACCCGATCTGGACACAAGCATCCGCCATCCTCGGCGCCGAACTGACGCCATCCGCCTCCATCGTTCGCCACGCCGCGTTTTTCGCCATCGGCGCCCCGCTCGCCAACATTCTCGCTTTGAGCATTGGACTGGCTATCGGCGCGGATCGGCGGTTCGCCTGGCTGCTGGTGAAAGTTCTCGCCTGGTCGGGAGCCTGTTACGCGCTGTACGGTCTGCTCGCACAGGTGTTCGAGCCGCAAATGGTCCTGTGGCGCGAGAAGGTGGCCTATATCGGTAGCGTGACTGCCACTTTCGTCAACCGCAACACCGCGGCATGCTATTTCGGCAGTTGCACGACACTGTGGATGCTGCTGATCCTGACGAAGATCCGGCGACACTTGCCAGGCCGCCGGGTGGCCTGGAGGCAATTGCGCGCCGACCTGCGCCTGATTCCGCCAAGCGACATCGCGCTCGATCTCGCCGCCTTTGCGGTCTGCCTCGTCGCGATGTTCATGACCGGCTCGCGCGCCGGCGTCGGGCTCTCGCTGCTCATCATGGTGGCGGCGTTCTCGATCTTCATTCGCCGCGACCTGCCGCCACGGTCCGGCATCTGGCTGTCGCTGGGCACGGGCACTCTGATCGCGCTCGGCTTGATGCAGTTCCTCGGCGGACGGGTCAACAATCGCTTCGAGACGCGGGACCTTGTCGATGCGGGTCGCCTCGAAGCGTGGAAGTCGACGCTGCGGATCATTCACGATAATCTCTGGTTCGGCACCGGAATGGGGACCTTTACGTCAGCTTTTCCGGCCTATCGCAGTCCGGACATCTCGATCCAAGGCTTCTGGAACGCCGCGCATTCGACGCCGCTCGAACTCGCGTCCGAGGTCGGTTTGCCTCTGGCGTTACTGATCACCGCCGGATGGATGGCGATGCTGATCGTTCTCGCACGAGGCGTGCTTTGTCGAAGCCGCGATGCCGTCCTCCCGCTGGCAGCCGCAGCCACTGCGAGCCTGGGGCTGCTGCATTCGACCGTCGATTTCAGCCTGCAGATCCCCGGATATTCCATTCCGTTCTTCGCGCTGTTCGGTGTCGGACTCGCGCAGTCGTTCTCTTCGGGCTCACGCGCTGATCCCGCGCCACAGTCTTCGACGACATGAGGCCGCGTCTTATTCCTCGAGGCTGAGCATCGTTCTATTCCGGTGATGCCAGTTGGTACGGCTGCCCCGCGTCAGCTAGATGCCCCCATAATTATATAGACGAAACCGGCGCGATGATTTAAAATCGCACGACGTTTAATTCGTCTTCGACGGCAACTCTCAGGAGGCCTGTATGCGCACCTTCAAGACTGTGCTTCGCCTAGCCGCGGTGACTGCGATCACGACGACCCTGAGTTTGGCCGCAAATGCAGCCGTGCTTCAGCCGAACCAGCAACTCCCCGCGCAGCAGATCACGGAGTTCAAGAACGCCCCGACCTTGCTGCTGCAGCGCTATCCGGAGGCGGGCGCCAAGATGATCTCCTACGTGCGCGATCTGGCAGGGACGGACCCGACGACGCTGGCATCGCTGATCGAACTTCTGACCAATCCCGACATCACGAGGGAACAGCGCTCCGCGATTCTGTCAGGCCTGGCGCAGGTATCGCGCCTCGCCTTGCGAGCGGACCCCAATTACGCGACTGAGATCCAGCAAGCGGTCAACGCAACCAATAATTCCGACATATCCGCCGCCTATCAGGCAGCGACCGGCGACGTCGCACTCGGCATTGGTGGGACGGGCGGCGGCGGAGGTGGCGGCGGTTCCGGAACGGGCGGCTCGACCGGCAATACCGGCATCGCGGTCGGCGGATCCAACAGCGGCGCCACGACATTCGGGGGGCTGCATTATTCGAACACGGGCACGTCGTTCACATCCGGCTCGGTCGGCAGCACATCGAGCAGTTCGGTCAGCCGGACACGCTGAACACCACGCCGACCCCCACGGTCGCACCAAAGCGTATCGCAGGGCAGTCTTGAGACGAGGCGGCGCATCAAGCGCCGCCTTT
>NZ_JBMDXE010000367.1:0-1934 GCF_048594845.1 Rhodopseudomonas sp. | reverse complement strand
GGCCAATGTCGAGCGCGGCGGGCAAGGCGCTGGCAGCTCGACGGGTCAGGACAATTCCCGAACCCCCAGCTCGTCGGGCGTCCCGTCGCGATAAGCGACTAGCCTCATGCAAGCGGAGATGCGCTGCTCCACGCGTGGCGCATCTTCGGCTTGGCGTTTTCGTCGAAAGGATCGATAGCCCGATGCGATCGGAAAAGCAGAACGAGCAGCCACCAAAGTTCGTCGTGGGCTTGGTGGGCGGCGAGAGATTCGAACTCCCGACCCTCTCGGTGTAAACGAGATGCTCTAACCAGCTGAGCTAGCCGCCCGCTCGGCCTGTTTACTGCCGACAGCGTCGGCGACGCAAGCCATTCACAGCGACCGACCCGGCTGCAGAAGATCCGATCGTTCGTCCCGGCAAACCTCCTAGCCGGCGGGACTGCCGGGCAACTGCGCGAGTTCGCCCAGCCAAGGCAGTGCCGACTGGCACCAGATCTGCCGCGTCGGCGGCAATGTGGCTCGCTGGCGAATGCTGCCCCAGCGGATCACCCAGCCGCCGGTCTCTGGCTGCGGGCCGCTTGTGAACACCGGGGTCCCGCAATCCGAACAGAAGTGCTGCAGGCGGACAGCGCCGCTGTCCGCCGTCTTGGCATAGACCTTGGGCGTCCCGGAGATCCGCACATCCGCGTGGCTGGCGCGTACGCTGACGCGAAACGCCGAGCTGCTGAACGTCTGGCAATCGGTGCAGTGACACATCCCGACCTGTTGCGGGTCGATGGTCGCGACGTAGCTGATCCGTCCGCAATGACATTGGCCGTTGATTTCCATCGGACTCTCTCCCTGTTACGGCCGATGATGCGTCAGAGATCAGCCGTCGCCAAACGCAAAACGGCGCCCCGAAGGGCGCCGCTGATTTGCTTGAGTGGCCGAGGCCGCTCAGTGAGCGGTGAGACCGCCCGGGGCTTCGTCGCCGTCCTGGCTCTCCGGCTTGCCGGACAGCTTGGCGGGCTCCTCTTCCCAGACGATCGGCACCGGCGCACGCACCAGCGCGTTGGCGATCACCTCGTCCATCCGGGCGACCGGGATGATGTTCAAACCACCCTTGATCGCATCCGAGATCTCGGTGAGGTCCTTGGCGTTGTCCTCGGGGATCAGCACCGTCTTGATGCCGCCGCGGGCTGCCGCCAACAACTTCTCCTTCAGGCCGCCGATCGGCAGCACCCTGCCGCGCAGCGTGATCTCGCCGGTCATGGCGATGTCGCGCCGGATCGGAATCCCGGTCAGCACCGACACGATGGTGGTGGCCATCGCGACGCCGGCCGACGGACCATCCTTCGGGGTCGCCCCCTCCGGCACGTGGACGTGGATGTCGCGCCGCTCGAAGAACGGCGGCTCGATCCCGAAGGTGATCGCCCGCGAGCGGACGTAGGACGCCGCCGCCTGGATCGATTCCTTCATGACGTCGCGCAAGTTTCCGGTCACCGTCATGCGACCCTTGCCCGGCATCATCACGCTTTCGATCGTCAGCAGCTCGCCGCCGACGTCAGTCCACGCCAGACCGGTGACGACACCGACCTGATCGTCCTTCTCGATCTCGCCGAAGCGGAACTTCGGCACGCCGAGATATTCCTCGATCGCCTTCTCGGTGACCTTCACCGTCTTCTTCTTCGACAGCATCAGGTCCTTCACCGCCTTGCGGGCGAGCGTGGAAATCTCACGTTCAAGATTTCGCACACCGGCTTCGCGGGTGTAGCGGCGGATCACCAGAAGCAGCGCGTCGTCGTCGATCGACCATTCCTTGGAGTCGAGGCCATGCTTGGTCAGCGCCAGCGGGATCAAGTGCTTGCGCGCGATCTCGAGCTTCTCGGTCTCGGTGTAGCCGGCGATCCGGATGATCTCCATACGATCCATCAGCGGCCCCGGGATATTCAGGGTGTTCGCCGTGGTGATGAACA
>NZ_JBMDXE010000366.1:0-2456 GCF_048594845.1 Rhodopseudomonas sp. | reverse complement strand
GCGGCGATCGATGCGGCTGGCGACCTTCAGACCATCTTCGCTCGCGACGATATCGCCACGTCGCAAGGTCGGATCGTCCTCGACCTTGATCTTCGCGAGGCCGAATTGGTCCTTGCCGTTGCAGGTGCAGCCATCGACGATTTCGCTGCGAATCTTGAACGCGTTCGGCAGCGCGGACTACGGCGTGCCGGCTGCGGTACGCGCGCCATCGATGGATGAGCCATACACGACCTTGGTTTCGCTGGCGGGGCAGAAACTGTTGCAGGTCGCATCCTTGCTCTCGCCGCCCGTTGCGGAAATCGGGAAGTAGCGACCATCGCAGGTGCGCACGCAGAACGCCTGTCCGCCGCCACTCGCATAGGATCGTTGCACCGGGCGCGCAGGGCGCGGCGCGCCATAGTCGCCCTCACTCGCGAACGGGAAGGCTCGCGACATTTCCGGCGGGTAGCTGCGCTGCGACGACGGAATGCCGCCGAACAACGCCGAGAAGAAGTCCTGCGCCTGCGCGCCGGTGCTGACACTGACGACCAGAATGGCCGCGACCGCGGCGGTGGACGTTGCGAGAGAGCGGGTCATTCTGGACCTCCGGTCCGAGTGGGCTTAGTTGACCGAGGAAACCGAAATGTTCATCGCTTGCCGACCGGGACGTGCCTTGCGGGCTTCCAGGTTCGGCGACGACTTCGGCAGCACCACCACCCGCGTGCCGACCCGCGCGCGGCTGAACAGATCTTCGACGTCCTCGTTCGTCAGCCGGATACAGCCAGAGGAGACGAACTTGCCGATCGTTGAGGGATCGTTGGTGCCGTGGATGCGATATTCGGTCGAACCGAGATACATCGCGCGAGCGCCGAGAGGATTGCCCGGGCCACCGGCCATGAATCGCGGCAGGTAAGGCTGGCGCGCGATCATACGCGCCGGCGGGTGCCAGTCCGGCCACTCCGCCTTGCGGGTGATGGTCTCGCTGCCGGACCAGGTGAAGCCTTCCCGGCCGACGCCGACGCCGTAGCGAATGGCGCGGCCGCCGCCGAGCACGTAGTAGAGGTAAGTGTTCGACGTATCGATCACGATCGTGCCGGCGGGCTGGTTGCTGTCGTAAGCGACCACTTGCCGCCGCAGCCGGTCGGACAGTTGGGCATCCTCATCCGCCGGCACGGAGGCATCCGGCTCCACCGAAGGCGCAGCCAGCACTTCGTCATCGGAGCCGAACGGACCCGCCTGCGGCGCCGCCGCGTAACCCATCATCTGCTGGGCCGATGCGGCTCCGGGCAGCGCCACCGTGATCAGCAAGGCGGCTGCGGCGGCCAGGACCGGGCGCGCGGCACGGTTGGTTCGCGATACGATCTCCGAAGTAATCATGATGATATCCCCGCAGTGTCGACGCATCGTCCTGGATGCCGCTGAGAAACGCGACGGCGTCAGAACTGTTCCGGCCACCACTCTCCGCACCCCGAACTAAGCGCCGGCAGCACCGCATGGGCGCGCGGAACTTTGCCAGATCATTCCGGTTGAAGCCACGAACTGCCGCGTACTTGCCCGGTGGTGCAACCGGCGCGGCGTGCGCCATCTCCCTCAACGCGATTTCGCAGAAGCTGGGTGGGCACTCGTGCGAACTCTTCCCGTCGAGCCCGTCAGCACTCCGCTCCCGGACAGCAAGGAAGAGCGGCCGCCGCTGATCAGGCGCACGGAAGTCGTCGCCTTTGCGCTGGTGGCGCTGCTCATCGTGATGATTACCGGCCTGCTCTATGTCGCCAAGCCGTTCTTCCTGCCGATCGTCACCGCCTTCGTGGTCGGCACCATGCTGTCGCCGGCCGCCACCTATATGGAGCGCTGGCGCATCCCCCGGGCGGTCTGCGCCGTACTGATCGTCTCGGTCGCCCTGATCACCGTCGGGTTCATGGTGGCACTGATTTCGGTGCCGCTGATCGAATGGAGCAGTCGCCTTCCGGAGTTGGGTGGTTTGCTCCGCGAGAAGCTGAGCTTCCTGGAACGTCCGCTGGGGCTGTGGCGCCAGTTGCAGGCGTCCATCGGCGGCTCCGAGGCGCTCCCGTCCTCGCCGATCCAGATGCCGCAAATCGACTGGATGCAGCCTACGCTCGAATTCGTGTCACCGACGCTGACTGAATTTCTGCTGTTTCTCGTGACGCTGGTGTTGTTCGTCGCGAGTTGGAAGGATCTGCGCCGAGCCCTCGTCATGACTTTCGGCGATCGCGATGCGCGGTTGCGCACCTTGCGCATCCTCAACGAAATCGAGCTCAGCCTCGGTGGCTATCTGCTGACGGTGACAACGATCAACCTGTGCTACGGCGCAGCCACCGGCGTTATCTGCGCGCTGGCCGGAATGCCGAACCCGGCCGGCCTCGGCGCACTCGCCGCGATCCTGAACTTTATCCCAATCATCGGCCCCTCGGTGATGTTCATTGTCCTCGCACTGGTGGGAATTGTCAGCATGCCGACCC
>NZ_JBMDXE010000365.1:0-4139 GCF_048594845.1 Rhodopseudomonas sp. | reverse complement strand
CCGGCTTCTTCGGCCGGGAAACTGCGGAAGCCCTTCGGCGTCTCACGCGGTCCGCCGTTCGCGCCCCATGAGTTGGGCTCGTAGTTGGCGCGTCCGCGCGGGTTGTTCAGCGTCATGTGCCCGTCCTGCTGGAAGGTATGGAACGGGCATTTCGGCGCGTTGATCGGCAGATCGTTGAAGTTCGGGCTGCCGAGCCGTTTCAACTGCGTGTCGAGATAGGAAAAGTTGCGGCCCTGCAGCAGCGGGTCGTTGGTGAAATCGATGCCCGGCACGATGTTGCCGGTCTGAAACGCGACCTGCTCGGTCTCGTTGAAGAAGTTGTCGACGGTGCGGTCGAGCACCAGCCGGCCGACCCGGCGGATCGGCACGCGTTCTTCCGGAATGATCTTGGTGGCGTCGAGAATGTCGAACTCGAATTCGTCGGCGAACGCATCGTCGAATAGCTGCAGGCCGAGCTCCCATTCCGGATAGTCGCCGGCCTGGATCGCGTCCCACATGTCGCGACGATGAAAGTCCGGATCGGCGCCGTTGAGCTTGAGTGCCTCGTTCCAGACGACCGACTGCATGCCGAGCTTCGGCTTCCAGTGAAATTTGACGTAGGTCGATTTGCCCTCGGCATTGATTAGCCGGAAGGTATGGACGCCGAAACCTTCCATGAAGCGCAGCGAGCGCGGAATGGTGCGATCGGACATGATCCACAGCGCCATGTTGATCGATTCCGGCATCAGCGAGATGAAGTCCCAGAAATTGTCATGCGCCGTCTGGGCCTGCGGAAAGCCGCGGTCCGGCTCCTGCTTGGCGGCGTGAATCAGATCGGGAAACTTGATGGCGTCCTGGATGAAGAACACCGGGATGTTGTTGCCGACCAAATCCCAGTTGCCCTGCTTGGTGTAGAACTTCACCGCGAAGCCGCGGACGTCGCGTGCCAGATCGGCCGAACCCTTGTTGCCGGCAACGGTGGAGAAACGCACGAACACCGGCGTCTTCTCTCCGGGGCGCTGGAACAGATCGGCGGCGGTGACGTCGGCGAGCGACTCGTAAGGCTCGAAGAAGCCGTGCGCGCCAAAGCCGCGGGCGTGGACGACGCGCTCGGGAATCCGCTCGTGATCGAAATGGAAGATCTTCTCGCGGAAGTGAAAATCCTCCATCAGCGTCGGCCCGCGCGCGCCGAGCTTGAGGCTGTTCTGATCATCGCTGACCGGCACACCCTGCCGCGTCGTCAAAACCGGCGTGTCCTTGCCGGCGATCTGATGTGTCTCGCCTCCGGTGCCGCGGTGGATCGAGGCGTCAGCCAATTTGGCGGATGTGAGATCGCTGTTCTTGTCGGCCATGGGAACCTCGCGCGGGATGTCGGGACGGCAGCGGTGACGGCCCTCGTCACGCGATGATGGTCATCGCGGCGCATGCCGATTCAATCGGTGCGCGAGGCGTCCGCTGCCGTGATGACGAGGTCGGCGCAGTTTGGTTCCTGGGATGAAAGAAGATCGGAGCGAGGGCGTCGGCGCTGGAGTGCCAACGTTTGCAATCACTCTCTCCACGTCATGCCCGGCCTCGTGCCGGGCATCCACGCTTTGCTGACGCAGATGAAAAATGCGTGGATGGCCGGGACAAGCCCGAGCATGACGAAGGAGAGGGATGGCGATCTGGATATTCGGCCGCGCCGCTAATTCAGATGCGCCAGATAATGCGCCAGCGCATAGATCTCTTCCTCGCTGAGTGGATAGGCGACGTCGGCCATCGCCGCCATCGAGCCGCCGGAGCGTTGGCCGGATTTGAACTCGTTGAGCGCCTTGACCAGATATTCCTCGCGCTGGCCGGCGAGCCGCGCGGTGCCCTTGATGCCGGCGTAGTTGTCGGTGTGGCACGATGCGCAGCGCCGGCCGGCGGCGGCTTCGGCGCCCTTGCGTGACAGTTCCGGATTTTCGTCCGGCTTGGGGTTCTTCATCGGCTGCAGCGACGAGAAATAGGCGCCGAGATTGCGGATGTCCTCGTTGCTGAGGTCCTCTACCACCGACGTCATGTTGGCGTTCTGCCGCGTGCCGGCGCGAAAGAACACCAGCTGCCACTGGATGTAGAGATCGGGCTGGCCGGCCAGCGACGGCGTGTACTGCATCTGCGAGATGCCGTCGGCGCCGTGGCAGAAGCCGCACATGACGGCCTTCTGTCGGCCGGCCTCGATGTCGGCTGCGTGGAGGGGGAAGACGCCGCACATCAGAGTCAGTGCAACGAGGGCGGCGAAGCGAGTCATGCGGGGTCTCTCTGTTGGCTCTGTTTTTTGATGGTTTGTCGTCTTTCGGGGTTTCGTCGCGGTGGGCGCAGCCGGCCGGGACGAAGGCCCGGAATCCATAACCACTGTAATCGCGGTGAAGCACGAAGGCGGTGGTCGTGCCCGACAACTGGCACGGGGCGTATGGATTCCGGGTTCGCCGCTGCGCGGCGCCCCGGAATGACGAACGTGGGGTGGGTACGCTCAGCTCAGACTCACTTGCTGTAGCTGATGCGATAGATCGCGCCGGCCCAATCGTCGGCGATCAGCATCGAGCCGTCCTTGGCCAGCACGATGTCGGCGGGGCGGCCGAGATAGCCCTGGTCGCCTTCGATGAAGCCAGTGGCGAAGTCTTCCTGCTTGGCATTCTTGCCGTCCGGATCGACGATCACCCGCTTGATCAGCGCGCCCTGATACTTGTGGCGGTTCCACGAGCCGTGCTCGGCGATGAAGATGTTGTTCTTGTACTCTGCGGGGAATTGGTCGCCGGTGTAGAACTTCATCCCGAGCGGGGCGACGTGGGCGCCGAGATTGAGCACCGGCGGGGTGAATTCCGAACACTTGTGACCCATGGCGAATTTCGGGTCTTCCATGTCGCCCTGGTGGCAATGCGGATAGCCGAAATGCTCGCCGAGTTTCGTGATCATGTTGAGCTTGTCGCTCGGCATGTCGTCGCTGATCCAGTCGCGGGCGTTCTCGGTGAACCAGTCTTTGCCGGTGCGCGGATCGACGTCGCCGCCGACCGAATTGCGGACGCCGAGCGCGACGATCTCGGCATTGCCGGTCTTGGGATCGACGCGGCGGATCTGCGACACCGAGGTCGGCGGGATGCCGATGTTGAAGGGCGGGCCGAACGGCACATAGAACCAGCCGTCCTTGTCGGCGACCAGATACTTCCAGCCGTGCGCCACGTAGGACGGCATGTCGTCATACACGACCTTGCCGGAGCCGAGGTTGTCCAGATTGGCCTCGGCGTTGTCGTAGCGGATCAGCTTGTCGATATCGATCACGTAGAGCGCGCCGTTCTGGAACGCCAGGCCGGTCGGCATCTTCAGGCCCTTGAGGATGGTCTTGACCTGTTTCTTGCCGTCCTTGTCGGTGATCGCATAGACGTTGCCGAGGCCGAACGAGCCGACGAACAACGTGCCGTTGTCGCCCCACGCCATCTGCCGCGCGGCGAGCACGCCCGACGCATAGACGTCGATCTTGAAGCCCGGCGGCAGCTTGATCTTCTTGATTGTGGCGGCGAGCTCGGCATCGCTGGCACCGGTCGGCGGGCCGGAGGGCGGCGCCAGGCCCTTCTGTGCCTCCGTCTCGTCGCCGAGGAACCAGTCGGGCGGCGGGTTGGTCCAGAATTCCTTGGAGCCGGATTCGTACTTCTTGAGACCTTGCGCGCTGGCTTGTTGAACCGCCCCGATCGCCAGAACGGCGGCGCACGCAATCACGGATCGTGTAAAGACCGATTTCATCGCGTTCACTCCCTCGCCACGGCCGACGCTGCAGCCGCAGTTTTGTTGTGCGACGTCTGATGCGTCGTCAGCGGCGTTCGTGCGCCAGCAGGCAAAGGCTAGCACAACAGCGGCAGGAGAGAAGATGGTTGATGATGAATCGCAACAGAGGTGCAGCGATTAGTTCGCTGCACTGCAATCGATGCAGTGCAATGTTTCGAACCTATATCGAAGCATCCATGAAATAGCGGAGCGGTGCGGCCGTTTCCAATCGCACTGAATCGTCATCCTGAGGCGCGCCCTGACGGGCGAGCGCCTCAGGATGACGGCTCAGTCGTTGTCAAAACGACAAGGCCCGGGACCAGCCCGGGCATGACGTGGAGAGGTGTGTCGTCCCCTTGAGGGAGCGTGCGCGTCGCGCGCGA
>NZ_JBMDXE010000364.1:0-48847 GCF_048594845.1 Rhodopseudomonas sp. | reverse complement strand
CGACGCGCCGTTCGACACGCTGATGCTGCCGACGCCGCCGTCACGGCCGACGCTGACCTCGCCGGTGTCGGTCCAGCTCGCCCCCGCGCCGCTGAGGCTCACGCTGCCGCTATTGCCGGCGCCTTCGCCGAGCGAAGCATTGCCGCTCGAGATGCTGCCGCCAACGCAGGATATCCCGGTGGTCGTGCCGGTGATAGCGCAGCTGGCGCTGGCGGGCGAAGCGGCGAGAACGCCGTTCGTCAGCAGCGGCACGAGCGACGTCGTGAGCAGGAGATGTCTCTTCATGACATGCCTTTGGAATTTTCAGTCGGGGCGTGAGACGCGCGGCTGCCGGCCGCCTGGTCAGGCTGCCGGGAGCGACGCGACGGTTGGAAGGACGAAGCGGAAGGGCCGGCCGGCTGCGAGCTCCGGCCGGCGGGCTGCGCTCAGAACGTCACACGCAGATTGGCGCGGACGCCCTGGTCGGAAATGCCGGTACCGACCTGGCCGGAGTAATTGACGCTGATGGCGGTCGTCGGTGTCAGCGCGGTGCCGAGCCCGGCCTCGAACACGGCGACGTCCTGCGCCAGCGGCACGCCCGACACCGTGAAGGCGCCGCCGCCTGCAAAGGCGTTGGTGGCCGTCGGGGTGACGTGGTTCAGCGTGTGGCGCCAGCCGACCATGCCGTTGGCGGTCAGCACCGTCGTGCCGACATCGAACGCGCCCTTGGCGCGCAGACCGAGCGTCGTGAACGCCGCGTCGATCGTGTCGCTCGCACTGGTCAAAGCCGCAGCCCCGCCCTTCTCGGTAAAGCCCGAGGTGGCGAGGTTCACATAGGCGAAGCCGGCGAACGGCTGCAGCGCGGCCCGGCCGAGTTCGACGTCGTAACCGATATCGCCATAAACCTGAGTGGTGCGGGCATTGTAGTCCGCCATCAGACGATCGGCGAAGCCGGACAGCGCGACGTTGCGGCTCGAAGTCAGCTCGTGCCAGGCGTGGTTAACTCCGAGGCTCAGCGCGAACGCATTCAAATTGCCTCCGCCGTAGGCGCCGATGCTGTACGTGTCACCCGACACCGAGCCGCGGCCGCCGTCGAGATTAATGCTGGTGTGGCCGTAGCCGCCAACCAGACCGAGCCGCAGCCCGTCGTACAGGTCGCCGTCGGCGCCGAACAGCACGCCGCCGGTGCTGCGGCGGACGCCGGTGGCGTTGCCGTTGCCGTCGGCCGTGGCCCAGGAGCCGTAGCCCCGCGTCCACACCGAGGTGTCGGGACCACGCCGCGCCGACTGCAGCTGCTGGGTGGTCGCCTCGCGCACGAAGCGGCTGTCGTCGAGCAGCGCGGTCTTCGCCGACGCATAGGCCTCACCCGACACCTGATCGAACGCCGTGCGCGCCGCACCGTCGCTGGTTAGCGACGACACCGCGGTGCGCAGGCCATTGCCCACCGGCACGCTCTGCAGACCGTTCGCGGCGGCACGCTGATTAGCGGTCGCGGCCGCGTCAGCGAAGGCACGGATCTGCACCGCGTCGACATAGACATGGGTCGGATCGTACGTGGCCATCAGCGCATAGAACGCCGACACATAGGTGTCGCCGGTCAGCGTATAGGTGCCGCTGACACCGCCGGTGGCGTTCAGCACGGTGTAGCGCACGTCCGGCACGTAGGCCCCGGCGCCGTAGCGTGTCACGTTGAGGATGGCGCCGCTGTCGATCGTCGCTTTGCCGCTGACCGCGATCTTGTCCGACACGCTGCTGCCCGGCACCAGCTCGGCCTGATACGTCGCTCCCGACGCCTGATGATAATTGCCCGCGACCGTGAGCGTGCCCGGGCTGTTGCCCGGCGAGATCGTCGAGCCTGACTGCATGTCGGTGCTGCCCACCGTTCCCGAACCCGACAGCGACGCGCCGCTGTACACCGTCACCGCGGACGTTCCGCTGTCGCTGTTGACGACTAGCTTGCCGTCCTTCACCAGCATGGTGCCGGTGAAGCCGCTGCCATTGCCGGACAGGGTCAGCGCGCCAGTGCCGGTCTTCTCGATGAAATCGAAATCGCGGAATTGACCGGTCGGACCGAACGACAGCATGCCCAGCGACGCTGCGGCGGCGCTGTCGAGAACCAGGGTGTTGTCGCCCGTTCCTGCCTGAACCACGCCCTGGATGTTCGGGTTGATGGCGTCGACGACGAGCCGGTTGGTGCCGTTGCCGAACAGGATCGCCGCGCCGCCACCGGTGTTGGCGATGATGCCGCTGTTGAAGATGGTGGAGTTGCCGTTGCCGGTGACGATCGCCGCATCGGTCGCCGAGTTGGTCGTGATCGTTCCCGAGTTCACCAGCGAATTAGTGGTGCCGTCGAGGCTCACGCCGATGCCGGTCGCGGTGACCGTACCGCTATTCGTCACGCTGATGGCGCCGTTCGCCGTCGAAGCGACGATGCCCTGCCCTGCCGTCACCGACCCAGCCTGGGTGATGTTGATCGCTCCCGATGCCGATGTCGCCAGAATGCCGATCTGATCAGCCTGGACCACGCCGCCGAGCTGGTTCTCGATGGTCGTCACGCCGGAGGTCCCGACGTTTGTGTAAAGTCCGTAGTGGCCGCTGCCGAGATCGGCATGTCTGCGGTCGTCGAGTGAAATCGCTGTGCCGCTGTTGACGATCGTGACATCGCCGGTCTCGGTCCAAGCCACGATGGCGGAGTCGTCCTTCGCCGTCGCCGTGCCGGAATTCGTGATCGTCGCCGGACCGTTTGCCGACCACGCCACAAGGGCCTGGCGATACTTGCTCTCGACCGTGCCGGAATTGTCGATGGATGCGAGGCCATTGTAGTTGATGGCCCGGGCGCCGGCGAGCGACGAGACGACCTCTCCGGAGTTGACGATGCTCACCGTCACCGGATCGGTCCCGGCGTAGTTGCCGTCGGCGTAAAGGCCGCGACCGCGAGTTGCCGTCACCTTGCCGGAGTTGATCAGGCTGACATTGCCGATATGCGTCGTCAGTGAGATGCCGTCCTGCTCCACGCCCTTGGCTATGACGGTTCCGGCATTGTTCACCGAGAGATTGCCGGAGACTTCGTTGCGCAGCCAGACCGCGGCGAACAGCTGATCCGACCGTAGCGTCACATCCGGACCGATGACAACCGAGAGATCGGCGTTCGCCCGCGCCGTCGCCCACGCAAAGGCGGGATAATTGGCGCGATAAATGTCCGTCGTTCCGACGATGTTCACGGTCACATCGAGCGGAGCCCGGGAAAAGATCGTCGGATAAACGTCGATGCCGCGGGACGTCACCGAGTCGATGGTGATGGACGATGTCCCCTTCACCGGGACTGCCGAAACCAGCAATCTGTTGCACGAGACCATCACGACGTCGCCGGACGAACTGCAACCGGCTTGTGCCGTCGTGGCGCCGGAAACCACCCCGAGCAGCAGCGGACTCAGAGCCGTGGTCATCAGAAGCCGTCGGGCCGACGCGCGAACAAAGGGAGCAAGGGGAATATTTTCACGCACCGACATATTAAACCTCATTTACTGACGCAACTCGATTTAAAATTGTTTAATTGCATGGAACCGGCGAGGCAACCGGCTTGTTTATTTTTATGACCGCCACGCGAATAAATTGAGGTTTAATTTTGGGGATTTCCGCATCGACTTGGCCGGATATGCCGGCGCGCGGAACAAGCGGCGCGCGCCATACGCGACCGACACCCGAACGCACCGCGCACCGACGCGTCGTCGAGCGTTAGGTGTCCTGAAAAGCCCGGACAAAAGGTATATTTTGTACGTGGGCCGCGAATCGGCGGACTGGAAGCTGGCGCAACTGCGCGCGCTGGAGACGGCCCCGATACGCCCCATTCGGCGCCAGCGAAGCGCCACCGTCCATCAAGAGAGACGCTGACAACGATGTGGCGGCACGTTTATTTTATGATCGTTATTTAAATAAGAAAAATCAGCCGCCCGCTTATTCGCCGGCGTGCTTTAAAATCGCCTTCAGGAGGCCGGGGAAACGCGCATTGATGTCGGCCTCGCGCACGACGTTACGGTTCTCGACGCCCTTCTTGGTCGTCTGAATCAGACCCGCCTCGCGCAGCACGCGGAAGTGGTTGGATAACGTCGACTTCGGAATATCGGGGCAAGGTGCAGCCGCGGTGCAGGACATGCAGTCGCCCTCCTCCAGCAGCGCCTTGACGATGCGCAGCCGCATCGGATCGCTCAGCGCGGCGAGCACGCCGGGAAGCGTGATGTCCTGGCGGGCGGGATGAACGAACTGCACCATGACAAAAATATAGGCGGCCCCTTGACCTGGTTCAATAGTCCCATATTTCCGAAATATTGAACCTATGGACTCCGGACAGGACGACACGCATGACAAAGACTCTGCAAGGCAAGGTGGCACTGGTGACCGGCGCATCGAAGGGCATCGGCGCCGAGATCGCCCTGAAGCTGGCGGCGGAAGGAGCCGCCGTCGCCGTCAACTACGCCTCCAGCAAAGCCGGAGCCGACGCTGTGGTGGCGAAGATCCAGGCCGCTGGCGGCAAAGCGGTGGCCGTGCACGGAAACCTTGCCGAGCCGACCGACGTTGCCAAGCTGGTCAGCGAGACCGTCAGGGCGTTCGGCAACATCGAGGTGCTGGTCAACAATGCCGGCGTCTACGAATTCGGAGCGCTCGACGTCATCACGCCGGAGCACTTTCACCGGCAATTCAACATCAACGTGCTCGGGCTCCTCCTGGTGACTCAGGAAGCCGCGCGGCACTTCAATGACGGCGGCAGCATCGTCAACATCTCGTCCGGCGTCTCGACCATGGCGATGCCCGGCACAGCGGTCTACGGCGCAACCAAGGCATCGGTCGACCTGATCACCGGCGTGCTCGCCAAGGAGCTTGCTCCGCGCAAGATCCGGGTCAACGCCGTCAATCCCGGCATGGTCGTCACCGAAGGCGTCAAGACCGCTGGCTTCCACGAAGGCGAAATGCGCAAGCAGATCGAAGCGATCACGCCGCTCGGTCGCGTCGGCGAGGCCGACGAGATTGCCGCCGTCGTCGCCTTCCTTGCCGGCGACGGCGCCTCCTACGTCACCGGCGAAACGCTGCACGTGACCGGTGGATTGAAGTGACGGCGCGCAGACCTCTGCGACGGAGGCCCTCTGCTCGTCTGTCATGAGCTGACTTGTCGCGCCAAGCGGTAGAAGAGCAGCGATCGTGGTCTGCGCATAACCGCGCAGACCGCGGCCCTACCGATGCCCCCTTTGTGCCGCAGCGAACGCGGAACGCCAAACTGTGCAAGGGCATTGAGGAAGCCGGGCGATTTGATGAACTAACAACTCCGACCATCGCGCGCTTCTTACCTTGAGCGAGCCGATGCAGCTCATCCGCGCGATGAAACATGCAGTTCCATCCCAAGCGTCTGCGCGCGTACGCACTAAATCAGAACGCGAAGGAATTGCCGCTTTCCCGCCATGGTTCCTTCACCGTGAATTCACTCCTGGCCGACCAAGGTCGAGCAGGTCTTACGACCTTGATCAGCATCAGTTTGAGGAGACATGCTTGTGAAGAAAATTGCTTTTGGAGTGGCCGCCGCCGTCGCGCTTGGGTTCGCCGCGTTCAGCGGTGCGGCGTCGGCAGCGCCCGCGGGTCCGGCGAAGACCAGCATCGTCAAACCAATGACTGACGTCTCGGCACAGCGCTATGTCGAACGGCGTCGCGTGATCCGCCGTGCTCCGCACTGCACCGTGCGCAAGATCGTAACCCGTGGTCCGCACGGCCACCGCGTGGTCCGCACCAGCCGCGTCTGCCGCTAACTATTACCTCGACATTGGAGCGGACCCACGGTGGGTCCGCTCCTTAACATCAGACGACATCTTTTCTCGAGCTAAGGTCTGTGGTGAACAGATCACCAGCGTTCGAAGCTGCGGCGATCCCAGCCGTCGTCGTCGTTTGAACGATCCGTCGGCTGCGGTGCCTGGCGCCGCACGGTGCGCATGGACGGCTGAGGCTTCTCCTGGGGCGGATTGAAGACCACGTAGCATGCCGGGCTCAGACGCGGCCCCGCCGCGCGCAGGCAACTCTCGATCCGTGACGCATCAGGAATGAATTGGCCGCACAGCCGAAACGCATCGGGCGTGCAAGCCTCGCGCTGCGCCTCGGTCCCGCGTTCCTGGGCGAGCGCAACGCCGCCGCCGAGCAGCGTCGCCAATGCAAGTACGCCAGAGAATGTTCGTGAGCGCATAGTCGATCCTCCGATGAGATCGACCAATCGTTCGAAACCGAAAATGGTTCCGACGCGCAATGCATACGCCTTGAAGAGGACCGATTGCGCGATGCGCGAATACCGCAACGCTGGGCGGCCGCAGCCGCCCCTGGCGTCAGGTCATGCTGGCGACGACGACGAGACGCTTGACCTCGCCACGCTTGAACGCCTGCAGGAAGGCATTGTAGTCCCGGAACGAGACACAGCCGTTGGAGTCGCCGCGCGGCCCGAGCATATAGGTGTGGGCCAGCAGGCCGGTGCGACCGTGGATCATGTCCTCGCCGCCGACCGGGGTCAGGCGGATCGCCGCGACGCCGTGGAAGAGTGCCTCGCGCATCTTGAGATCGTAGATGTGCGGAGGGGTGGCACCCTGCATACGGACGTTGACATGGCGCGGATCGTCCATCCGCGCCCCCAGTCCCGAATGCGCCTCAAGCTTAGTCCCATCCGGCATGTACACCGTCTTGGCGGTGATGTCGTAGACTGCCGTGTAGCGATCGTCGTCGGACGGCGTGAAGGCGGGATCGCGCGGTTCGCCGGTCGAGGTCACGCCGGCATCCGCGGAGGCGTAAGCGAGCGCCGGGGCATCGGGCTTGCCGAACAGCTTGTCGAAGAAGCTCGACTTGCTTTCCGACTTCTGAGCCATCAGCACGGCCTTGGCACGAGCCACAAGGGCTTCCTGGCTGAACGGATTGCGGGTCGGACCGGGCGAAACGCGAGTGGTGGCTTTGCGCTCCGGCGGCGTCGGCACCGCCATCGCCAGCTTCACCGGCGGCGGCGCCGGCACCAGACCGACGGCGCGCTTGCCGGCGTCGGGCTTGATGGCTTCGGCGATCGCCTCTTCGGCGTCGGCGGGAGCGGCGGAATTATTTTGCGTGGGCTTGAACCTGTCCGGCTCGAAGCCGAACGAATAATTGGCGTCGAGCAGCGCGTAATAGCGGTGACCGGACTTCGTCTGCGGCGGCGCGGCGTTCGCGACCTGTACGCTGGACGTGACCGGGACGTCGCCGGCGTCGGCTGAGGCGACCTGAACGGTGCCCTGCTTGGCCATCGCGGCTTTAAGGGCCAGATGGGACATCAGGCCGGGGGCGGAAGCTGCTGCGGCGGCGAGCGGCTCGAAGCGCGACGCGAAGTCGGACCGCGCTACGCGGGTGGCCGGCTCATCGCCCCATGTGCCGATGGCGGGGTAGATGCTCGCGCCGACCGTGTTGGCATACACGGTCCAGACGCAGCCGATCACCGGCAGCGCGACGGCGATCGCGCCGAGCGATTTACGAAACCCCATAAAGCGGGCCCCACGATGGTTGGGCAGATCACGCGCCCTTGAACCGACAGTCATACGCCAAGCACCCAGATATCCCCACTGGCTCTGCGGTGCTTCGGAACGATCTTACCGCACGCAGATGTGGCAGAACAGAGGAGCGCGATTAAGGCGTGTTTTAGTTAAATGCCGCTTAAGCGCTGAACGGTTCGACCATGCTCCTCCATGGTTAAGGGCTTCTAAACGGCACCATCTGACAGAATCATACAGCTAAATCAATGAATTGGACCGGGCGCGAGCGCTCGAAAGGGACACCGCACCACACCCGAACACCGCCGCCCATGCCCCCCGGGCAGTCGGACGGCCCCTCCGACTGCCTCCGACAAGATGAAAAAATTTTCAGCTTCGCGGAGCGTACGGCCCGTCCGGCCTCACCCGTAGCGAAGTTTGGGATACCAGTCGGTCCCGCGCCCCTCCGGCGTGCAGTCGAGAATCGTCCATAGCGGCATCAGATCCGGGGCGCCGCGCGGGTCCTGTCCGGGATCGGCACTGGCCGCGAACATCTCTCCGGCCCAGAAGTGCCGGATGACGCCGTCGCGGCGGCTGAAGACGTTGAACGCCGCGTCGTCGCCGCCATCGGGCGTGACGCTTCCATAGTCGCGGCTGTAGGCGCCCGTCAGATCCGTGAACAGCGGCAGATGGTGCCAGCCGCGGGCGCGCTTGAAGGCGATCAGCCGCTCCATCGGCGATCGCGCCACGACCGCAAGCGCGACCCGCTGGGTGATGTCGGGCACCTCACCGTCCCAGGCGCTCAGCAGCGAAGTGCACATCGGGCACGGCTCGACCCGTTGCGGTCCGTACATGTAGCTGTAGATCACCAATGTCGGTTTGTCGCCAAACAGACCCGCAAAGTCCGTCCGCCCGCTCTCGCCCTCGAACGCATAGGCGCCGGTGACCTCGCCGCCGGGCGGCAACCGACGGCGGAGCTCGGCGACCCGTTCAATGTGGCGACGCAGTTCGATCTCCTCGGCGAGCAGTTCGGTGCGGGCGTGGCGATACTCCGCGCTTTCATTGGGAAAACGGGCCTCGCCGAGCCGGGCGAGTTCAGCGGCTGGCTTCAGGTTCATGACAATCCTCCGGATGCGGTGAACATCCTCGGAAGGACGAACCAGACCGCGGCCATCCGACACCGTCCTCACAAAGCCGCCCATGCATCGCGATGGCATATCGCTTGCTACGAGGGCCGGTCGCTACCCTTTGGAGTACGGAATGTCGGATTCGTTCGATCGCTATGTCAGCTTCAAGAACTGCAACTGGGAGATTCGATCAGAACGCGTGATGGCGCGATTGCAGACCCATATCGACGCGGGTGAGAATCCGTTCTGGGCCTATTTCGCGCAAAAGCGCACCGAGCTGCGCGAAAAGCAGGGACTCGACGATCTGCGCGTGCTGCACAACTATCTGCCGACGCTGCGCGAGCTGCTCGAAGACAATGGCGATCTCGAAACGCTGTCGATGCTGGAAGAGCTCGAAATGCACTTGATGTAACGGCGCTCAGCGCTCGCTACGCCCGGCCGCGGTGAGGAAATCGAAGTCGCAGCCCTCGTCCGCCTGCAGGATCGTGTCATGAAACAGCTGCGCGTAGCCGCGCGCGGGCCTCGCGACGACGGACGGCCGCGCCGCCTCACGGCGCCGCGCCAGTTCGGCATCATCGACGAGCAAATCGATCTTCCGAGCCGCAACGTCGAGTGTGATTCGATCGCCGGTTTCGACCAGAGCCAGCGGCCCGCCGTCGGCGCTCTCCGGCGTGATGTGCAGCACGATGGTTCCGAACGCGGTGCCACTCATCCGCGCGTCTGAAATGCGCACCATGTCCTTGACCCCTGCCCGCGCCAGCTTCAGCGGGATCGGCAGATAGCCGGCCTCCGGCATCCCCGGCGCACCCTTCGGCCCTGCATTGCGGAGCACGAGGACGTCGGCGGCGGTGACGTCGAGATCGGCGGCGTCGATCCGCAACGTCATGTCCTCCACCGAGTCGAACACCACCGCGCGGCCGGTGTGCTGCATCAACTGCGGAGAGGCTGCCGCGTGCTTGATGACGGCACCACGCGGCGCGAGGTTGCCGGTGAGAAAGGCAATGCCGCCCTCGCGGCGGATCGGATTGTCGCGCGACCTGATGACATCCTGCCCGGGCACGTCTTCGGCCTTCGCAACCACTTCACGCAAGGTCGCGCCGGTGATCGTTTTGGCCTCGAGGTCGATCAGCTCACCGAGCTGCGCCATCAGCTTCGGCACCCCGCCGGCGTGATGAAAGTGCTCCATGTAGTGCGCGCCGGAAGGCTTGAGATCGACCAGCACCGGCACGTCGCGGCCGATGCCGTCGAATTCGTCGAGATCGATTTGGTGCGGGACGCGGCCGGCGATCGCGGTGAGATGGATCAGGCCATTGGTCGAGCCGCCGATCGCCTGCAGCACGACCTGAGCGTTGCGGAACGCGGTCGGAGTCAGCAATTCACTCGGCTTGGGCCCTTTTGTCTTGGCCATCTCTGCGGCAACGCGGCCGCTCTCCTCGGCCGAACGGAAACGCTCCGCATGGGGCGCCGGAATCGTCGCACACATCGGCAATGACAGTCCCATCGCCTCGGTGATACACGCCATTGTCGAGGCGGTGCCCATCACCATGCAGGTGCCGACCGAGGGCGCGAGCCGTCCGTTGACGGCTTCGATCTCCACCTCGTCCATCTCGCCGGCGCGGTGCTTTGCCCACAGCCGCCGGCAGTCGGTGCAGGCGCCGAGCACTTCGCCCTTGTGATGGCCGACGACCATCGGCCCGACAGGGATCACCACCGTGGGCAGATCGGCCGACACCGCGGCCATGATCTGCGCCGGCAGCGTCTTGTCACAGCCGCCGATCACCACAACCGCGTCCATCGGCTGGGCGCGGATCATTTCCTCGGTGTCCATCGCCATCAGATTGCGCAGATACATCGAGGTCGGATGCGCAAAACTCTCGGCGATCGAAATGGTTGGAAACACCATCGGCATCGCGCCGGCCAGCATCACGCCACGCTTCACCGCATCGATGATCTGCGGGACATTGCCATGACAGGGATTGTAGTCGCTGTGGGTGTTGGTGATTCCGACGATCGGCCGATTGAGCGCGTCGTCCGAATAGCCCATCGCCTTGATGAAGGCCTTACGCAGGAACAGCGAAAATCCGGCGTCGCCGTAAGAGGTCAGGCCCTTGCGCAGTCCGTCCGACATGTCTCATCTCGCTGCCGTTTCGCGGCAATTGAGAGGCGACGGACGCGGATGTCAATCGTGGGAGTTCAGGTGATGATCTTGGCGACCAGCAGCGCGACAAGGATCGCCAGCCCGCTGAGGCCGATGGTGAGAAACTGACGCCGATGCGCGTCGGGAATGAGCGTGTTCATGTTGTCCTTCACCGCCGGTCGACGAATCGTTCGTCTCCAACCGCAACAGTGAACGCGCTTTTAAAGACGACGTCATGACCCAACTACTCGGACGACTACCGGATTCGGAACAAGGCCCGCTCAAGCAAACGCCGGGACGGCGGAACCGTCCCGGCGCATTGATCACCGTGAAGCTGCGTCAGGCGTGATCAGGCGGCGTTGAAGCCGGCGATCGCCTTGACCTCGAGATATTCTTCGAGACCAAACTTGCCCCACTCGCGGCCGTTGCCCGACTGCTTGTAGCCGCCGAACGGCGCGGTGCGTTCGTTCGGCACGCCCTGCAGGTTGACGTTGCCGGCGCGGATCTGCCGGCCGACCTTGCGAGCACGTTCGACCGAGCCGGCCGAGACGTAGCCGGCAAGACCATAGGGCGTGTCGTTGGCGAGCTTGACCGCTTCGTCCTCGTCCTTGGCGCCCATGATCACCAGCACCGGCCCGAAGATCTCCTCGCGCGCGATGGTCATGTTGTCGGTGACGTCGGCGAACACGGTCGGACGGACATAGAAGCCCTTGTTGACGCCTTCCGGCAGGCCGGGTCCGCCCGCGACCAGCGTAGCGCCTTCCTCGATGCCCTTGTTGATCAGCGCCTGGATCTTGTCCCACTGGCCGCGATTGACCACCGGGCCGATCGTGGTGCCTTCGGCACGCGGATCGCCGGCCTTGGTCTTTTCCGCCACGCCCTTGGCGATGGCGGCGACCTCGGCCATCTTCGACAGCGGCACGATCATCCGGCTTGGCGCGTTGCACGACTGGCCGGAGTTGTTGAACATGTGCATCACGCCGCCGGTCACCGCCTTGGTGAGATCGGCGTCGTCGAGGATCACGTTCGGCGACTTGCCGCCGAGTTCCTGGCTGACGCGCTTCACCGTCGGCGCCGCGCGCTTGGCGACGTCGATGCCGGCGCGAGTCGAACCGGTGAACGAGATCATGTCGATGTCCGGGTGTTCGCTCATCGCAGCGCCGACCTCCGGGCCGAGGCCGTTCACGAGGTTGAACACGCCTTTCGGCACACCCGCCTCATGCAGGATCTCCGCGAAGATCAGCGCCGACGTGGGAGTGAATTCGCTAGGCTTCAGGATCATCGTGCAACCGGCCGCGAGCGCGGGCGCGACCTTGCAGGCGATCTGATTGAGCGGCCAATTCCACGGCGTGATCATGCCGACGACGCCGATCGGCTCGCGCACGATCACAGCCGAGCCCATGGGCTCCTCGAAGTGATAATTTTTCAAAACGTCGAGCGTCGACATGATGTGGCCGAGGCCGGCGCCGGCCTGCATCTTCTCTGCCATCGGCAGCGGCGCGCCCATTTCATCGGAGACGGCTGCGCCGATCTCCTTCATGCGGCCCTTGTAGATCGCGACGATTTTCTCGAGCAGTGCGATGCGCTCTTCGCGGCTGGTCTGCGAGAAGGATTCGAACGCGCGCTTGGCAGCGGCGACGGCCTTGTCGACGTCGGCCTTGGAGCCGAGTGCAACCTCATACATCGGCTCTTCGGTGGCCGGGTTGACCACCGGCGTCGACTTGGGAGCGACGGGATCGACCCAGGCGCCGTCGATGTAGAATTGCATGCGGTTGACCATCGTAAACCTCTTCTTCTGATTTTGATTGCGGTGGTTGCAGGAGGCGATGCGGACGGCGGCGCCTCCGGCGAGCACCCTCGCCCAGGCAACGCGAATGAGTTCGGAGCCCGCCATATGCGGGGACGGCATATAAAAACACTGCCGCGAGCGGAGCAAGGCCGGACAGGACAATTGGACGTGTGCGATCTCGCCGCGTCACCGCGCAGACATCAATGCCGGCCGCGCTGCAGCGCAGCAAAAATCAACCGGCCTGGGCAATCAGCTCGGCCGCCACCGCAGCGCCGGTGACTTGACGATATTGTTCGATCGGTTGCGGCTTGCCGATCAGATAACCCTGCACCTCCTGGCACCCCGCCCCTGCGAGAAACGCCAGTTGGCTTTCCGTCTCGACCCCCTCGGCGATCACCGGCAGCTTGAGCCGGCGCGCCAGGTCGAGGATCGCCTCAACGATCGCGGCGGAGTCCGGATTGCTTTCGAGCTTCCGGGTAAACACCTGATCGATTTTGATTTTGTCGAAGGGGAACGACTGCAGGTAGGACAGCGACGAATAGCCGGCACCGAAATCATCCATCGCGACGCGAACGCCGAGGTTCTTGATCCGCCGCAGGATGGCGATTGCGCCGGCAAAATCGTCGATCAGCACGCCTTCGGTGATCTCGACTTCGAGACGTCTGGCGTCGAGCCCGGTCTCTACCAACACCTGCAGGATCAAGGCGGGCACATCGAGCCGCCGAAAATCGAGCGGTGACAAATTCACCGCAATCGCCAGCGGTTTGGGCCAGGACGCAGCCTCGCGACACGCGCTGCGCAGCACCCACTCGTCGATCGCTCCGATCAGCCCGGTCTCTTCCGCCAGTGGAATGAATACAGCGGGCGACACCATCCCGCGCACCGGATGCCGCCAGCGCAGCAGTGCCTCGAAGCCGACGATTTCGCCGTCGGTGGTTGCCTGCGGCTGGTAGTGAAGCTCGAACTCATCGTTCTCGAGCGCCATCGCGAGTTCGCGCTGCAAAGCGCGCTTCTCGCGGATCTGCAGGTCCATCGCAGGTTCGAACAGACAAACGGTGCCGCGTCGCTCGGTCTTGGCGCGATACAGCGCCACATCGGCGTGGGCGATCAGCGTGTCGGCATTGTCGCCGTCGCGCGGATAGATGCTGACACCCGCGGTCGAGCCAACGCGGATCTTGTGGCCTTCAATGTCGAATTCGATATCGCAGAGCTCCGCGACCTGGGCGCAAATCTCCTGCACGGCCCCTTCGGCCTGATCCGGGGTCGTGACGATCGAGAACTCGTCACCACCCGGTCGCGCCAGAAAGCCCCAATGGCAGGTGTCGGCGAGCTGCGCCGCCATCCTGGCAAGCACTGCGTCGCCGACGGATTGGCCGAACACGTCGTTGATCTCTTTGAAGCGGTCGATCCCGAGCCGGATGACAGCGAAGGTCGCGTGCCGTTCGCGGGCAATGGTGAGGCTCTGCACGATCCGCTGATTGAAAGCGGCACGATTGGGCAGGCCTGTGGCAAGGTCGTGCAGCGTGACATAGGCGAAGCGCTGCTCTGCCATCTTGTAGTCGGTGACGTCGGAATGCTTGGCGATCCAGCCGCCGTTCGGAAGCGGCCGGAATTCGATCTTGATATGTCGGCCGTCACGCAGCGCAATGATCGCTTCCGACGCTTCGCCGCTGGTGCTCGCAGCTTTGATTTCGGCAAGCTGTTCGAGATCAACGAGCTGATTGCCGCTGACGCGGAGAATCTCGATCAACTCTTTCAACGGGCGGCCGGCGAGCGGCTGACCGGGAGGAATGGCATAGATTTCGAGGAAAGCTTCGTTCCACGATTCAAGCCGGCCGTCCGGGCTGAACAGGCTGAAGCCCAGCGTATCCTCCTGAACCACAGCATCGAGCACCATGACGCGGTCGGCCAAAGCGCTGCGGACATTGTTGGTCCCCTGCGCACCCGACCACACCGCCATCGCGACGGTGACCGTCATCCCGAGGATCGTCAGGGTGATGACCGACAGCGCGATGCTACGAACGACGGCTTCTTGAGGAAGAGCCAACAGCAGCCCAACCGTCAATGCGCTGACGACTGCGCAGACCGCGGCCACGCAGCCCGCGATGACCCAGCCGCGCCGAACCCGGCCGGAACTGATGTAGGTGAACCGCAAGGCACCCGCCGCGGCCATGCCGCCGAGCAGACACAGTGAAAGCCCGAGTGCTACCAGCCCTGCGTGCTGCTGATCCCATGCGGGAAAGAATTGAAGCATATCCGGTCCAGGTCAGCGGAGACGCGCCAATATCCCATCGTAGTTTTGCCTAATGCTTAAAGTTCAAATCGAAAGACGATCCCCGGCCAGCAATACTGGTCCCAATCTGGCGACTGAGTTCGCTTATCGTACAATCAACTAACGATTCACCATAAGCCGCCGCGAAAACTACACGGCCATCTTCCGATGCAGCACCGGTGCTCCGCCGATCAGACTTTCCGCAGCATCGATAATCGCGTTGGCGTCGATGCCGTAATGCCGATACAGATCCGAAATGCTGCCGGTCTGGCCGAAGTGCTCGACGCCGAGAGCTTCCATGCGATGGCCGCACACCGCGCCGATCCAGCCCAGCGTCGCCGGATGGCCATCCAGCACGGTGATGATGCCGCAGCTCCGTGGCAGCGGCGCAAGCAGATTTTCGATGTGGCTGGCTTGACGCGAGCCACGATGGGCTCGGCGCAAGCGACGCGCCGCGGTCCAGCCGGCATGCAGGCGGTCGGCTGAAGTGATCGCCAGCAGCCCAACATCCCGCCGGCTGTCACCGAGGAGACCCACGGCCTCGATGGCTTCGGGCGCAACGGCGCCGGCGTATGCGATCACCAGTTCACAATTCGGCCCCGGCTTGCGGAGCCAGTAGGCACCGCCGACGATCGCCTTCTGCAGATCCGGGGGCATCATGCGTTGCGGCTGCTCGATCGTGCGGGTCGACAGGCGCAAGTAAACCGAACCACCGGACCGCATGCCGTCCGAAGCGCCGCCCCCCACATCGTCCTGCTGCATGTGCGCGAAGCCCCAGCGCATCATCACCGCGAGTTCATCCACGAAGGCCGGCTCGAACGACGCGAGTCCGTCTTGCGCCATGCCGATCAACGGTGTCGCGATCGATTGATGCGCGCCGCCTTCCGGCGCCAACGTGATGCCGGAGGGCGTCGCCGCCACCATAAAGCGGGCGTCCTGATAGCAGGCATAATTCAGCGCATCGAGGCCACGCTGGATGAACGGATCGTACAGCGTCGCGATCGGCAGCAGTCGCTCGCCGTTGATGCTGTGGGACAGGCCCAGGGCGGACATCAGGATGAACAAGTTCATCTCAGCGATGCCGAGTTCGATGTGCTGCCCTTTCGGCGAAAAGTCCCAGTTGAACGTCGTCGGGATTTTCTCGCTGCGGAACAGATCGGCCTTGTCGGTGCGGGCGAACAGACCGCGGCGATTGACCCACGCGCCGAGGTTGGTGGACACGGTGACATCCGGAGACGCGGTGACGATGCGCGACGCGAGAGCACTATCCCCGCGCGCCAGTTCGTTGAGGATCAGACCGAAGCCCTGCTGGGTCGACATCTCCGCTGCCAGCTTGAACGACAGATGTTCGGGCACCTCGATCACCGGTGCGCTCAGGCGACGCTTACCACTCGCGTTGATCGGGGCGTTCGTGAGCAACGCGTCGAGCGCAGCGACATTCTGCGTCAGGCCCTCGAAACGATCCCATTCGTGGCCAGGCCGGATATTCTGCGCGGCGCGATATGCCTCGATCTGCGCGGGCGTCATCAGCCCGGCGTGGTTATCCTTGTGGCCCTGGAACGGCAGGCCGACGCCCTTGATCGTATAGGCGATGAAACACACCGGCCGATCGTGATCGATAGATTCGAAGGCGTCGAGCAGGCTCGCCATGTCGTGGCCACCGAGGTTCGACATCAACGCCAGCAGTTCGTCGTCGGTACGCGCATCGATCAGGCGCGACACCTCGCCCTGATCGCCGATCTCGTCCTCGAGGCGCTTGCGGAACGCGGCGCCGCCCTGGAAGCATAGCGCCGCATACATCTGGTTCGGGCAACGATCGATCCAGCGCCGCAGAGCCTCGCCGCCCGGCTCGGCGAATGCCTGTTGCATCAACCGGCCATATTTGACGATGACGACGTCCCAGCCGAAATTGCGGAACATCGTCTCGAATTTCTCCCAAAGGCCTTCGCGCACCACTGCGTCCAGACTCTGGCGATTGTAGTCGACCACCCACCAGGTGTTACGCAGACCGTGCTTCCAGCCTTCGAGCAAAGCTTCGAAGATGTTGCCCTCGTCCATCTCGGCGTCGCCGACCAGCGCGATCATGCGGCCTTCCGGGCGATCCTTCATCCAGCCATGCGCGGTGACGTAGTCCTGGACCAGCGAGGAGAACAGCGTCTGCGCCACGCCGAGCCCGACCGAACCGGTCGAGAAGTCGACGTCATCGGCGTCCTTGGTCCGCGACGGATAGGACTGCGCGCCCTTGTAACCGCGAAAGTTCTCGAGCCGTTCGCGGCTCTGCCGGCCGAAGAGATACTGAATCGCGTGAAAGATCGGGCTGGCATGCGGCTTGACCGCGACGCGATCTTCCGGCCGCAGCACCGAAAAGTACAGCGCCGACATGATCGTGGCGAGCGACGCCGACGATGCCTGATGACCGCCGACCTTGAGACCGTCCACGTTCGGGCGAACATGGTTCGCGTGATGAATCATCCAGGTCGACAGCCATAGCGCCTTGCGCGTCAGCGCATTCAGCAAGTCGAGGCGGTCCGAGCTTGACGGCATTGCGATCACCTGCGTTGCACCCGCCGAATTGTACGATGAATCGCCGTACGGAAATTCTCAATTTCTGGCAGCGCCAGATAACGTATTGGGATAAATTGACTGCGTGATCTGATTTTGAAGCGGTTTATTCTAATGTCCAACCTCGACGCGATCGACCGCAAGATACTCGCTGCGCTGCAAGCCGATGGGCGCATCACCATGCAGGATCTCGCCGACCAGGTCGGCTTGTCGGTGTCGCCATGCCATCGCCGGGTCAAGCTGCTGGAAAGCCGCGGCATCATCGGCCGCTACACTGCGCAGGTCGATCAGAAAGCACTGGGCCTGCATGTCAGCGTTTTCATCTCGATCAAGCTGACGCGGCAGAAGGAAGAAGACCTCGCCCGCTTCGCCAAGGCGATCTCGAAGTGGGACGAAGTGCTGGAATGCTATCTGATGACCGGCAACCGGGACTATTTGCTGCGCGTCGTCGCGGCCGACCTCGCGGCTTACGAGACCTTCCTGAAGACCAAGCTGACCCGCCTCGACGGCATCGCCTCGATCGAATCGAGCTTTGCGCTCAGCCAGGTGAAGTACTCGATCGCGCTGCCGGTGTAAGCCGGCCAGCTTCTCCCGTCATTGCGAGGACGGGAGCGACGAAGCAATCCAGCTTCGTGCACTGCATCTGGATTGCTTCGCTTCGCTCGCAATGACGGAAATGTGGCGTTTACGGACTCGGATATGGCTCCGCCGCCACCGGCTGCTTGCGGCGGATGCGTTCGCGGTGGGCGGTGTAGAGGCCGCTGGCGATGATCACGGCGGCGCCGACGAACGTCCAGACGTCCGGGATCTCACCGAACAGGCCGAAGCCGAGGAACGTGACCCAGACCAGCTGGCTGTAAGTGAACGGCGCCAGCACCGAGGCGTCGGCATAGCGATAGGCCAGCACCACGATCCACTGCCCCATGGTCGACGCCAGGCCGACCAGAATGCCGACAAAGATCCCATGCCAGGTCGGCGTCACCCAGACGAACGGCACCATCATGCTCAGCGCGACGAAGCCGACCAGCGCGGAGAACGTCATGGTGACGGCGGCGCGATCTGCGCCGCTGATCATCCGCGTCAACGTCAGCGTCACCGCCCAGGTCAGCGCCGACAGAATGGGAAAGATCACGGCCGGATTGAACGCTGCCGATCCCGGGCGAATGACGATCAGCACGCCGATCAGACCGACTACGCTGGCGGCCCAGCGGCGGATCCCGATGCTCTCGCCGAGCAACACGATCGACAGCGCGGTGACGAACAACGGCGCGACGAACGAGGTCGCGGATGCTTCCGCGATCGGCAGGAACTGCAAACCGCTGATGAACAAGGTCGACGATGCCACCAGCGCCAGCCCTCGGAGGACCTGGAGCTTCGGCCGTGCCGATCGCAGCGACGACGCCGACGACATCAGCGCCACCGGAGTCATGATCAGCAGGAACACCAGAAACCGGATCCAGCCGATCTCGATCGGCGGCACGGTGCGGCCGAGATACTTCGCCAGCGTGTCGGAACACGCGAGGAACACCGTCGAGAGCACGATCAGCGCGATGCCGCGCAGCGGCTGATCAGCATGGCGATGCGTCAGGCGGCGGCCCGCATCGGGCGCGTTGGGCGAGGTGGCGGTCACAAGTATCCGGCAATGCGATGAAAACGGAGAGGTCCAAGGCAAGCCGTGAGCGGCGCCTCGTCAATTATACTCCATTCGACACAACGATGTTCGTGGCCGTCGCACAAGTCCGGAAAGCGGGATCGCGCTATGCGCCGCATCCGCTCCGCATTTGGGTCGGCTCGTTACAGCATTGGCAGGCTTGCCGGCTCAGGGCCCAGCGGAAACGCCTTATCGATCTCGGCCAGGTCGTCGTCTGAGAGGCGTAGCATTCCAGCAGCCGCGTTATCCGCCGCATGGGCCGGATCCGCTGCCTTCGGAATCGCGAACACCGAGGGCCGGCGGATCAGGAAGGCCAGCGCGACCTGACGCGGCGTGGCGCCATGCTGGTCGGCAATGGCTTGCAATACCCTTCCCTCCGCACTCCGCGGCGCGGGAAATTCATCGTGCCCGAACGGTGAATAGGCCGTCACGGCGACGCCATGCGCTTCACACCACGGGATCACCGAGTGCTCGATCGCCCGCTCACGCAGATGATACAGCACCTGATTGCAGGCAATCTTGCCGCGCCCCGCGATCTTAAGCAGTTCCTGCAGATCACCGGCGTCGAAATTGCTGACGCCCCAGGAGCGAATCTTGCCCGCGGCGACGAGTTGCTCGAACGCAGCCACAGTATCGGCCAGCCGATACTGACCACGCCAGTGCAACAGGTAGCAGTCCAGCCGGTCGGTCTTGAGACGCTGCAGCGAGCGGTCGCAGGCCGCGATCGTGCCGCTCCGCGAGGCGTTGCTCGGCAGCACCTTGGAGACCAGGAACACCTCGTCGCGCCGGCCCGCAATCGCCTCCGCGACCAGCGGCTCTGCCTCACCATACATCTCGGCCGTGTCGATGTGGGTCATGCCAAGGTCAAGCCCCCGTCGCAGCGCGGCAATCGCCGCTGCGCGGTTGCCTCGGTCGATGTACCAGGTGCCTTGGCCGATCGGCGCGATCTTCGGCCCGGCCGGGCCAAAGACGCGCTTGTCCCCGTTCACGATATCGTCCTCTGTCTATTCCGCCGCCGTTGCCATCATCGGCCGTGGCGCAGCACCCCTGCCCGGCTTCAGCCGGAATTCGTAAGTCATCAAATGCCACGGCCCCGGCGCCTCGCGACCATCGGGCATCACCGCATCGTTGCGCAGCTCGATGCTGGAGATCAGATCGTCCTTGACGCCGAACACGACATCACTTTCGAGATATTTGTCGCCCTCGACGAAGACGTGGGTGATCAGCGGCTCGTAGCCCGGCGCGTTGACGAGAAAATGCACGTGCGCGGGCCGCATCGGATGACGCTGTGCCGCCAGGATCAATTCGCCGACCGGACCGTCGATCGGGATCGGGTAACTGCACGGCAGAATGGTGCGGAAAGCAAAGCGGCCCTCGGCGTCGGTCACGAATTGCGCGCGCAACGATGGGCCGGCCTCAGCATAAGACGGCTTCTGCGAGTCGTAGAAACCGTCGTCGTCGGCGTGCCACACATCGACCGGCACGCCGGCGAGCGGCTGACCACCGATGTCAACGACGCGGCACTGCACATACATCCGCTCGCCCTCGACGCCTTCGGAAATGTCCGCGCCGTTCGCCATCGGCTTGTGCTCGCCGACATAGAACGGCCCCAGCACCGTGGTCTGCGTTGCGCCGTCCCGCTCGCGGTGGTTCACCGCATCGACCAGCATCGAGACCCCGAGCACATCCGACAGTAGGATGAATTCCTGCCGGCTCGGCGTACATTTCTGGCCGGTCCGGGTGAGAAAATCGACCGCTTTCTGCCATTCCTCGAAGGTCAGCCCAGTGCGGCGGACATAATCGTGGAGCGAGCGGACCAGTTCGCGCATCAAATGCTTCAGCCGCGGATCAGGCGTTTCGTCAAAGCTTGCGACGACCGCTTCGGTCAACTCGGTCTCATCGAATTGAGGCATCTTCCATTCCCGGTTTGGCAACGGCCGGACGCTACACCAAGCGTTCCAATGTGATAAGCGCGTGACTTGCAGACCGGTCTGCGTCGAGATTCATTGCGGACTGCCCGTTCCGTATGCTCAAAATCGCACAGATTCACCGCCGAGCCAGCACCCCGAGATAGAACGGCGGCGACTTTTCCTTTATCCAGAGTTGTGGAACCGCGCGAGGCGACGCAGCCGCGCCGGCCTTGCACATCGCTTGCTGACGGAGTGCCCATGCAGGTCTCGACCCAGTCCCCCCGCGCGATCACCTCCGGTTCGGCCGCCAGCGCCGGCTTCTCGGAAACGGCGCTGCGGCGCATCGACGATCACCTGCAGCGCGTCTATGTCGGCCCCGGCAAACTTGCCGGCACCCAGACGCTGGTCTATCGCCGCGGCCAGATCGCCTACCGCTCCTCGCTCGGCCACGCCGATCGCGAGCGCAACGTGCCGATCAAGGACGACACCATCTTCCGTATCTATTCGATGACCAAGCCGATCACCTCGGTGGCGTTGATGATGCTGTTCGAGGAAGGTCGCGTTCAGCTCGACGATCCGGTGGCGAAGTACATTCCGGAATGGGCCAATCTCGGCGTGTTTCAGGCCGGTGTGGCGCCCGCCTTCCTGACCAAACCGCCGGCGCGGCCGATGCAGGTCGTCGACCTGCTGCGGCATACGTCGGGGCTGACCTACGGCTTCCAGAGCCGCACCAATGTCGACGCCGCCTATCGCGAGAAAGGCATCGGCGCTTTCGAGAAGGCCGGCACGCTCGACAGCTGGATTGCCGACCTCGCCCGCATCCCGCTGGAGTTCTCGCCCGGTGAAGCCTGGAACTACTCGGTCTCGACCGATGTGGTCGGCTACATCGTCCAGAAGATCAGCGGCATGCCGTTCGAGCAGTTCGTCAAGCAGCGCATCCTCGATCCGCTCGGCATGGTCGACACCGATTTTCAGGTCCCGCCGGCCAAGGCGCATCGTCTCGCCGCCTGCTACTCCGCCGACGGCAAAGGCGGCATGCAGCTGTCGGACGATCCGACGACTTCCAGCTTCCTGGCGCCGCCCGATCTGATCTCCGGCGGCGGCGGACTTGTCTCGACGACTGACGACTATCTCACCTTCTGCCGGGCGCTGCTCAATGGCGGCGAACTGGACGGCGTCCGCCTGCTCGGCCCGAAAACGATCAAGCTGATGACCACCAATCATCTGCCCGGCAATCGCGACCTCACTGAGCTGTCACGTTCGATGTTCAGCGAAGCCACCAATGCAGGCATCGGCTTCGGCCTCGGTTTCGCGGTGAACATGAACCCGGCTCTGACGCTGCTGCCTGGCAGCGTCGGCGAATACTACTGGGGCGGCGCGGCCTCGACAGCGTTCTGGATCGACCCGGCCGAAGAGCTGATCACCATCTTCATGACGCAGCTGCTGCCCTCGAGCGCCTACCCGATCCGCCGCGAACTGCGGACGCTAGTGTACGGCGCGATGACGGAGAGCAACGTCTAGCAACGCGCACCGTCGTCTCGTTGGTCCTTCCGGGGCGCTCGCGCAGCGAGCGAACCCGGAATCCATAACCACCGTGTGCGTGTGAAGCACGGCAACGGCGGATTCAGCGCCTCATCGCGAATATAGGGAGTATGGATTCCGGGCTCGCGCCAAGAGGCGCGCCCCGGAATGACAAAAGAGAGGCTTGGCGCAGGTTAGCTGCATTCTGGTCAAATCTTCCGCTCTCGCCCCTGCCAGAACGGATCGCGCACGGCGCGGCGAAGCAGCTTGCCGACCGGGCTCTTCGGCACCTCGTCGATAAAGCGCACCTGTTTGGGCACCTTGTAGCTCGCCACCTTGTCCCGCGCGAATGCGATCAGTTCGGCCTCTTCGGCGGACGCATCGTTGCGCAGCGCCACGAAGGCCGCGACGCTCTCGCCCCATTTGTCGTCCGGCAGGCCGACCACCACGACCTCGCGCACCGCCGGATGGGCGGCGAGCGCGTCCTCGACCTCGCGCGGATAGACGTTGTAGCCGCCGGTGACGATCATGTCCGAGGTGCGGTCGACCAGATAGAGATAGCCATCGGTGTCGAAGCGGCCGACGTCGCGGGTGCGCAACCAGCCGTCCGGCAGAAACATCCGCGCGTTCAGATCGGGCGCGTTGTAATAGCCCTTCATCGCAAACGGCGTGCGCAGCGCGATTTCACCCGCCTCGCCCGGCGCCACCTCGTCGCCGTCCTCGTTGACCAGCTTGATCTCGCAATCGATCGACGGTCGTCCGCAGGACGCCAGCCGCTGCTCGGCGTTCGGCCCGACGTGATCCGCCTGCGTCAGATGCGTAATAAAAATCGGTGCTTCGGACTGACCGTAATACTGCGCGAAGCGCGGCCCCCAAAGTTTCAGAGCACGCAGCATCACCGGCCGCGGCATCGGCGAGGCGCCGTAGATGATACTCTTCACCGAGGAGAAATCGGCCTGCTCGATGCTCGGATGATCGAGCAGCATGCCGATCATGGTCGGCACGAGATTGAGCGCGGTCGGCTTCCAGCGCTCCACCGCGTCGAGATAGCTCGCGGGCGTGAATCCCGGCAGCACCGCGGCGACGCCGCCGCGCAGCCAATACGGCACGATGAAACACCCCGACGCATGGATCATCGAGGCGGCGTGCAGCATCACGTCGCCCTCGCCGACTTCCATGTTGATCAGCACATTGGTGGCCATCGCCCCCCAGCTTGCTTGGGTGTGCTCGACCGCCTTCAGCTTGCCGGTGGTGCCGGACGTGAAGATGGTGATGACCACATCGTCCGGCTCCGGCCGACGCGACGGCGGCGCGTCGGAGGCCTGTTGCGCAAGTTGCAGAAGGTCATTCGGGTCCGACGCATGACCGATGCTGATCAGCTTCAGGCCTTGCATCGCCTCGGCGATTTCATGAGCCCGGTCGGTCAGATCCGTGCCGTGGATCAGCGTGTCGACGCCGGCGCCGTCGAGCATCTGCTGCTGCTCGACCAGCGACAGCCGCGAATTCAGCGGCACCCGCGACAGCCGGGATTTGACGAAGCCGAAATCGAGCGGCAGCGTGTAGATCGAATTGTTCAGCAGGAGGCCGACACGGCGCCCGACATCGAGCTTCAGCGTGTCGATCAACACGTTGGCGATGCGGTTGGACAGCAGGTCGACCTCGGTGAAGGTCATGCGCTGATCGCCGAACATCACTGCCGTCTTCGGCCCGTGATAGATCGCCCCGCGCCGGATCATCTCGGATGCCAACATCGCCGGCCTCCCTCGCTTAGCCCGCGGGTTTTGTGCGGCGTGGCTGCTATTAATTACCTATCCGCTCGTCATTCGGGGGCGCGCGAAGCGCGAGCCCGGAATCCATATCCCCTACGCTTTCGTCTTCCGGCAAAGTAGCTGCCACGTCCTCCTCCCCAATGATCACAGGGCGTATGGATTCCGGGTTCGCCGCTTCGCGGCGCCCCGGAATGACAAAAGAGAGACTGTGCGCGACGTCCCGAGCGAGAGCGGGCCTTGCACAAAGACACTTACTTCCCCGGCCATACCGGCTTGCGCTTCTCCGCGAAGGCCTTCAACCCTTCCTTGGCGTCCTCGGTCATCGCCAGCAGCGCGATCTGGCTTTCCGTGTAGGCGATGCTCTCGTCGAACGACATTGCGGCGATCGCGCGCATCGCATACTTACCGCGGCGGATCGCGGTCGGCGACTTGTCGGTCAGCCGTTTCACCAGCCATTCGACCTTGGCATCGAGTTCGGTCGCCGGCACCACGTAGTTGAGCAATCCAGCATCGCGCGCTGTCGCCGCGTCAAAGGGCTCGCCGGTCAGCGACCATTCGGCGATCAGCCGGCGCGGCGCAATGTCCTGCAGCAGGCTCATCACCTGCATCGGGAACACGCCGACCTTCACTTCGGGCAGGCCGAACTGCACGGTGTCGGCCGCGATCGCCATGTCAGTCATGCACAGCAGGCCCATGCCGCCGGCCATGCAGGTGCCGTTGACGCGGGCGATCGAGGGCTTGGTCGAATTCTGCGCCAGCCGCAGCAGGTCGGCGTAATCGACATTCGGCTTGGAGAAGTCGAACGCGAACGCTGCGCCGGTCGATTGCAGGTCGGCGCCGGCGCAAAAGGCCTTGTCGCCGGCGCCGGTCAGCACGATCACCCGCACCGATGGATCGTCATGCGCCTGCTTCCAGCCGCGGGTAATGCCCTCGACCACGCCGGCATTGATGGCGTTGCGCTTGTCCGGGCGGTTGATAGTGATCCACAGCGCCTGGTCGCGCTGCTCGATGATCACGGCGTCATTGCTCATGTCTTGTTTCCTCGGTCTTCGTCATTGCGAGGAGCGAAGCGACGAAGCAATCCAGCTCGGTCCGCTACGCTGGATTGCTTCGCTTCGCTCGCAATGACGGGGCATAGTCAGTGCTCGTCAGTCTACGCCGCCGCTTCGATCTGCGCGACGATGCGGCCGGTGGTGACCTGCTCGCCTTCGGCGACGTCAATCGCCACGATGCCCGAAGTCGGCGCGAGATGCACGTGCTCCATCTTCATCGCCTCGAGCGTCAGCACCGGCTGGCCGGCTTCGACGCGGTCGCCCGGCTTGACCAGCACGGCGACGACGCGGCCGTTCAGCGCGGCACGCAGCTTGCCGTCGCCACCGCCCGCCGCCGCGCGTTGCGGCGCGGCTCGCGTCCGATCGACGATCGGGTTGGCGACGCCGAGCCGCTGTACGAACAGACGCTCGCCGTCGCGATGATACACCGCCGTCTCGCTGAAGTCCTCGGCCTGGAAGCGAATGTTGTCGGCACCAAGCGTTTCGATCGCGAAGCTGATCCGGCGGCCGTCGTGGACAGTCACGTAGCGGCCGTCGCGCTCGCGCAGCACTTCGCAACTATGCGCGGCCCCATCGAGCTCGAACTGCAGCAATGTCGGGAATGCCGCAGCCAGCGAACGGCCGGCGCGATGCGGGTGCGCGTGCGGATCGGTCACGTAGAGCAGCAGCGACGCGACCGCCCAGGTCGGCACCGCATCCTCCGGCAATGCGCGTGTCAGAGCGTCGCGGCTTTGCGCGATGAAAGCCGTGGTCGCCTCGCCGCGCGCGAACACGTCGTGGCGCAGGCAGGCCGCGAGAAAACCGCGGTTGGTGGTGACGCCGAACGCCACCGTGTTGTCGAGGCCATGCACCAGCTTGCGCAGCGCCTCCTCCCGGCTGTCGCCGACCGCGATGATCTTGGCGATCATGGAGTCGTAGTACGGCGAGATCTCCGAGCCGGACTGCAGCGCGTGCTCGACGCGCAGCTCAGCCGGCATTCGCCACACGGCCATCCGGCCGGATTGCGGCATGAAGTCCTTATCGGCATCCTCCGAGCACAGTCGCACTTCGATCGCGTGGCCCTTGAAGCTCACGTCGTCCTGGCGCAACGGCAACGGCTCGCCGGCAGCGATGCGGAGCTGCAGCTCGACCAGATCTAGACCGGTGATCGCTTCGGTGACGGGATGCTCGACTTGCAGCCGGGTGTTCATCTCCATGAAGTAGAACTGGCCCTGCGCGTCGAGCAGAAATTCGAGCGTGCCGGCACCCTCGTAGCCGATCGCCTTGACGGCGTTCACAGCGACGACGCCCATCTGTTCGCGCAGCGCTTCGGAGACGGCCGGCGACGGCGCTTCCTCGATCACCTTCTGATGCCGGCGCTGCACCGAGCAGTCACGTTCGCCGAGATGGATGGCGTGACCGTAGCGATCGCCGAACACCTGAATCTCGATATGACGCGGCTCCATGATGGCGCGCTCGAGGATGACGGTCGGATCGCCGAACGCGCTCTGCGCCTCGGAACGCGCGCTGCGCAACGCGTCGGGCAGCGCAGCCGCATCCTTCACCAACCGCATGCCGCGACCACCGCCGCCGGCCACGGCCTTGATCATCACCGGAAAGCCGATCTTCCCGGCTTCCGCAACCATCGCGGCGTCGCTCTGATCGGCGCCCTGATAGCCAGGTACGCAAGGCACACCCGCCTTGATCATGATCTCCTTCGCGCCGGCCTTGTTGCCCATCGAGGCGATCGATTCCGCCGACGGGCCAATGAACACCAGTCCGGCGTCGCGGCACGCCGCTGCGAAGTCTTCGTTCTCGGCGAGAAAGCCGTAGCCGGGATGCACCGCGTCGGCGCCCGCGATCTTCGCGGCTTCGATCAGCGCCGGAATGTTGAGATAGGATTCGGACGGCTGCGCGCCGCCGATCGCGACCGCCTCGTCGGCTTCGCGAACGTGCGCGGAATCGGCGTCGGCGGTCGAATACACCGCAACGACGCCGTAGCCCATGCGGCGCGCGGTGCGCATCACCCGCAGCGCGATCTCGCCGCGGTTGGCAATCAGGATCTTCGTGAAGGGCGTGGGTTTCAGCATCTGTGCCATCGTCATGCTCGCGACACCGCGAACTGCATCTGTTGCGGGGTTCGCGTCTCGCTGTCGCGGCAGATCGCCAACACCTCCGCCAGCACCGCGCGGGTGTCGCGCGGATCGATCACGCCGTCGTCGAGCATGCGCGCCGAGGTCGCGAACACGTCCATCTGGCCGTTGAACACGGCGGTGATGCCCGCCTTCATCTGATCGAGCTTTTCGCGATCGACCGGCACGCCCTTTCGCGCCGCGCCCGCCTCGGCGACGATCGCCATGGTTTCGGCCGCCTGCTCGCCGCCCATCACCGCCGTCTTGGCGTTCGGCCAGGAGAAGCAGAAGCGCGGATGGAAGCCGCGGCCGCACATGCCGTAATTGCCGGCGCCGAAGGAGGCGCCGCAGTAAATGGTGATCTGCGGTACCGACGCCGAGGTCACCGCCTGGATCATCTTGGAGCCGTGCTTGATCATGCCGGCCTCCTCGTAGGCGCGGCCGACGATGTAGCCAGTGGTGTTGTTGAGATACAGGATCGGCGTGCGCGACTGGCAGCACGCCTGGATGAAGTGCGTCGCCTTGTTGGCGCCGGCCGGGTCGAGCGGGCCGTTGTTGGTGATGATGCCGATCGGCTGACCGACGATCTTGGCGTGGCCGCAAATCGTCGCCGGGCCGTAGTTGGGCGACATCTCGGTGAAGTCCGAGTCGTCGACGATGCGCGCGATCACTTGGCGCATGTCGACCGGCCGCTTGTGGTCCATCGGCATGATGCCGAGCAGCTCTTCGGCATCGTACAGCGGCGGATGATAGTTCGCCGGATCGGGCCCCGGCCCGGACCGATCCCACGGCAGGCCGGCCATGATGTCACGCGCGATCCGCAGCGCATCGCGGTCGTCTTCGGCGAGATAATCGCCGAGGCCGGAGATCGAGGTGTGCATCTCGGCACCGCCAAGTTCTTCCTCGGTGGCGATTTCACCGGTCGCAGCCTTGAGCAGCGGCGGCCCGGCGAGAAATGCCCGCGTTCGACCGCGCACCATGACAATGTAGTCCGACAGGCCGGTCTGATACGCGCCGCCCGCGGTCGACGAGCCGTGCGTCACAGTGACCACCGGCAGCCCCGCTGCCGACAGCCGCGCCAAGTTCCGAAAAATGTTGCCGCCGCGGACGAAGTCTTCGACCCGGTAGCGTAGCAGGTTGGCGCCCGCGCTCTCGACGAGCTGAACGAATGGCAGCTTGTTCTCAAGCGCCAGTTCCTGAATGCGAATGGACTTGTCGAGGCCATAAGGCTGCAGCGCCCCGGCGTCGATGCCGGAGTCGTTGGCGCTGATCACGCAACGGATGCCGGCGACGTAGCCGATGCCGCCGATCACGCCGCAGCCCGGGACGCTCTTCTCCGCATTCGGCGTGTCGAACATGTAGCCAGCCAGCGTCGACAGTTCGAGGAACGGCGTGCCCGGATCCAGCACCAGCGCGACGCGCTCGCGCGGGAGCAACTGGCCACGCTTGTGAAACCGTTCGGCGGACGCCGCAGATGCGGTGCGCGCACGCGCCTCCAGCATCCGCATCCGCTCGATCAGCGCCAGCATGCCGTCGCGATTGGTCTTGAAGCCCTGGCTTCCCGGCGCGACGGTGGATTCGATGATTGCCATGTCCGTTCCTTTGTCGTTCCGGAGCTTGACCCGCCCTGGAACTCAACCTTTCGTTCGTCATTCCGGAGCGCGCGAAGCGCGAGCCTGGAAGCCATAACTATTGCTGGGAGTATGGATTCCGGGCGTGCGCTGCTGACGCGACGCATCGCGGAATGACAAACTCCGATGTTGTGCCCTACCCCGTCTTTTCCATCATGAAGTAATCCGCATGCTGGTTGCGCAGTTCGACCTTGCGCAGCTTGCCGGTGGCGGTCATTGGCATCTCGTCGACGATCTGCACCAGCTTCGGCACCTGGAAGCCGCCGAGCGTCTTGCGGCAATGCTCGATTATATCGGTTTCGGTCGCGGCCGCGCCCGGCTTCAGCTTGACGAACCCCGACACCGCCTCGCCCCATTGCGGATGCGGCAGGCCCACCACCGCGGCGTTCATCACCGCCGGATGCGCGAGCAGCGTCTCCTCGATCTTCACCGAGGCGACGTTCTCGCCGCCCGACTTGATCATGTCTTTCTTGCGGTCGAGGAACAGCAGTTCGCCGTGCTCATCGATCAGCGCAAGGTCGCCGGTATGGTGCCAGCCGAACTTGCGGGCGGCCTCGGTCGATTCCGGATCCTTGTAGTAGCCCAGCATCACGTTCGGGCCGCGATGCACGATCTCGCCGACCTGGCCGCGCGGCAGCAGATTGCCGTTATCGTCCATGATCGCCGTTTCGTTGACGATCGTTGACTCGCCCCAATAATTGCCGAAACGCGCCAGCTGCCGGTCCGGCTGCGACATCGTCGTCGCCGGATACATCTCGGTCTGGCCGGAGGGCTGAACGAAGTTCGGACACAGCTCGGCGATCGCCCGCTCCAGCAACGGCCGCGGCATCGGCGCCATGGTGTAGATGCAGCAGCGCAGCGTCGATAGGTCGAATTCCTTGCGCCGCGGATGATCGAGGACGGCCTGATACATCAGCGGCAGGCCGATGAAGACCGAGAGCTTGTCGCGCTGAATCGCCTCCATGCACGCGACCGGATCGAAGCCGCGCATCAGCGCCAGCTTGCCGCCGACTGTCAGATAGCTCAGCAGCAGTACGTGCGCGGCACAGTGGAACAGCGGAAACTGACCGCTGATGCCGTCGGTGCGCGACAGCTGCATTTCGATAGCGTTGCTCATCGCCGCCATCACCACCGCGAGATGGCCGTGCATCGCCCCCTTCGGCCGCGACGTGGTCCCCGAGGTGTAGATGATCATCGCGAGGTCACGATCGTCGAACGCCACGTCCGGCTCGATCTCGGACTGGCCGTCGATCAGTTCACCGAAGCGCTGCAGCCCGGTTTCCGCCGCCTTGCCGGTGAGATCCACTGCGACCAGGGAGATGCCGCGCTGTTCGAGCGCGGCGCGGCGCTCCGGCTGGGCGTGCAGGTTGTCGTCGATCAGCGCGAACTTCACCTCGGCATGGTCGAGGATGTAGCCCATGTCTCCGGGACCAAGCATCGTGTTGATCGGCACCCAGACGAGCCCGGCACGGTGAATGCCGAACAGCGCTTTGACGAAGTCGACCGAGTTGTTGCAAATCGTCGAAATCTTGTCGCCGGGCTTCAGACCGCGGGCGAGCAGAGCATTGGCGAAGCGATTGGCGTCGCGATCGAGTTCGCGATAGCTGACCTGGCGAGCCCCGTCGGTCAGCGCGATGCGGTCGGCGAAGCGGATCGCCGACTTGCGCAGGATGTCGCCGATCGCAACGCGGCCGATCCGGCCCGGTCTCGGCACGCCGCCGGTCGCCTCAAGACTGCTCATGGGATTCCCCTCGATGTGAGGCAGCTCTTGCGGCTGCTTGGATGAAAGCTGCACGACTTCCGTCATTGCGAGGAGCACCCGGATCGGCGCTTAGCGCCGTCCGAGTACAGGCTCCACCACGAAGCAATCCGGCTCCGTGCACCGAACTCTGGCTTCGCTTCGCTCGCAATGACGACTCGCTAGTTGAGAAGGCCGTAGATCTTTCGCGCCTCTTCAGGCGACGCGATTTCGCGCCCGGCCCGACGCGCGCAGCCGGCGATCTCCTCGATCAGTTGGCCGTTCGACGTCACCTTCTCACCATTGGCCAGGTAGAACGTGTCCTCGAGCCCGGTACGCAGATGGCCGCCGTGATCGGCGCAGGCCTGATGCAGCGGCCAGATCTCGGCACGGCCGATCGCGGTGACCTGCCAATGCGCGTCGGGGCGCTTCAGCTTCAGGATAATCGGCAGCAGGTCCGGATCGGCCGGCATGCCGGACGCCACGCCCATCACGAAGTTGTACTCGAGCGGGCCCGAGTACATGCCGTTCTGAACATACATGCCGACGCAGCGGACGATGCCGACGTCGAAGCATTCGAACTCCGGAATGGTGCCGGCGTCCTTCATGGCGCCAAGAAAATCCTGAATCTTCTCGACCGAGTTGTCGAACATCATCGGCGGCCAGGCCCAGCTGTTGTCGGCCTTGACCTTGAGGTAGTTCAGCGAACCGGCGTTACAGGCGGCGATCTCCGGCTTAGTCTCGCGGATGCAGGCGAGCGGCCCCTCATAGTGCGGACCGGACGTGCCTGACGTATGATTGATGATGACACCCGGGCATGCTTCGCGGATCGCCTGCTGGATCTCGCGCGACACCGCGACGTCCCAGGTCGGCAGATGCCCCTTGTTCGGCCGCTGGTCGCGCAAATGGATGTGCATGATCGAAGCGCCCGCGTTGAACGCGGCCTTCGCCTCACGCGCCATCTCTTCCGGCGTCACCGGAACGTGATGCTGCTTGGGATCGGTCAGCACGCCGTTCAGCGAGCAGGTGATTACGGCCTTGTCGCTCATTCCTCATCAACCCTTTCGGTGATGCTGCGCCAGCGAACGAACCGCGGCGCAGACCAGTCGATCAGGATGATGCGGAAGCAGGGCGAAGGCTTCTTGCGTGCACGCGCTGCTACACGCGGAGCGTTTGCGTCAGGGGCGTCCCTGCCGGAACTCCGCAGCGTTCACGGCCTGAGGATCGCTGCGCCAGATCGCCAGATCGCGCGAACCCGAGAAGATCGCGCGCGGCTGCAATCCGTAGAAGCGGCGGATCGAATGGCTGAAGTGAGTCGAGTCCGGATAGCCGATATCCTGCGCCAGATGCGCGAGGTTGATCTCGGAATTGACGAAGTGCAGCAGATGCCGCGCCCGTTTCCAGGCGCGTAGCGCGCGGAACGAGACGCCAGTCTCGTCCTTGAACAGGTGCAGGAAGCGCGACTGCGACAGGTTCGCCGCCACTGCGCAATCCTCAGCAGTCACCGCAGCGCCGGAGATGTCGTTAAGCCGCGCCAGCGCACCCGCGATGCGGCGGTCGACCCGACGCGTCGGCAGCGTTTCGCCGAAGAACAAATTGTCGAATTCCGATGTCGTGAAGCCCTCGCTCCGCCCGGTCGTTACCAGCGAGCGATGCGCCTGCCGCACCCGCTCGGCAAGCGCGCCGTCAGCCGAGCCGGCAATCCGCGCACCGAGGGCCGCCATCGGCGTCGGCAGCACCGTCTCGGGCTCGATCACCAGGCAGATTACGCTGCGGCTGTCGCAGTCGACATTGTGAGGAACGTAAGGTGGCACGAAGGCCATGGCCCCGGTCTGAGCCTGTCCGTCTTCGATCGTCACCCGCAACTGCCCGTGCAGCGAGACGTAAATCGAATAGGCGCCGCTGGTCCGGCGGCGGGGCCGGCCGAGCAGGCCGGCATAGAACACCCGTTCAGGGCTGATCAGCATCAGATGTCCGGACGCCGGACACGCCTCGTCACTCATGGGTCCTCCCGGGATCTGCACCCGTTCCCGCACTTGCGTGCGGCGCCCTCTTTCGGAGCGGGCGCAGAATACAACATCGAAAGGCATTGTCACCGGGCAGGATTGCCGCGGAACGCGCGCCCGGGTGGGCGCGCTGGGGCGGCGGTCAGGCGCGACGGGCCACCTTCTGCTCGTCGCCGGCCCGGATTTCGGCCTCGGCGGCCCTGCGATAGCCTTCACGCTGCTGCAGCCGCTGCCAATAGCCGGCGACGTTCGGGCCAAACTGGGCCGCCAGGCCGAGATTTTCGGCAAGCCGCAGTGCGTAGCCGATCACCACGTCGGCGGCGGTGAAGCGGCCCTGGGCCAGCCATTCGGTCTGCCCCGTCGCCGCCTCGACCGCCCGCAGCCGGCCGAGGAACCATTTGGCGTAGTCCTCGACCACCTGAGGTTGCCGCCGCTCGTTCGGCTCCAACGTGCCGTAGCGCAGCACGAGAGTCTGAGGGAACGTCAGCGTCGCGTCGCTGAAGAACATCCAGTTCAGATAGGTGCCGTAATCGGTTTCGTTGACATCGACCACCAGCGGCGTCGGACCGTGTTTGGTGCCGAGATAATGGCAGATGCCGGAGGATTCCGTCATCTTGGTTTCGCCATCGATCATGAACGGAATGGTGCCGAGCGGATTGATCGCCAGATACTCCTTGGCAAGCACCCGCGGCGGAAACGGCAGCATCTTGAGTTCGTAATCGAGCCCCATTTCTTCCAGCATCCACAACGGCCGAAACGACCGCGCGCCATGGCAATGGTACAGAGTGATCATCGGTGCGTGCTCCCTTTTGTAGTCATTGCGAGGTGCGAAGCAACGAAGCGATCCAGCCCCATCCTCGGCGTTGGCTTGTTTTGCCTCGCTCGCAATGACGAAATTTGCTCTTTGCTGTAGCTTACGCCTTCCCCGGCAACGTGCCCATTGCCTTGCACAGAATGCCGAGCATCACCTCGTCGGCGCCACCGCCGATCGAGGTCAGGCGGCTATCGCGATAGGAGCGCGTCACCAGCGTTTCGTTCATGAAGCCCATGCCGCCCCAGAATTGCAGACAGGCGTCCGGCAGTTCGCGGCCGAGCCGGCCAGCCTTCAGCTTGGCCATGGTGGCGAGATGCGTCACGTCTTCGCCGGCCACCAACTGTTCGGCGGCGCGGTAAACCAGTGAGCGCAGCAGCTCCACTTCGGTCTGCAACTCGGCGAGCCGGAAGTGAATCACCTGATTGTCGAGCAGCGGCTTCCCGAACGCCTTGCGGCTGCGGGTGTAGTCGATGGTGTCCTGGATCGTCTTCTCGTGCGACTTGAGGCAGGCGGCTGCGCCCCACAGGCGCTCTTCCTGAAACTGAACCATTTGATAGACGAAGCCCTTGCCCTCTTCGCCGATGCGGTTGCGCTTCGGCACCCGAACCTCGTCGAAATGGATTTGCGCGGTGTCGGATGAGCGCATTCCCATCTTGTCGAGCTTGCGTGCGATAGTGACGCCCTTGGTCTTCATCGGCACGCAGATCAGCGATTTGTTGCGATGCACCGGGCCCTCGCCGGTGTTGCACAACAGACAGATCCAGTCGGCCTGGGTGCCGTTGGTGATCCACATCTTGCCGCCGGAGATGACGTAGTCGTCGCCGTCCGAACGCGCGGTGGTTTTGATCGAGGCGACATCGGACCCGGCGCTCGGCTCCGAGACGCCGATGCAGGCGACGAAGTCGCCGGCGATCGACGGCGCCAGGAATTCCTTGCGCAGCTCGTCCGAACCGAACTTCGCCAGCGCCGGCGTCGCCATGTCGGTCTGCACGCCGATCGCCATCGGCACGCCGCCGCAATTGATGGCGCCGAGCTCTTCGGCCATCATCAGCGCGTAGGAGTAGTCGAGGCCCTGCCCGCCATATTCGACCGGCTTGTTGAGACCAAGGAAGCCGAGATCGCCGAGCTTCTTGAACAGCTCATGCGCCGGAAAGATGCCGTCCTTTTCCCATTCCTCGACATGCGGATTGACGTCGCTGGCGATGAATTTCTGCAGGACGCGGCGCGGTTCTTCGTGTTCTTGGCTGAATAGCATCGGTCTCTTCCCTCGTCCTTCCGGAGCGGCCGCCGCAGGCGGGCGAACCGGGATCTGATTTGTTATTATCGTTCTTTCCGATCGTTCGTCATTCCGGGGCGCGCCACTGGGTCCGGCCTACGCCCGGCCCGATGACAGGCTCCGCGCGAGCCCAGAATCCATCATCTCCGACGGTGGTTATGGATTCCGAACTTGCTCCCTTCGGGCGCAATCCGGAATGACGAACTTTGAGATCACGTTCACAGCCCCATCTGCCGGCTGGCGAGATCTTTCATGATTTCCTCGGTGCCTCCGCCGATGGCGTTGACCTTGACGTCGCGATAGATGCGCTCGACCTTGACGCCGCGCATGTAGCCGGCGCCGCCGAAGATCTGCACCGCTTCGGAGGCGCAGAACGCCATGGTCTGCGTCGCCTGGTTCTTCAGCATGCAGATTTCGGCGACCGGGCTCTCGCCCTGCTGCACGCGCCAGGCCAGCAGCTCCAGCATCGCCTGCGACGCCGCGATCTTCTGCGCCATGTCGACCAGCTTGTGACGAATCACCTGATGCTTGGTGAGCGGCTTGCCGAAGGTGACGCGCTCCTTGGCGTAAGCGATCGACTCCTCCAGGCAGACGCGCGACGCGGCTATGCAGCCGGCCGCCATGGTCAAGCGCTCGCTGTTGAAGTTCATCATGATGATCATGAAGCCGGCGCCTTCCTGCCCGAGCAGGTTGCCGGCCGGGACACGGCAATTGTCGAAATGCAGCGTCGCGGTGTCCGACGCCCACCACCCCATCTTCTTCAGGGGCGTGCGCGTCAGGCCCGGCGTATCGCCCGGGATCAGCAGCAGGCTGACGCCGCCCGGGCCATCGCCACCCGTGCGCACAGCCGTGGTGATGTAGTCGGCGCGCATGCCGGAGGTGATGAACGTCTTCTCGCCGTTCACGATGTAGTGGTCGCCGTCCCGCACCGCCCGGGTGCGCAGATTGGCGACGTCGGAGCCGCCGGACGGCTCGGTGATCGCCAACGCGGAGATCTTCTTGCCGGACAGGATTTCCGGCAGCACCCGCGCCTTCAGCTCGGCCGACCCGGCCCGCGCGATCGGCGGCGCGCCGATCGAATGGCTGTTAAGGCTGGCGCTGACCCCGCCAGCGCCTGCACGCGCCAATTCCTGGGTTGCGACGATCCACATGAACTGGTCGGTCGGCGTACCGCCGTATTCCTCGGGGAAACCGAGCCCCAGCAGACCGATGGCCGCGGCCTTCTCATAAAGCTCGCGGGGGAAGCCGCCTGCCTCGTCCCATTCAGTGGCGAATGGTTCGATTTCCTTCTGAACGAAACGACGCACGACGTCGCGGAAGGCAACGTGGTCGGCGGTATAAAAAAGGGAGTCGGTCAAGATGGCACCCGGCAGCTCGCGTCAGGCGAGGATGCCGGGAAAGGTCCAACCCCACTTGCGTCGAGACGCTGATGCGAATGCGCACCTAGGTCCTGCGCGGATGCGTCACCGCCGCTTTTGCTCCGCGATAAAGGCGGCGATGTTGCGGGTTTCGATTCGGCTGAGCGCCATGCTCTCCATCTTCGGATGCGGCTCGAGCAGGAAGGCCGCCAACTTGTCTTCGTCAAAGTCCGGGCGCGATGCGATGGATGCGAAGGATGGCACCAGATCGCTGCCCTTGCGCTGGTCCTCCGACACCAGATGGCAGCTGGCGCACCAACGTTTTGCCAGCGTTTCGCCGTTCACGACATCGGCTGCGAAAGAAGGGACATTGGCGGTGAGCAGAAGCGCCAGTGAGAGCATCAATGCACGCATCTTAAATCCTCTTGTGCGACGGTCGGCCGTAAAGCCGCGCAATCGGCGAAACCGGAGATCCTAGCTGTTTACCGCATAGGTTCCACTCCCGATAGTTAGACCCTCGGCCGGGAATACCGTTCATCGCGCTGCGGCCTGCAAAAGGTTTCCCGCTGCGAAGAAAAATGCTTAATTGATAGTCAATGGCAACTAGCTCCAATACCTCTCTCCGATGTTGACCGCACAGCGCGATTCCCTCCGCCTGCTGCGCGCAATCCTGGTCGCTTCGATCATTCTGCCGGCGGCCCTGTTCAGCTACGCAGGCTGGCTCGCCTATCGCTCGAACGAGGACAGTGCCGAGCGTCAGATCGACAAGACCCGCGATATCGTCACCGAACATGCGCTGAAAATCTTCGAATCTGTCGAGCGGTCGATTGCAGAGACGGCAGAGATCATCCGCGACATGTCGGACGATCAGATCCGCGCCAACGAGGCCGTACTCCACGACAGGCTGAAACGTCTGGCCGACGGTTCCGAGCAGATCAAGTCGATGTGGATCTTCGACAAGAACGGGCGCGCCTTGGTCAACAGCATGTTGTATCCCTCGCCGCCCGGTAATTTTTCCGATCGCGATTACTTCCAGGCGCACCTGGCGAAGGCAACGGGACTGTACGTCGGCCGCACGCTGCAGCCTCGGCCGCCTTTCGACGGCGCGCCGTTCTTCAGCGTCAGCGTTCGTCGCAACGCGCCGGATGGAAATTTTGCGGGAGTGATCGAAACGTCGGTCCTGCCGGATTACTTCGAGGGCTTTTACGCCAAGGTCGGCCGCGAGAGCGGCAGCTATGCGGCGCTGGTTCGTGAGGACGGCGCCATCCTCGCCCGCTATCCGGCCATCGAGCAGAATGACGCGACGGTCAAGACCGACGGCCTGATCGGCAGGGCGATGACGGCGCGAAGCGTAGAAGGCACGATCACCCAAGTGTCCTCGCTTGACGGCATTGAACGACGTGTCGCGTATCGCAAGCTTCCGAACCTGCCGATCTACGTATATGCGGGCCTCGAGACGCGCACGATCCGCAACATGTGGCTGTCGCAACTCAGCGCCTATCTGCTGGTCGGCCTGCCCGCAACCGCGGCGTTGATCGCGATTGTGCTGCTCGCGCTCGCCAGAACACGTCGCCTGTACGAAGAAGCCGGCCGCCGCGCGATCGCCGAGAATGCGCTCAAGCAATCCCAGCGGCTGGAATCGCTCGGTCGCCTGACCGGCGGAGTCGCTCACGATTTCAACAATCTGCTGATGGTGGTTGGCGGCTCAGTACAGAAGCTGCGGCGGCGTCACACCGATCTGCAGGATCGCCGCACGCTCGACATGATCGATTCTGCGGTCGCGAAAGGCGCCGGTTTGACGCGGCAACTGCTGTCGTTCTCGCGCCGGCACAACATGGCGGCAAAGCTCGTCGACCTCGGCGACAGCGTGACCAGGTTCGCCGATGTTCTCCGTCAGTCTGTGCGCAGCGACATCACGATCGACATCGAGCCGCCGACCGAACAAATCGTGGTGCAGATAGACCCAAACGAGTTCGAGATCGCCCTGCTGAATTTGGCCTTGAACGCGCGCGATGCGATGCCGGACGGCGGTCGCATCACGGTTTCAATCCGGACCGAGACGCTGAAAAACTTTGGTCCCCGCAAGCTGACTGGCGACTACGCCATCCTCGGTTTCGCCGACACCGGCATCGGCATTCCGGAGGAAATCCGCGACCGCATCTTCGAGCCGTTCTTCACCACTAAACCCGTCGACCGCGGCACTGGCCTGGGGCTCAGTCAAATCTACGGCTTCGTGCAGCAGTCGAACGGCGCGATCACAGTCGAAAGTGAAATCGGCCGCGGCACGCGCTTCGACCTGTTCCTGCCACGCTCGGCCGAACCGCCGACCGAAGCCCCCGCAGATGCCGACGTTGCCCCCGTTCAGGCCGACAGGAGTGCGGTGCTTCTGCTCGTGGAAGATCATCCCGACGTCGCAGCGGTTGCGACCGATTATGCGGAACAATGCGGCTTCGCGGTCGTAAGGGCGGCCTCCGCGGAGGCGGCGCTCGACGTTCTCAACAAGCGTCGCGACATCGATCTGGTCTTCAGTGACATCGTGATGCCGGGCATGAGCGGCCTGGAACTCGCGCGCTTGATCCGGGACCATCATCCTGAGACGCCGGTCGTGCTGGCCTCCGGCTACAGCGATCGCAGCGCATCGGCGCTGGCCGAGGGATTTCCCTTACTTCAGAAGCCATACACGCTCGACACCTTGCGTAAAGCGCTCGTCCAGGCGCTCCACGCCGGGCGGCCGACGGCCGCCGAGTAACAAAGAAGGCGGCGACGCCACGCGCCGCCGCCTCGACTTTCGGCCATACGTATCTGGCCTAGCTTCGCTTACCAGTGCCGATGGAAGTGGCCATGGCCGAACCGGGGCCCACCATAACCGGCCCGGATCACCGGCCCCCGGTAATATCCGTATGAAGACCGATAGCCCCCATACGGACGGTAGCCGCCGTAGTACACCGCGCGCGGACGGGCGTAATAGCGCGGGCCGCCATAGCCCCAGCCGCCGTAATAGCCCGGGCCACCATAGTAGCCGACATAGCTCGGGCCGTAACCGTAGTAAGGGCCGCCGCCGTAGTATCCGTAACCCGGGCCCCAACCATAGCCATAACCGCCGGACGCGGCGCCCGCGATCAAAGCCCCGGCTGCAATGCCGCCGACGACGGCTGCCGGGCCCCAGCCGCGCTGCGCGTGCGCGGGAGCGGAGGCTGTGACCACCGCCAGTGTCGCTGCTGCACCGAGAACCAAAGCTGTTTTCTTCATATCGACTCCCTTCGCAAGATGACCGTGGCTCCATAACCGCGCAATATTTGAAAGGTTGCCGGAACCGGACAATTGCCGTTCGAAAACGCAGCAAAACGCGTACGGCAACGCTCCACCTTCGCAGGCGCGATGGTTACGCCTCGGAATTGCACGGGGGTCAGGGCTTCGAGACGATTGATGGTTGAGACGTGACGATATTAAACTTGGTCAGTTCGTCCGGTTTGAACACGAACAGCCGATCCTTCGGTGTTTCCATCGCGTGGATCCACACCTGCAGATCAATGCCCATCTCGCCAAGATAGCGCTGGCACCTCGCTGAGATCCGCTGCGCATCACTCATGCCATCACGAGAAACCGGCGTCGCGTCTGCCGATTTTGCCGCAAAGACCTGATGGACCCCTATCGCCGCCTTGTCGCCAGCACGGCGCTCCACGCCGCCGAAGAAAACCAGCGGACAAGAGGAGGCGCAGTATTTCCCGGCTTCGACAGCAGTCGCAAGTTTGCGCTCGCGAATGAGCCGGCCCATCGCCAATGCGTCACCGACCGAACCGCCGGGGGAATTCAACACGACCGTCTTGATGTACTCGCCGTGCCGTTCGATCGCTGCGGCGAAAGCTGTCGCCGTGCCCGGGGTAATCGTGCCAGACGCGAGCAGCCGGTTGCCGCCGACCAGATCGAACGTCATCGGCTTGCCGAGCGCGCCGTCCGGCTGCGGCAGCGGCGCGAGACGATCGCGTCCCGGCAGCCACGGAGACAGGATCGATGGCAAGGACGGCAGCCCTTCCGGGGCCTCGCGCTGGACAGCCGGAACCGTGTCGTCCGCCTCCGGCGAAATCCAGCCATTGGCGCTGGCGAGATCGAAACCCAACGCGCCAATCGAAACGGCCAAGAGACCTCGAAACACGAAGCGCAACACAGCGTCGTCGGGATTCCCCGACATCCACTCTTGGAACCGCTGCGTCAGACCGCCCATCGATCTGCCGTCACTCACTTGACTTGCCGAGCAGAGGACAACGCCGTGACGTTCTCTTCGGCCGCCGCGACGGCGGGCTCGGGGGGCGCAGCCGGAGGCATGCGCGTGTCGGTGTCAGCCGGCGCCTGTGCAGCGCGGCTCGCCTGTTCGACCTCACGCGCCATCTTCAGCGCCGCCATCATCTCGGCGGCAGTCATAGCCGAGGCGCTCGCTACCGGGAGACCTTCGCGGCGAATTGCGGCGTGCACGACGCACAGGATCAGCACAAGGACGGCGGGCATCAGGTCGATCGAGATCGCGCCTGCCCAACTCGGAATGAAGTCGCCAGCGTAGCGCAGCACGGCCTCGGCCGGAGACATCGCCTGGAACCGGCCCGGCTCGATCCGAGGCATCTCCAGGATCTTGTCGGCCGCTCCTGCGAGCGACGCCGCCTGCGCGGCAATCGCGCTTTCGACTTTGCCGACCACCGCCGTCTGTCGCTCTGCCAGATCGAGGCTGCGGCCGCCCGCCGACGGCGCGATGAAAGTGGACGACAGCGAAGCTGCAGCGCGCTTGACCGCGGGTGCGACCGAGGTCTGCTGCAGATTGGCGATAACACCCATCAGGGCCAGCGATTCGGTAGCGAAACCATCGCTGCGCTCGCTGATCGGACCGCGATCCGACACTAGCTCGCGCATCTTCGCGAGGTGCTTGCCGCCCTCCTCGAACAGCGCGGCTACCCGTTTGCCCGAGGATTCGACTTCCTTGCCAAGACTGTCGAGCTGGGCCGACATCTGGGTGAGCAGCTGAACCACGGTGCCGGAGCCCGAGGTGCCGGTCAGCGAGCCCGCGCGCTCGGCGTCTGCAAGCTTGGCGAAGCGGGATGCGGCGATCTGGATGTCCGGCAACAGACCTTGCGCGGCGATGGCGTTGCTGTTCGCGGCATCGAGATCACGCGTATAATCCTGCACCGTGATGGACAGATGTTGACGAATGGCGGCTGCGCCGGCCAGAGCCGACGCATTCAGCCAGGACGACATCGCGACGATCATCAGCGAGCCGAAGATCATGCATCCGAACATCAGCGCACGCCCGGTGCGATCGACCACGTGCGGCATGAAGTGCATCAGGAAAACCCAGAACGCGTAGATGCCGACCGAGACCGCGACTGAATAGATCAGGGCGGCGAAGAACACCGTGGTCGGACTGCCGTTGAGCAGTTCGCGAACGCCCAGATAAGTGTAAACGCCGGCGCCGAGTGCGAGGATGGCCGTGGTGAGCTTGAGCATCACCTCGAGCCGATCTACCCCGCGCGACAATTGCAGCGATGAGGGAACCAGCTTGGTGGCGTAATCAGTGGAAGAAGTTGACGACGGGGTAGCGGCCGGTTCGGCGGCAGGCTGCATGGGCATATCCGGATGATGCGACAATTGCGCACGACCAACGCCCCCGCAGGTTCGTACCTCACAACGATTAGTTGTGAATTCGGACCAGATTATGGTGAGATGGCATCAGCGCGTTGTGGCCGGATGTCGCTCAGAAATGTGCGTTAATCCGAAGCATCGCCTGGTGGCGCTCGTGATTGTCGAGATCGAGCCACCGACTGTCGTTGACAGCCCGGCCTGCGACCTGGACCTGCCAGGTGCCGGATAGTCCAAGCGTGCTGGTGAGGCTGTAGGAAAACGTGGGGCCGACATAGACCGCCTCCCCTACAAAGCGATCCAGTCCGCTACCGTCGTAGCTGCGCAGATAGCGGGAGCCGAGACCGATCAGCAGGCCAGGCCTGAGCTGATAAGATAGAGCCCCGTGCAGCGCGAATTCGGAGTCGTGTGCCGTTAGCCCCGTTGCATGAACACGCGTCGCGCCTATCCCGTACCAGATGTTGAAGGCGGCGAACCAGCGATCCTCGACCAGTTCCTTATCGAACAGCGCTGCGAACTCGGCACCGTATTGCTCGACCCGCAAACCACTGCCGTCGTCGACCCGGTTCCAACCGGGCTGCGCATGCAAGGTCAATCCGAACGGAGCATTGGCACGATCGATCAGCTTGGCGCGAAATTCCAACGTGGCGCCGTTGAAGCTGACATGATGGCGGTCGTCAAAGCCCGCAACGCCATCGATCCGCTGCGCACCGAAGGCAAAGCCTGGCGCCATGCGGAAACGATCCGACAGCGTGTACTTGACCTGGTTGAGCGTCGCGAGCGTGGCATAGCGGCCGTCACGCTTTCCGAACGCGGCAACGTTCTCCATTTCCAGTTCGATTTCGCCCACCCGCCCGATGTCGGATCCCATGGTGAACCCGAAGATGTGCTCGGTATCCGCGCCGTCAGCATGACCGGACGACTCATTGCCTCCTGGATGGCCAACGGGCGTCTGCAGCGGCCTGCCGGCCGTTTTCGAAGCCCGTTCCTCCTCAGCGAGCACCGACGGAGCCTCGCCGAGCACGCCGAAGGACAACAGAGTTGCTGACAGCCAAGGCGAAATCCGGCTCCGCGGCGACCTCCACCGGGCTTCCTGCTCTGTTTCCGCCAATCCGCCCTCCCATGGCCCATATGCAAATGCGACTTATTCGCATTAAAGAACCAGAGATCCAGGCCGATTGCAACTCTAAGAAGAAGGAGAGAGCTGGAGGAGACGGACGCCAAAAGAAGGAGCCCCGGGGCTGGGCGGGGAAAGCCCCGGGGCTGCAGTCACCGCCGACCGGGGGAGGTCTCGGCGCTGACAGTCGGTTCGCAACGAAAGCTTCGGGCTGGGACTGAGAGACCGAGCTCGGAGGCGCGCATTGCGAAAGCGCTGGTCCTTGGCTAAGTCGGCCTGCGTCAGAGCCGGCTCAATCAGGACGATGCTTCTGACAATTGTGATGCACCTCGATGTGGCAAAGGGAAAGCGCAAGTTCCACCAGTGGTTGGCCGCGCGCTAACCCGTCGCGCGCAATCGGTCGATGTGAATTATCCTGAAATCAACGCGCAGCCCGGACCCGGATCAAGATACCCATGAACCACCAATGTCGGGCTGGGGCGGTTGGCCGCCGACCCTTTACGACCCCGGTCGCGGCTTCTAACGTCGATCGTCAGATCTGCAGACGCATCTCCGAATGACCCGAACCCAGACCTTCATCCCGCGCCTCGAGTCGATGCGCGGCATCGCCGCCCTTTTGGTCGCGGCATCTCATGTGGTGCAGGCCCCGACCGGTCCGACCACCGAATTGCTGACCCACCCGGGTGTCGAACTCGGCACCGGCAGCCGTTTGCTGTACGCAACCATCGTTCACGCCGTCGATGGTCTGCAGGCGGTGATCTTCTTTTTCGTGCTCAGCGGATTTGTCCTGACGCGTTCTCTGCTGCGGGAGCCGAACCCCTCCCCTGCTCAGGTGGTGGACTTCGTAATTGCGCGCCTGTTCCGGCTGTATCCCGCGATCATCTTCGCGATCGGACTGTTCGCCGCCGCCTTGGCGCTGCTCGGTGCAGCACCCGCACCATCGACCATCGTCAAGAACATGGCGCTGATCAGCACGTCCCTGAACGGCGTAATGTGGTCACTCCAGCTCGAGCTGATGGCCATTCCCGTGATCTATGTGATGTATCTGCTGCTGCGGCGACGAACGCGGCTCGCGACACTTGGCTCGATCGCGATATCGTTGGCTCTGGTCGTGACGTCGTTCGATCCCTCCATCCACAAAATCCTGGGCGAGCCGCCGCTGCAGCTGTTCTACGCTTTCACATTCGGCTGCTTCTGCGCAGCATCGTCCGGCCGTCTGGCGTCGCGACTGACGCCGATGCAGGTCAATATCGCGATCGCGATCTTCATCATCTTGTTCTTCACTGCGCGCCCGCTGCTCGGCCCGGCATCGACTTGGCGATTTCTGGTCAACTCCCTCAGCGCCTGGGCGATGATCTATCTTGTCGCCTATGGACCTCGCGCATCGCTTCTCAACGTGCTCGACCACCCGGCCGCCCATTGGCTGGGCAAACTGTCGTTCAGCTACTACCTGTTTCATTTCCTGACGATCACGCCGGTGTGGAATCATCCGGAGTTCCTGGTCTGGCTGATCGACACTGTAGGAATGCCGCGGCCGGCGATTGCGCTGCTGATCTTCTCGGCCAGCACCATCGTGGCGCTGACACTCGCATACATCTGCTACTCCTTCGTGGAGTTGCCTGGGATTCGCCTTGGACGGACGGTCCGTGGCGCGTTCTCCCCGCGCGCCCGAGGCGTGCCGGCCGCCTGACGCTCAACCGAATTTCTGCGAGCAATCGGCCGCCCATCTGAACAGGCCTGTGGGCCACCGCCTGCAGGCCGTCCACCTCCCTGCCGAGATGTCGTAGGTTGCCTTCGATTCGCCGCGCCGTTCAGCGAAGCGTCGACGTCCTTGCCATCGTTTCGAGAGACTTCAAGTGCCGAAAATCGCGTCCATCATCGCCACCGAACTCGCCGTCCGTGAAGAGCAGGTCCAAGCCGCCATCGACCTGCTCGACGGCGGGTCGACCGTCCCGTTCATCGCACGCTACCGCAAGGAAGCGACGGGCATGCTCGATGACGCACAATTGCGCACTCTGGAAGAGCGCCTGACCTATCTCCGCGAAATGGACGCGCGCCGCATTGCCATCATCGACAGCATCAAGGAACAGGGCAAACTCACGCCGGAGATCGAAAAAGCCCTGCTCGCCGCCGACACCAAGGCGAGGCTCGAGGACATCTATCTGCCGTTCAAGGAAAAGCGCCGCACCAAGGCGCAGATCGCGCGTGAGGCTGGCCTCGAACCGCTCGCAGATCTGCTTCTGCAGAATCCGGACAAGGATCCGCAGGTCGAGGCCGCGGTCTATGTGAAAACCGAGGGCGAGCACCCGGTCGCCGACGTGAAAGCGGCGCTCGAGGGCGCGCGCGCCATTCTTGTCGAACGCTTCTCCGAGCACGCCGACCTCACCGGCAGCCTGCGCGAGGCGATGTGGAGCCGCGGCCAGATCAAGGCCAGCGTGCGCGACGGCAAGAAGACCGAGGGCGCGAAGTTCGCCGATTACTTCGACTTCTCGGAGCCCTACGAGAAGCTGCCGTCGCACCGTATTCTGGCGTTGCTGCGCGGTGAGAAGGAAGAGATCCTGTCGCTCGATTTCGGCGACGGCGAAGATCCCGAGTCCAGGGAGCCGACGCAGTACGAGAACCGCATCGCCGCCACCTTCGGCATCTCGCGCAAGGGCCGTCCGGCCGACGGCTTTTTATCCGACTGCGTGCGCTGGGCGTGGCGCACCCGCATCAAGACCGGGCTGGCGCTCGACGTCCGCATGCGGCTGTGGCAGCAGGCCGAGAAGGAAGCGGTGCGGGTGTTCGCGGCTAACCTGCGCGACCTGCTACTTGCCGCCCCTGCCGGCGGCCGCGCCACGCTGGGCCTGGATCCCGGCTTCCGCACCGGCGTCAAGGTCGCGGTGATCGATCGCACCGGCAAGTTCGTCGATCACACCACGATCTACCCGCACGAGCCGGCGCGGAAGTGGAACGAGAGCATGCTCGAACTGGCGCAACTCTGCGTCAAGCATCGCATCGAGCTTGTGGCGATCGGTAACGGCACCGCGTCACGCGAGACCGAGAAGCTGGTCACCGACCTGATGAAGGCGAAGCCCGATCTCAAGCTCACCAAGGCGATCGTCTCCGAGGCCGGCGCGTCGGTTTACTCCGCTTCCGAATTCGCTTCGAAGGAATTCCCCGATCTCGACGTGTCGATCCGCGGCGCGGTCTCGATCGCGCGGCGGCTGCAGGATCCGCTGGGCGAACTGGTGAAGGTGCCGCCGCAGTCGATCGGCGTCGGCCAGTATCAGCACGACCTCAATCAATACACGCTGTCGCGCGCGCTCGATGCGACAGTGGAAGACTGCGTGAACGCCGTCGGCGTCGATCTCAACACCGCCTCGGCGCCGCTTTTGGCACGCGTATCGGGCATCGGCGAAACCCTGGCGCAGAACATCGTCGCACATCGCGACGCCAACGGCCCCTTCCCCAGCCGCGCCAAGCTCAAGGAAGTGCCGCGGCTCGGCCCGAAGGCGTTCGAACAATGCGCCGGCTTCCTACGGATCCGCGACGGCGAGAACCCGCTCGACGCCTCCGGCGTGCATCCGGAAGCCTATCCGATCGTCAAGAAGATCCTCGCGGCGACCAAAAGCGACATCAAAGCGCTGATCGGCCAGACCAAAACGCTGCAGACGTTGCGGCCGGCAGAATTCGCCGACGATAAGTTCGGCATCCCGACCGTCACCGACATTATCAAGGAGCTCGACAAGCCCGGTCGCGATCCGCGGCCCGAGTTCAAGACCGCTACCTTCCAGGAAGGCGTTGAGAAGATCACCGATCTCAAGCCCGGCATGATCCTCGAGGCGACCATCACCAACGTCGCTGCGTTCGGCGCCTTCGCCGATATCGGCGTGCATCAGGACGGCCTGATCCATATCTCGGCGATGTCGGAACGACGGATCAACGACCCGCGCGAAGTCGTAAAGCCGGGCCAAGTGGTGAAGGTCAAGGTGCTCGAGGTCGACGTGCCGCGCAATCGCATCGGCCTGACGCTGCGGATGTCCGATCCGATTCCAAAGCCAGGCGAGCGACGTCAGGCAGGCGGTGGCGGCGCCAGTGCCAAGCTGATTGATCGCCACAAACCCCGCCCCGAGACGAGCGGCGGCGGCGGCGCTTTCGCCGCGGCCTTGGCAAAGGCCGCCGAAAGCAGCAAGAATCGGCAGAAATCGAAGTAGCTCTATGCCCTCGGCGAGGCGGCTCTCCCCGACGAGACCGGCCTCGCCGCGCTGCAGTTTGATCCTGCTGTCCACAGCGACACTATCGAACGCGTCTCCGAAATGACGTCTGCGACGGTTGCTCACGCGAGCGATGCAATTGCTGCATGGGCGCCGCTCTACCCGTGGCACGCCGCCAACTGGCGCAGCCCCATGACTTTGGCTAATGTTGCGCTGGTCGAAAACTAGCAGCGGGATTCATGACTTCAGCGCCCGGCCCACTCGTGGTCGTCGTCGATGACGACGCCGGTATCAGAGAGGCGCTGGCCGGCCTGTTTCTTTCGGTAGGTAACAGAGTTGCTTTGTTTTCGTCAGCTCAGCAGCTTCTGACTGCCGGCGTCCCGGCTGACGCAAACTGCATGATCCTCGATGTCCGCCTGCCCGGTACCAGCGGCCTTGATCTGCAGGACATTCTGTCGCGGCTGAACGTCCGCATCCCGGTCATCTTCATGACCGGGTACGGCGATGTCCCCATGACGGTCCGCGGCATGAAGGCGGGAGCCGTCGACTTTCTCACCAAACCTTTTCGCGATCAGGAGATGCTCGACGCCGTCGCCGCTGCGACCGAGCTCGATCGCAAGCGTCGCGAGGCGGATGGCAAACGTGACGAGCTCCTGCAGCGCGTCCGGGTTCTGACCCCGCGCGAGAAACAGATCTTCGAAATGGTGGCAGCGGGATCGATGAACAAGATCGTCGCCGCAGACCTCGGCCTGAGCGAGATTACGGTCAAAATTCATCGCGGCCGCGTCATGAAGAAGATGGGCGCGCGCTCGCTTGCCGATCTTGTCAGGATGGCGGAATTGATCGGCCCCGGCTCGGACGGAACCGGCATAAAACCATCGTATGACTTATAAGGCTGGGACCGCTACCGCAGTGTCGGACGTCGCCGGATCGTGCTGGATTCCCGCTTGAGGATGGCAGACTTGACCATCGGCAAGATCATCTCGGTGATTGACGACGACGAAAATGTCCGAATCGCCATTGAGGGCCTCGTCAAATCACTGGGCCTCGCCGCTTTTGGCTTCGCGTCCGCGCACGAATATCTCGACTCAAAGCTGATCGCGGCTACGGCATGTCTCATCACCGACGTGCAAATGGCCGGCCTCAATGGTCTGGACCTTCATGCACGATTACTTGCCGAAGGTCGCGCACCTCCGGTGATCTTCATCACGGCTTTTCCTGACGAACGGATCGAGGCCCGGGCACGCGCGCTGGGAGCCATCGGATTCTTGAGCAAGCCGTTCGACGCCCAGGTTCTCGTGGAGTGCATCCACCGGGCAATCGCGTCGCCCAACGACAGCGGATCGAACTGATGGCCCCGGCTCCGCTCCAGGGTGGACCGGATTCGCTGCGCGTCATCACTGCCCCATTGCGAATCGTGCGGCGGAGCGGGCCGTACGAGATCTATCAACTTCAAGACGGAACTGATCCGGCAAGCTTGCTGCTTTTGGGGGAGCCGAGCGACCCGGCAGGCGCTCAGCGCCTTGCGCAGGAATTCGAGATCGCACGGGACCTCGACCCGGACATCATCGTGCGGCCTCGCGAACTGGTCTCTGCGCACGGACGGCTCGGACTTCTGGTCGACGATCTTCACGCACGCCCGCTTGCCGAACTTCTCGATGAACCCTTCGACGTCACTCGCTTTCTCCGACGAGCGAT
>NZ_JBMDXE010000363.1:0-64253 GCF_048594845.1 Rhodopseudomonas sp. | reverse complement strand
CGCGCGCTTCAGCTTGATGAGGGGCGTGTTGCCGATGGCGTCGACGACGTCGTTCTTGATGATCATGATGTCCGAAAGCGTGAGGGCCGGTTGCGGGCCCTCAACCTAGGAGACGTGGCGGCGCGAGACAAGGCAGCCTGCCGCATTGCCGGGCAGCCGGAAGATGCGTGGTAAACGGCGGGATCAGTTCGCTTTTGCGAACACCACCTGACGGACGTCGATGTTCCCCGACAGGAAGCCGGCCTCGCAATAAGCCAGGTAGTATTCCCACAGCCGGCGAAACCGATCGTCGAAACCTTGCGACGTCAGGTTCGGCCATGCGGCGCGGAAATTGTCTCTCCAGGTCGCGAGCGTCCTGGCATAATCTTCCCCAAAAATGCGCTCGCGGATGACGGGCACGCCGAACTTCTCGCCGAGCGATTTCAGGATCTCCGGCGACGGCAGCATGCCGCCGGGGAAGACGTAGCGCTGGATGAAATCGACCTCGCGGCGATAGGCGTCGAAGAAGCGATCCTGGATGGTGATCGCCTGGATGCCGACCAGCCCACCGGGCAGCAGCCGGTCGCGCAGTTGTGAGAAATATTTCGGCCAGAACTGCTCGCCGACGGCCTCGATCATCTCGATCGAAGCGATGCGGTCGTATTGGCCGCGCTCGTCGCGATAGTCCTGCAGCTTGATCTCGACCTTGTCGGCGATGCCGGCACGCTGCATGCGCGCTTGCGCGAAATCGCGCTGTTCCTTGCTGATGGTCAGTCCGACGACGCGCGCATCGAATTGCGTCGCGGCGTATTCGGCGAAGCCGCCCCAGCCGCAGCCGATCTCCAGCACGGTCTGGCCCGGCCGCAGGTCGATCGCTTCGGCGAGCCGCTGATATTTGTTGATTTGCGCCGCGGTGAGGTCGTGGGTGTGATCCTCGAACAGCGCCGAGGAATAGGTCATGCTCGGATCGAGCCACGCCGAATAGAACGCGTTGCCGATGTCGTAATGCGCGTAGATGTTCTTGCGGGCCTGACGCTTGGTGTTGCGGTTGAACCAGTGCCGGACCATCTGGACGAACCGCATCAGCGGATTGTCGCCGAGCATCGCCTGAATCAGCTCATGGTTGACGCAGAACAGATACAGGAACTGCGTCAGGTCCGGCGTGTCCCAATCGCCGTTGAGATAGGCCTCGGCGATGCCGATATCGCCGCCATTGATCAGCCGGCTGGCAAACGCATAGTTGTGCAGCCGCATCTCGGCGGCGGGGCCCGGCTCGGCACCGCCCATCCGGAAGCGGCGGCCATCGGGTAGGGTGACGTCCAACGTGCCGCGGCGAAGACGCGCGCCGAAGGCCAAGGCCATCCGCACAACGCGCGGCAGGCCCGTCAGCTGGGTGTCGACGTTATCAGGGGTGAGTGTCACTAACTCGCGCATTTCTGTTCCATCAGGGCGCCCAGGCCGCACGGATGGAAGCGCCGGGCTCACACTTTATGGAGTATAAGCATCGCGCGGGCGTGCTGCAAAGCCGGTTGGAGGCGTTGCAGGTGGGCGCGGCACCAGTCGTGCGCCCTTGACCCACAGCCGCAGCGCTTCCCAATGGATCGCAGCCATCACCTTCAGCGTCATCAGCGGCAATGCGACGAACGCACGCAGCAGCGACGCCGTGGATAGCGGCTGGCGTCGGCCGCTGAAGGTCGCGGCGAGCAGCGGTCCGCCCGCGTCAGTCTCGAGGATCCGCAGCTTCACCACGTCGCCCGGCGGCGTGATGCGGAAGTGATAGCGCATCGCCATCTCGATGAAGGGCGAGACGTAGAACAGCTTGTCCTGCGCCTGCCGCAGCCCGGCGGCTGAGATGTCCCCGGGACGGACCGGCAGCACATACGGGTGAATATCGCCGAAGGTGTTGCGGACCTCGTACACCACCAGCGCCAGCATCCCATCTGCCGCGTAGCAGAAATAGACCGACAGCGGATTGAAGGTGTAGCCCAGCAGCCGCGGATAGGTCAGCAGCAGCACGCGGCCGCCGGTGAGATCGACGCCTTGGGCCGCGGCGCAGCGATCGATATACGCGCGCAGCGGCGAGCCGTCGCGTTCGCCGTGATCTTTCTCGTAAAAGCTGTACAGCGCGCGCCGGTTGACGCCGAACAGCGGCGACATTCGATCTGCCGCCGCCAGCCGGTCGAGATCGATCAGCAGCGACATCACCCGGTAGTTGAAGCGATGCCCCATCGGCTTCAGCCGCGCATGCATGACGTCGCCAACATACAGCGAGGCCGGAGCGTCGCCGGTCGTCGCTGCTACAGTGTCGGCTGGACGAGGCGTCATGCTGGCTGCTCTTATTCCGCCGCCTGGCTGAATTCGGTCGGTGGGCCGCGCCACGGCACCGGCGCCCCGAGATTTTCCGCCACCGCGAGGCCGGAGCGCAGGCCATCTTCGTGGAAGCCGTACCCGGTCCAGGCGCCGCAGAACCACGTGCGGCGCTGGCCCTGGATTTCGCCGATCCGGCGCTGCGCGGCGAACGCCTTGGCGGTGTATTGCGGATGGTCGCAGGCGTAGCGGCCGAACGTCAAGGCCGGGTCGGGCGCGAAGGGCGGGTTGAGGCTGACGAACAGCGGCTTGTCGGAGTCGATGCCCTGCAGCCGATTCATCCAGTAGGTCACGGCGACGTCGTTCACCGGTGAGTGCGCGCGCTGCCAGCGCAGGAAATTCCACGATGCCCAGGCGCGCTTGCGCTTCGGCATCAGCCGCGGATCGCGGTGCAGATAGACGAGATTGGGCGCGTAGCCGATGCTGCCGAGGATCTCGCGCTCGTCGTCGCTCGGATCGCTCAGCATCTCCAGTGCCTGGTTGCTGTGGGCGCCGATCACCACGTGGTCGTAGACATCGGTGTGGCCGAGGCTGTCACGCACGATCACCCCCTGCGGCGTGCGTTCGATGCCGGTCACAGCCGCGCCGAGCCGGAGCCGGTCGCCGAACGCGGCGGTGAGCTTCTCGACATAGCGGGCACTGCCGCCCTTCACGGTACGCCAGATCGGGCGCTCGTAATGCAGCAGGCGATGGTTGTTGAAGAAGGCGACAAAATTCTCGGCCGGGAAATCCAGGATCTCCGCCGCCGGCGCCGACCAGATCGCGGCGCCCATGGGCGCCAGATAATCGGTCAGCAGCCGCGGGGCGAAACCGCGGCTTGTGAAATATTCGCCGAGAGACAGGCCGGCGAGGGCGCCCGACTTGAAGTCGGCGACGCTCTGCTCATTGAAGATCAGGATGTGCCGCAGCATCCGCAGATAGGACGGCGACAGCAGGTTGCTCGGCTGCGCGAACAGGCCGCGAGCGGTCTCGAGCCAGTTCGAACCGCCGCCCTTCCATTCGAATCGGCCCGAATCGGCCGACACGGCAAAGCTCATGCAGCTCTCGACCGTCTCGACGCCGAGATGGGCGAACAGGGCGGTGAGATCGGGATAGTTGAGCTGGTTGTAGACGATGAAGCCGATATCCACGGGAATCGGTGTGCCGTCATAGTCGACCGTAACGGTGTGGCTATGGCCGCCAGGACGCAGCTCACGCTCATAGACCGTCACCGGGTATCGCGACGACAACGCCCAAGCGGCGGCATTGCCTGCGATTCCCGTTCCAACAACTGCAACCCGCATTCCCGGCCCCCTCAGCCCACCACTGGTTCCCGAGTTACGACGGGCCTCCGCCAGGGTTTCAGCTCTCTCAGGGCTGAGCCGCAGCGAGCCGGCAGGGTCGATCCACAACGGCAACGAACAGATGAAATCTTTGTAAGCTTTGCCTTATCTAGGAACTCGGTCAAGTTGGGGAAAACCCCATAAAACAAGGCGATACCTGCGATAGGATGCAGACAGCCGCGGGCGCGCGGAAACATTCTGTCACCAGCGCCGCACCCGACGGGTCTGTGCGGCGCGCATTCTGCCGGCTAAAGTGCCGGCGGGCTTGAGAAAGTGTTTTCCGAGAGCAGGTTGCGAGTGACTGGCAGAGAGCATCGTCCGCCGTTCGGTCAGGTGCGAGGTGCGTGGCGATCCGCCGCGCCCAGCGACAGGTCGCGCCCTGCATGAGCCCAGCGCTGCGCAGCTTCGGCCAGTCACTGCGGATGATGGCGGCGTCGGCGCTCGTCGTCTCGGCGGGCGGCTGCATCCTGACCAAAGACCTGCCGGATCCGGCGCTCGATGTGCCGCCGCGCTACAAGGCGGTCTCGACGAGCGCAATCGACCGGCCGCCGTCGCTCGACTGGTGGCGCGGCTTCCGCTCGGCGGAGCTGACGCAGCTGATGGAAGAGGCGCAGACCGTCAATCTCGACATCGCCGCCGCGACCGCACGAATCCTGCAGGCTGACGCGCAGGCCCGCATCACCGGCGCAGCGCTGCTGCCGTCGCTCACCGGCAATGGCAGCGGCTCGCAAAACAAGACCTCGGGCAGCAACATCCAGAACACCACCATCGCGGGCCGGCGCTACGCGACCTATTCGGCGTCGCTGAGCGCCAGCTACGAAATCGATTTCTGGGGCAAGAATCACGACGCGGCGCTTGCTGCCGAGGAAACCGCGACCGCGAACAGGTTCGACCGCGACACCGTGGCGCTGACCACGATGGCGAGCGTCGCCAACGCCTATTTCCAGGTGCTGGCTTCGCAGGACCGCATCCGGACCGCGCGCGAGAACATCGCCAGCGCGCAGCGCATCCTCGACGCGATCAAACAGCGCCTCGCCGCCGGCACCGGCAGTGATCTCGACGTCGCGCAGCAGGAAAGCGTGCTCGCCAATCAGCGCGCCGCCGTGCCGCCGCTGCAACTGACGCTGGCGCAGAACCTCAACACGCTGGCGACGCTGCTGGCGCGGCCACCGGAGAGCGTGAAGATCGTGGGTGGTTCGCTGAACAGCCTGGGGTCGCCCCGGGTGACCCCAGGCCTGCCGTCCGAATTGCTGACGCAGCGACCGGACATCCGCCGACAGGAGGCTCAGCTTGCCTCGGCGACAGCCAATGTCGGCAACGCCCGTGCGCAATTCTTTCCCAGCATCACGCTGACCGGACAGGGCGGATACCAGAGCGCGGTGCTGGCGTCGCTGTTCACGCCGCAGGCGACCTTCTCCAATCTCGCCGCCGGTCTGACGCAGCCGATCTTCGACGGCGGCCGCATCCAGGGCAATTTCGATCTGACCAAGGCGCAGCAGGACGAACTGCTGCAGACCTATCGCAAGACTGTGGTGTCGGCCTTCGCCGACGTCGACAACGCGCTGGAGTCGATCAAGCAGAACACCACGCGGCTGCGGCTGCAGCGCGACGCGGTGGCGTCGTCACGCCGCGCCTTCAATCTCGCCGAGCAGCAACTACGCGCCGGCACCGCGGACATCGTGACTGTTCTCAACACGCAACTGACACTATTTACGGCTGAGGATACGCTGATCCAGACGCAGCTTGCGCGCTATCTGGCGATCGTCAGCCTGTTTCAGGCACTCGGGGGCGGCTGGGAGCCGAGGATGGAAAGGCCGGTCAATGCTCTTTAAACCGGACTCGAAGGATGCGTCCGGGAAGGATGCCGAGGCCAAAAGCAGTCTGGCGTCGCGGGCGCGGCGGCGGATCGTTTCGCTGCTGGTGACCGCAGTTATTCTGGGCGGGCTCGGCTATATCGCCTGGAGCGCCTTCCAGACCAAGCCTGCCATGATGGGCCGTGGCAATGGCGGTCCGGGCGGGCGTCCCGACATGTCGGTGCCGGTGCTGGCCGCCACGCCGAAGATCGAGGACGTGCCGGTTTATCTCGACGGTGTCGGCTCGGTGCGGGCGCTCAACACGGTGACGGTCCGGGCGCAGGTCGACGGCAAGCTGATCTCGGTGAACTTCACTGAGGGCCAGGACGTCAAGGCCGGCGACGTGCTCGCCGAGATCGATCCGGTGATCTATCAGGCCGCCTATGATCAGGCCGTAGCCAAGAAGGCGCAGGACGAGGCGCAACTCGCCAATGCGCGGATCGACCTGACGCGCTATCAGCAGCTCGCCGCGTCGAACGCCGGCTCCAAGCAGCAGGCCGACACTCAGAAGGCGACCGTGGCGCAGCTGGAGGCGCAGGTGCGCTCGGATCAGGCGGCGATCGACAATGCGGCCGCAACGCTGAGCTACACCCAGGTGGTGGCGCCGATTTCGGGACGCGCGGGCCTACGCCAGGTCGACAAGGGCAACATCGTCAAGTCGGCCGATACGACCGGCATCGTGGTGCTGACGCAGCTGCAGCCGATTGCGGTCTGGTTCAGCCTGCCGCAGCAGCAGATCGTCCGCGTCAACGCGGCGGCGGCGCAGCGCACGCTGCCGGTCGATGTGTTCGGCAATGATGGCGTCACCGTCGTCGACACCGGCACGCTGAAAGGGATCGACAACCAAGTCGACCAGACCACCGGCACGGTGAAGCTGAAGGCGGAATTTCCCAACGCCAAGTATCAGCTTTGGCCCGGCCAGTTCGTCAACGTGCGGCTGAAGGTCGAGACGCTGGACAAGGTCGTGGTGATCCCCACCTCCGCGGTGCAGCGCGGTCCGGCCGGCACCTTCAGCTACGTCATCGATCAGGACAACGTCGTGCACGCGCGTCCGGTCAAGGTGACGCAGCAGAACGAGACCGAAGCGGTGATCGCCAGCGGGCTGACGCCTGCCGACCGCGTCGTCACCACTGGCTTCGCGAACCTGTCCGAGGGCGCCAAGGTCAGCATCGGCGACGCCAGCCAGGTGCCGACGGCCGATCTCGCCCCGCAGAAACGCCGCCGTGGTCCGCCCGGCGCCGAAGGCCAGAAGGGGCAGGGCGACAACGCCTCGGGCGAGCACGGCAAGCGTCGCCGCGAGGGCGGAGCGGGCGCGCAGAGGGCTGCGCCGTCCGGCAATGAATCGTCGGGGTCGGCGAAGGCGCCGTGAGCGCCCGCCGGATCCCGGCAGAGCTGAACCCGCAGCCATGAGGTTGCATCCATGAGCGTGTCCGAGCCGTTTATCCGGCGCCCGATCGCGACCTCGCTGCTCGGCGGCCTGCTCGGCTATCTGTCGCTGCCCGTTTCGGCGCTGCCGCAGGTCGATTTTCCGACCGTGCAGGTTACGACCCAACTGCCTGGCGCAAGCCCCGATGTGGTCGCGTCGCTGATCACCGCGCCGCTCGAGCGGCAGCTCGGCCAGATTCCGTCGCTGACGGCGATGAACTCGACCTCGTCGTACGGCGTCAGCCAGGTCCAGCTTCAGTTCGACCTCAACCGCGACATCGACGGCGCGACCCAGGACGTGCAGGCCGCGATCAACGCCGCCGCCGGCATCCTTCCGAAGAACCTGCCGTACCCGCCGGTCTACGCCAAGGTGAACCCGGCCGACGCGCCTGTGATGACGCTGGCGCTGACCTCGAGCACGGTGTCGCTGCGCGGCATGAGCGATGTCGCCGACACCATTCTGGCGCAGCGGCTCGCGCAAATCACCGGCGTCGGCCGTGTCTCGGTGCTCGGCGGGCTGAAGCCGGCGGTGCGGGTGCAGGCCGATCTGGCCCGGCTTGCCGCCTATGGCATCTCGATGGAGGACCTGCGCACGGCGATCGCCGGCGCCAACGTGTCCGGCCCAAAGGGCTCGCTCGACGGCGCGCAGCAGGCCTACACCATCGCCGCCAACGACCAGATCGCCGCTGCGGACGCCTATCGGCCGATCATCGTCGCCTATCGGAACAGTTCACCGGTGACGATCGGCGATATCGCCCAGATCAGCGACGGGCTGGAGAACAAGCTCACCGGCGCCTGGTACCAAGGCGAGCCGGCGGTGATTCTCGACATCCAGCGCCAGCCCGGCGCCAATGTCATCGAAGTCGTGCGCGGCATCCGCGCCGAGATTCCCAAGCTGCAGCGCGTGGTGCCGGCGGGGATCAAGCTCACCGTGGTCAGCGATCGCACCGAGACGATCCGCGCCTCGGTCAACGATGTCCAGTTCACGCTGCTGCTCAGTGTCGGGCTGGTGACGCTGGTGGTGTTGCTGTTCCTGCGGTCGATGCGCGCGACGATCATCGCCGGCGTGGCGCTGCCGCTGTCGCTGATCACCAGCTTCGGGGTGATGTATTTCGCCGGCTTCAGCCTCGACAATCTGTCGCTGATGGCGCTGACGATCGGCACCGGCTTCGTCGTCGACGACGCCATCGTGATGATCGAGAACATCGTCCGCCACATGGAGGAGGGCGAGAGCCCGATGCAGGCGGCGTTGTCGGGCGCCAGGGAAATCGGCTTCACCGTAATCTCCCTGACGATGTCGCTGATCGCGGTGTTCATCCCGCTGCTGTTCATGTCAGGCCTCGTCGGCCGGATGTTCCGTGAATTCGCGCTGACGCTGACGATCGCTGTGGTCACTTCGGCGATCGTGTCGCTGACGCTGACGCCGATGATGTGCTCACGGCTGCTCAAGCATGCCCACGAGGAGCGGCAGATTCCGGGCCTCGCCGCCATCACCCGCTGGATCGACCGCGGCGCCGAGGCCTATCACCGGAGCCTGCTGTGGGTGCTGAAGCATCAGCCCGCGACGCTGGTGGTCACCTTCCTGACCATCGTGGCGACGCTGCTGCTTTATGCGGTGGCGCCGAAAGGCTTCCTGCCGCTGCAGGACACCGCCTCGATCACCGCGGTGACGCAGGCCGGCCAGGACGTGTCGTTCTCCGAGATGCAGGCGCGGCAGACCGAGGCCGCCGAGGCGATCAAGGCCGATCCGGATGTCGTCGGCGTGGTCTCCGTGGTCGGCGCCGGCTCGGTCAACCCAACGCCGAATGTCGGGCGGCTGGTGATGACGCTGAAGCCGCGTGGCCAGCGCAAGGCGGACGTCGGCGAGGTGATCGAGCGGCTGAAGCAGCGGGTGGCGCCGATCCCCGGCATGACGGTGTACTTCCAGGCGGTGCAGGATGTGCAGATTTCGACCCAGTCGAGCCGGTCGCAATATCAGTACACGCTGACCGCGACCGATTCCGCGCTGTTGTCCGAATGGGCCGCGAAGCTCGTCGCCGAATTGCGCAACGATCCGCTGTTCCGCGATGTCTCGTCGGAGGCGCAGGAAGGCGGGCTGCGCGCCGCGCTCGACATCAACCGGCAGCGGGCCGGCCAGCTCGGTGTCAGCATCCAGGCAATCAACGACACGCTCAACGACGCCTTCGCGCAGCGCCAGATCTCGACGATCTACGGCCAGGCCAATCAGTATCGCGTCGTGCTGGAAGCGATGCCGGTCTACCAGAAGGATCCGTCGATCCTGTCCAAGCTCTACGTGCCCGGCACCGGCGACGCCCAGGTGCCGATCTCGGCCGTGGCCGAGCTGAAGCGCACCACCGCGCCGCTGGCGATCTCGCACCAGGCGCAATTCCCTTCGGTCGCGCTCAGCTTCAACCTTGCCCCGAATGCATCGCTGGGCGAGGCCGTGAACGAGATCAAGGTGATTGAAGAGCGCATCGGCATGCCGGGCAGCATCGCCGGGGTGTTCTACGGCGATGCTGCCGAATTCTCGAAGTCACTCGCGGGCCAGCCCTGGCTGATCCTGGCCGCGCTGGTGACGATCTACATCGTGCTCGGCGTGCTGTACGAGAGCTTCATTCATCCGATTACCATCCTGTCGACGCTGCCGTCGGCCGGCGTCGGCGCCATTCTGGCGCTGATGCTGGTCGGGCAGGACCGGTCGGTGATCGGGCTGATCGGCATCATCCTGCTGATGGGCATCGTCAAGAAGAACGCCATCATGATGATCGACTTCGCGCTCGAGGCCGAGCGCACGGAGGGCATGTCGTCTTACGACGCGATCGTGCAGGCATGTCTGCTGCGTTTCCGTCCGATCATGATGACCACGCTGGCGGCGCTGTTCGGCGCACTGCCGCTCGCGGTCGAAAGCGGCACGGGTTCCGAGCTGCGGTTTCCGCTCGGCATCTCGATCATCGGCGGCCTGCTGCTCAGCCAGTTGCTGACGCTTTACACCACGCCGGTGATCTATCTGGCGCTCGACCGCATCAACCGGCGGTTCGAGCGCGCGGTGCCGCCGGCGACACCGTCACCGCCGCTGGCCGGTGCGGGGGAGGCGCCGTAATGGCCTCGATGTCCGAGCCGTTCATCCGGCGGCCGGTCGGCACCACGCTGCTGGCGATCGGGCTGTTTCTGCTCGGCGTCGTCGCCTACGCGTTTCTGCCGGTGGCGTCGGTACCCAATGTCGACTTTCCGATGGTGATGGTGTCGGCGTCGCGCCCCGGCGCCGCGCCGTCGGTGATGGCCGCGACCGTCGCCGCCCCCCTCGAACGGCGCCTTGGCGAGATCGCCGGCCTGTCGCAGATCACCTCGACCAGTTCGCTCGGCACCACGCGCATCCAGCTCCAGTTCTCGCTCGGCCGCAGTCTCGACAAGGCCGCGCGCGACGTTCAGGCCGCGATCAATGCGGCGGTGAGCGACCTGCCGACCGACCTGCCGACGCTGCCGACCTTCCGCAAGTTCAACTCGGCGGCGGCGCCGGTCTATATCCTGGCGATGACCTCCAAGACGATGCCGGCCAGCGCACTGTACGACGTCGCCGACACCGTGCTGGCGCAGCGGATCTCTCAAGTGCCAGGTGTGGGCGACGTCACTGTGTCGGGCGCCGACCAGCCGGCGGTGCGGATCGCGCTGAATCCGGTGGCGCTCTCCCATGCGGGGATCGCCACCGACGACGTCCGCACCGCGATCGTCAACGCCAATCCGCTCGGGCCGGTGGGCATGTTCGACGGTGGCCGGCAGAGCGAGACGATCTCGACCAACCGGCAGATGCGGACCGCGGCGGAATTCGGCGACATCATCATCAAGAGCAATTCAGGCAACACGCTGCGGCTGTCCGACGTCGCCACGGTGTCGGATGCCACCCGCAACCGCCGTCAGATCGCCTGGTACAACAAGCAGCCGGCCGTGCTGATTCAGATTACCAAGCAGGGCGACGCCAACGTCATCGAGACCGTCGATCGGGTGAAGGCGCTTCTGCCGGAATTGAAGAAGTGGATTCCCGCCTCGGTGGATATCTCGGTCGTCACCGACCGGACCGGCACGATCCGCGCCAGTGTCGACGACATGCTGTGGACGCTGCTCGCCACCGCGGTGCTGGTGATGGTGGTGGTGCTGACCTTCCTGCGACGGCTGACGCCGACCATTGCGGCGGGCATCTCGGTGCCGCTCGCGTTGGCCGGCACCTGCGCGGGCATGTGGCTGGTCGGCTTTTCGATCAATAATCTGTCGCTGATGGCGCTGGCGATCGCGGTCGGCTTCGTGGTCGACGACGCGATCGTGATGATCGAGAACATGTATCGCAATCTCGAACACGGCATGGAGCCGATGCGCGCGGCGATCGAGGGCGCTAAGCAGATCGGTTTCACCGTGCTGTCGATCAGCCTGTCGCTGGTCGCGGCCTTCGCGCCGCTGATCTTCATGGACGGCATCGTCGGCCGGCTGCTGCGTGAATTCTCGCTGACGCTGACCTTCGCGATCGCGGTGTCGACCGTCGTGTCGCTGACCGTCACGCCGATGATCTGCGCGCATTTCATAAAGGCCGAGACCGCACCGCGCCAGCCGCGCTGGTACGACCGCGTCGTCGAGGGCACGCTCGGCCGCATCGTCAATTTCTATGCTTGGACGCTGCGCGCGGTGCTCGGCTTTCCCGGGCTCACAATGCTGGTGTTCCTCGCCACCATCGCGCTGACGGTGACGCTCTACGTCAAGGTGCCGAAAGGCTATTTCCCGATCGACGATTCCGGATTCGTGATCGGCGCGACCCGGGCGTCCGCCGACGTGTCGTTTCAGTCCATGCGCAAGATGCAGGAGCAACTCGCCGATATCGTGATGGCCGATCCGGCGGTCGCCGGCGTCGGCTCGGTGCTCGGCGGTGGCGGCGGACCGGGCGGCGGCGGCTCCAACCGCGGCACGATGTTCATCAACCTCAAGCCACTGGCGGAGCGCGATGACGTCACAACCCAGCAGGTGATCGACCGGCTACGCCGCAATCTCAGCCAGGTGGCGGGCATCCGGCTGTTCATGTTTGCCGCGCAGGACCTGCGCGCCGGCGGCCGGCAGAGCGACTCCGACTATCAGTACACCATCTCCAGCACCGACCTTGACCTGTTGCAGAAATGGGCGCCGATCGTCGCCAAGCGGATGCAGACCGTCGACGGCATCACCGACATTTCCAGCGATCGCGACGATGGCGGGCTCGAGCTGACGCTGTCGATCGACCGCAGCATGGCGTCGCGGCTCGGCGTCGCCGTGCAGGACATCGACAACGCGCTCAACAATGCATTCTCGCAGCGTCAGATCGCGACGATCTACACGCAGCGCAACCAGTACCAAGTGGTGCTCGAGATCGATCCGAAATTTCAGAACGATCCGACCGATCTCGACCACATCTTCGTTGCCGGCAGTGACGGCGCGCAGGTGCCGCTGTCGGCTGTGGTCCACGCCAAACGCGGACTGTCGCCGCTCGCGGTGTTCCACTCGCAATCGATCCCGTCCACCACGGTGTCGTTCAACCTTCTGCCCAACGTGCCGCTGCAGACGGCCACCAGCAATATCCAGCGCGCGGTCGACGAACTGCATATGCCTGAAGGCATCCGCGGTTCGTTCGACGGCAATGCGGGCGATTTCGGCGCGACCTCCAACAAGCAGCCGCTGCTGATCCTGGCGGCGCTGATTGCCATGTACATCGTGCTCGGCGTGCTCTACGAGAGCCTGGCGCACCCGCTGACGATCATTTCGACGCTGCCTTCGGCGGGGCTCGGCGCGCTGCTCGCGCTGCAGGTCACCGGAACGCAACTGACGGTGATCGCGTTCGTCGGCATCATCATGCTGATCGGCATCGTCAAGAAGAACGGAATCATGATGGTGGACTTTGCGCTGGAGGCCGAACGCGTGCGCGGCATGTCGTCCGCGGACGCGATCTACGAGGCCTGCATCGTCCGCTTCCGGCCGATCCTGATGACCACCATGGCGGCGCTGTTCGCGGCGATCCCGCTGGTGGTTGCGGTCGGGCCGGGCACAGAGTTGCGCCGGCCGCTCGGCATCACCATCATCGGCGGCCTGTTCGTGTCGCAGATCCTGACGCTGTATACGACGCCGGTGATCTATCTGTTGATCGACCGGATGCGACGGCGGCGCGGGTCTGCGCCCGTTGCGGTGCCGGCGGAGTAAGCGCGATGACGATCGACCCCGTGTCCGACGAAGCGCCGCTCGGCGAGGTGATTCCGGATTGCCCGCACTGTGGCAAACCGCAACCGCTGTGCATCTGCGACAGCGTCGAGCCGATCAAGAGCCGCATTCAGCTTCTGATCCTGCAGCATCCGCAGGAGCAGGACCGCGCCCTCGGCACCGCGCGGCTGACCGCGCAGCATTTCAAGGACGCGGTGGTCAAGGTCGGGCTGTCGTGGCCAAGCCTGTCCAAGGCGCTCGGCCGTCCGGTGCACGATCCGTCGCGCTGGGCGGTGCTGTATCTCGGCTCGGCGCGCGCGGCCGAGCTACTGCAGGGCCGCGAGATCGTCGCGATCGACCGCAAGGGCGAGGCCGAGCCGCATCAGGACCCTATCCTGCGAGATATCGAGGGCGTCATTCTGCTCGACGGCACCTGGAGCCAGGCCAAGGCGCTGTGGTGGCGCAACGCCTGGATGCTGAAATGCCAGCGCGTCATTCTCGATCCGGCAGCGCCGTCGCGCTACGGCAAGCTCCGCAAGGAGCCGCGCCGCGATGGTCTGTCGACGCTGGAAGCCGCCGCGCTGCTGCTGAGCCGGCTGCAGAAGCGCCCCGATATCGAAGCCACGCTGCTGGCGGCCTTCGACCGGATGCTGGCTCGGTTTCGCGAGGTGCAGGCCGAGCTGCCGGAACTGGCGCCCAAACCGAAGAAGCGGGACTGGCGGCGGAAGAAGCGGGGGTAGGGCCAGGAGCCGCGTCTCGGCCGGTTGCCTATCGCGGCGCAGCCGTATATGAGTTCGGCCGTTGGGGCCACGTGGCGGAGTGGTTACGCAACGGTCTGCAAAACCGTGTACACCAGTTCAATTCTGGTCGTGGCCTCCAACCATTCCCACAGAAACGATCCCCGCTTTCGTCGGCCGAGCGCACTGCGCGTTGGCTGCTGTCCTTGTTGATAAGGCCGGCTGGATGAGGCCGCGCGATCGGCGCCGGGCCTTGTCGTTCAGGACGCGTGCCAACCCGACGGGAACGGAATCAGCGGCCATTCGATCTGATTGTCGTTGGCAGCGCGGCGCATCGACAGCAGCTGCGCGGGCTGACGACGGTTGTCCTGCACACCTTCGGCGCAGGCCAGGCTGACTTCGTCGAGCAGACGGTTGTATTCGGCTTCACTCATGGATCGACTCCCTGTCGAGCCGCAGTGTGCCGAATATGGTTTGGGGTCAGGTTGAGCCGATCGTTCGAATTTTATCGATCGGTGTTGTTGGCGTGGGCGCCACCTAGAAATGGATGGTGCGATGTGTTGGAGCCGATCAACAGGGTTGATCGTTTCTTAATCCGAGATGAGCTTCGCCCAGCAAAAAGCCGCCCCCGAGGGAGCGGCTTTCGCAGGGCCGGCCGCTGATACGCAACGCGCGATCGGCCAAAGTTAAACGACTTACTGGCAGAGATGCATCAGGCCGTCTTCGCCACGGAACGTCGTGCCCGGCTGGCAAACGAAGCCGTTACGCTGGGCGTAGGACTGGTTCCAGCCATAGCGCTGCTGATCCCAGCCATAGGGCTGATTCCACCCATATTCGGCGTCATAGGCCGCGGCGCGGAAGGGCGCGGTGGCGATGGCGCCGGCAGCGCCGACCGCACCACCCACGACGCCGGCGGCGACGTCAGCCGGCCAGAACGCCGCGTTGCTGTCGCGCCAGCCGGTGTTGCCCCACTGGTCGCGATCGACGTAGCGGGCCTGTGCGCCGGTGCGGCAGTTGGGATCCATCTGCGAGCACATCGTGGTGTTCTTCATGTGCTTGACGCGGTGCTGAGCCGAGGCCGGCGTGGCGGCGGACAAAGCGACAGTGGCCGCGACCGCGGCGAGCGCGATAGTACGAATCATCGGGTAGTTCTCCCTGTTGTTGATCTCGCGAAGCGTCGAATTCGATGACCACGCAACGTGGTCCGGGGAGACTTGTTCCGGCGTCGCACCATCGATGAATCACAGCGGCGTGAGGGCTTCGATCGACCGGCGCGTAGTTACAACGCTGGCGGGACAAATGGATGTGCACCATCCATTGCGGGTGCGCCGCGCTCGCAGCGACGTAGGAGCTGCAAACGTGCGGCACGAAAAAGCCGGCCACCTTACGGCGGCCGGAGATTTCGGAAGCTGTGATGAGACGCACCCGATCGACGTGGGGGACGTGATCGGCCTAGCCTCGATGGGAAGTTAGTTGCGGCGTGCTGACAACATGCTGACGAGAGCGGCGCGGTACACGATCGCCACCGCGCGTTGTCGGATCATGCAATGCGCAGCGTGACGATTACTCCCGCGGCGGGGCAGGCGGATGGCTTGGCGGCGTCGGCAGGTCGGTCATGCCGTTGCCGGCGATGCCGTCCGCCATCGTCTGGCCGAACATCACATGGTGGACGCGGTCACCCTCGGCGGGCGGGTCGTCCTGGCGGATCAAATTCCACGGGATGAAGAGGTTCTTGATGCTGGCCCAAAGGCTCATCGCCGAACGCCCCGATCTCAGTCTGCGGCCGGTCCAATTTGCGGACGCAAAAGCGGCCCGTCATTGACGGCGCGCAACAGCATCGCGCCAGCGGGACGGTGAGGGGTCATCAGCGATGTCGGAAAAAGATGTTGGCTCCCCGGGCCGGATTCGAACCAGCGACCAACCGGTTAACAGCCGGTTGCTCTACCACTGAGCTACCAGGGAACGAGCCGAAGCAAGCTTCGCGGGGTGCGTATAACAAAGCCGTCCCGGGTTGGAAAGCAGAAATCCACGGTTCGTGAATGTCCTGCGACAGCTTTATTGGTCCGCGGCCGCGACCGCTTCGTAGCGCTGATGTAGCGATCTGAAGCGGTCGTGGGAAGGGGGCGCGGCGATGTTCTCCCCGGTTTCGCAAGATGTTGCGTTTTCGACCGCGTTGCATCATGGATGGCTCCGGCTCACTCCACCAGGGAACACCGATGTCGGATTTCGCGCGCGCTCGCCTGAACATGGTCGACAATCAGATTCGGCCTCACAGCGTGACCGATTGGCGAATCATCGACGCGATGCGGCTGGTTCCGCGCGAGGTGTTCATGGACGAGGCGCAGCAGTCGCTGGCCTATCTCGACCAGGACATCGATCTCGACGGTAAAGGCGAATACCGCCACGTCATTCTCAATCCGACGGTGACGGCCAGGCTGCTGCAGGAGGCCGATATCGCGCGCGGCGACCGAGTGCTGGTGGTGGGTGGTGCGACCGGATACGTGGCGGCGCTGGTCGCCAAGCTCGGGGCGTCCGCCGTCACCACGGTCGACGATTCCGCCTTCGCCGAACGGGCCCGCGCGACGCTCGGTGCGCTCGGACTGGGCGACGTCACCGTGCGGGTAGCCGAGAATGCCGACGGAGCCCCGACCGATGGCCCGTTCGACGTGATCGTGCTCAATGGCGCGACCGAAATCGAGCCGACCAAGCTTTACGACCAGCTCAAAATGGGTGGTCGCCTGGTCGGCGTCTTCGCGAGCAGCCGGCCGCAGCGTGCGACCGTCGTGACGCGGTCGCCGGGCGATTTTGGTGCCCGAGTCTTGTTCGATACCTCTGTCCCGATGCTGCCCGGCTTGCAGCGCGCGCCCGCGTTCGTATTCTAGCGTCGGCGGGCGTTTCGCCCGCGCTCTTGGGGCTGCACGGCCTGGTCCTCGCGGACCGGGCAAAACCGTGCGCGAACAGGATTTTCCTGTTTCGAATCAGAAGTGTGGCTTTCAGGCCCCAGCTCACAAGTTTCATTCATCTGGCCCGCGCGAGAGGTTCCTTCGGTTCACGCCGTGGCATATGGTGAGCAGGGACTCACGTCGGCCCTTGGCCTCGCGTGGTATTTCGCGGGCCCTAGAGTCGTGCGGTCAAGTGAAACGCAGATTGGATCGCCAGTATGAATCGGATGAAGCGCATCACCGGCCTTGCCACCGCCGGCTTCGTTCTGGCGTGTCTCGGCCCGGTCCCGGTGCTCGCCGATACGATCGAAGCGGCGCTGATCCGAGCCTATAAGACCAACCCGCAACTCAACGCGCAGCGCGCCTCGGTGCGCTCGACCGACGAGTCGGTGCCGCAGGCGCTGTCGGGCTATCGGCCGAAGGTTTCGATCACCGCGAGCGGCGGCTATCAGTACACCGACGTCAATTCGGTCGTCGCCGGCAGCAACGTTCATCTCAGCGGCAGCAACTATCCGCGCGCCATCGGCGTCACCGCGACCCAGACGCTGTTCAACGGCAACCAGACTGCCAACCGCACCCGGGCAGCCGAGAGCCAGGTGTCGTCGGCCCGCGAAGGTCTGCGCGTGCTGGAACAGTCGGTCCTGCTTTCGGCGGCGACGATCTACATGGATTATCTGCGCGACGCCGCCACCGTCGAGGTGCAGAAGTCGAACGTCCGCGTGCTCGAACAGACGCTGAAGCAGACCAACGACCGCTTCAATGTCGGCGAGGTGACCCGCACCGACGTGGCGCAGTCGCAGGCGCAACTCGCGGCCGGCAACACCCAGCTGCTGACCGCCGAATCCAACCTCACCACGACCCGCGCGAATTATCGCCGCATCATCGGCAGCGAGCCGACGGGGCTGGCGCCGGGCTCGCCGGTGGATCGCTTCCTGCCGTCGACGCTGGCGCAGGCCGTCGAACTCGGTCTCACCGAGAACCCGAACGTCACCGCAGCGATGTTCGGCATCGACGTCAGCTTCCTGAACGTCAAGATCAACGAAGGCGCGCTGTTCCCGACCGTGACCCTGCAGGCGAATGCGCAGCAGGGCTACGAGCAGTCGATCACCACGCCGAAGCAGTTCACCGCCTCGGCCTTGGCCCAGGTTTCGATTCCGATCTACCAGGGCGGCGCCGAATATTCGCTGATCCGGCAGTCCAAGGAATCGCTGGCGCAGCAGCGTCTCAATCTCGAACAGGTCCGCGACCAGACCCGCGCCACCATCGTGCAGGCGTGGGGCCAGCTCCAGGCGGGCCGAGCCCAGGTCGCCTCGGCGCAATCCCAGGTCAAGGCGTCCGAGATCGCGCTCAATGGCGTGCGTGAAGAAGCGCGCGCCGGCCAGCGCACCACCCTCGACGTGTTGAACGCGCAGCAGGCCCTCGTGAATGCCCGAGTGTCGCTGGTGACCGCGCAGCACGATCGCGTCGTCGCTTCGTACTCTGTGCTCAGCGCGATCGGTCGCCTTGCGCCGCAGGTGCTCGGCCTCAAGACCGATGTCTACGATCCGAGCGTTCACTACCAGCAGGTCCGCGACTCCTGGATCGGCGTGCGCACGCCGGACGGCCGCTGATCTTCCGCGCCGGCAGCCGCGCATCGCGCGGAGCTGCCGGCGATTACTTGCAATCAGTTTGTGGCGTACCGTAGCGTAACGCGCATGACGATGGCGATTCGTTTCGCTATTGCTATGTGTGCGCGGTGTTGCGCTTCGCGATGCGTCGGATCGGCATCGAAGAACGCTCCGTGCTTCTGCTGGGGACAAGTCCGGCTTCACCGGTGAAAGTCGGGCGCTTCGATCCGGAACCGGGCCATCCCGCAGAGCTTTGGTGTACAACGCCGATAAGGGCGTGATGATGTGGAGTCGGAGATGACGCAGCCTGCCAGGGCCCAAGAGCCTTCGATGGAGGAGATTCTCGCGTCGATTCGCCGTATCATCGCGGATGATGAAGCCAAGCCCGCAGCGGCTCCGGCCAAGCCGGTTGCCGCTGTCGCTCCGAAGCCCGAGCCGCCCAAACCGGCTCCTCAGCCGAGCAAGCCCGCGGCCATGACCCCACCACCCGCACCGAGCCCGCCGCCGCAAGCCGCCGCGCCGAAGCCCGCCGCGCCGCCCAAGCCGGCGCCAGCGCCGCCGCCGCCGGCTTCCGAGAGCAACAGTCAGGACGATATCGACGCGCTGCTCGCCGGCCTCGACGCCGCCACATCTGATGACGAGATTCGTCCGCCGCAGCCTGATGGCGACGTGTTGGAGCTGACCGACGAGATGGCGCTTCCGGAGCCCGAGCCGGCACCGGCTCCCGCGCCGACTCCGCTGCCGCACGCTGCGTTCCAGAAGCCGATCGAGGACGATCTGGAGTTCGCCGAAGCCCCGCCGAAGCCGCGGGCTCCGGAGCCGCGCGCACCGGAACCGCCGGCCCAGCCGCCGCATGCGTCCTGGTCCGAAGAGCCGCAGGCGCCGATCATGTCCCGCGCGACGATGTCCGCGGTGGAATCGGCCTTCAATTCGCTCGCCAACACCGTGCTCAGCAACAACGCCCGGACGCTCGAGGATCTCGTCAAAGAGATGCTGCGGCCGATGCTGAAGTCCTGGCTCGACGACAATCTGCCGACTCTGGTCGAGCGCATCGTCCGCCAGGAAATCGAGCGGGTCTCGCGCGGCCGCTAGGCGAGGCGGCGCGCTTCACCCCCAGCCGCCGCATCCGGCTTTTCATCGTGGTTTGGCGGTCAGATCTGCAGGGCTGACCCGTACCTTGACCTGCGCCGTTGACTTGCGGTGCTCCGGAAGGTTTCTAGCCCCGACCAGACGCGCGTCCGCCGCCGGCACGCGCCATTTTTGATTGCATGGCCATGATCGAGAAAACCTACCAGCCCGCCGAGATCGAAAGCCGCATCGCGCGCGCCTGGGACGATGCCGACGCCTTCAAGGCCGGCCGCCCGGATCGCCGCAACGCCGAGCCGTATTCGATCGTGATCCCGCCGCCGAACGTCACCGGCTCGCTGCACATGGGCCACGCCCTCAACAACACGCTGCAGGACATCCTGTGCCGGTTCGAGCGGATGCGCGGCCGCGACGTGCTGTGGCAGCCCGGCACCGACCACGCCGGCATTGCCACCCAGATGGTGGTCGAGCGCCAGCTGATGGAGCGGCAGGAGCCGGGCCGGCGCGACATGGGCCGCGCCAAATTTCTCGAGCGCGTCTGGCAGTGGAAGGCCGAGAGCGGCGGCGTCATCGTCAACCAGCTCAAGCGTCTCGGCGCGTCGTGCGACTGGTCGCGCGAGCGCTTCACGATGGACGAGGGGCTGTCGCGCGCCGTCGTCAAGGTGTTCGTCGAGCTGCACCGCCAGGGCCTGATCTACAAGGACAAGCGGCTGGTCAACTGGGACCCGAAGCTGCTGACCGCGATCTCCGATCTCGAAGTGCAGCAGGTCGAGGTCAAGGGCAGCCTGTGGCATCTGCGCTATCCGCTGGAAGGCAAGACGTTCGATCCGGCCGAGCCGTCGAGTTTCATCGTCGTCGCGACGCCGCGGCCCGAAACGATGCTGGGCGACACCGCGGTCGCGGTGAATCCTGAGGACGAGCGCTACACCCATCTGATCGGCAAGCACGTCATCCTGCCGCTGGTCGGTCGCCGCATTCCGATCGTCGGCGACGACTATTCCGATCCCGAGAAGGGCTCGGGCGCGGTGAAGATCACGCCGGCGCACGACTTCAACGATTTCGAGGTCGGCAAGCGGCATCATCTGCCGCAGATCAACGTGCTCGACATCGAAGGCCGGATCTTGATCGCCGACAACAGCGCCTATCTTGAAGGCCTGCCCGAAGGCGCGCGCGAATTCGCCGAAGAGATGGAAGGCACCGACCGCTTCGCCGCGCGAAAAATCATCGTACAGCGGCTCGACGATTTCGGCTTCCTGGAGAAGATCGAGCCCAACGTCCACATGGTGCCGCACGGCGACCGTTCGGGCGTGGTGATCGAGCCGTTCCTGACCGACCAATGGTACGTCGACGCCAAGACCATGGCGCAGCCGGCGATCGCCGCGGTGCGTTCGGGCGCCACCACCTTCGTGCCGAAGAATTGGGAAAAAACGTACTTCGAGTGGATGGAGAACATCCAGCCCTGGTGCATCTCGCGTCAGCTATGGTGGGGCCATCAGATCCCGGCTTGGTACGGCCCGGACGGCAAGGTGTTCGTCGCCGAAACCGAGGAAGAGGCAATCGGCAACGCGCTCGGCTACTATGTCGAGCAGGAAGTGCTGACGCCCGCGCAGGCGCACGACATGGCGGAAGACCCGGTCAAGCGAGAGGGCTTCATCACCCGCGATGAAGACGTGCTCGACACCTGGTTCTCGTCGGCGCTGTGGCCGTTCTCGACGCTCGGCTGGCCCGACGAGGCGCCGGAGATCGCGCGCTACTATCCGACCAATGTGCTGGTCACCGGCTTCGACATCATCTTCTTCTGGGTCGCCCGGATGATGATGATGGGCCTGCACTTCATGGACGACGTGCCGTTCCCGACCGTCTACATCCACGCCCTCGTCCGCGACGAGAAGGGCGCCAAGATGTCGAAGTCGAAGGGCAACGTCATCGATCCCTTGAACCTGATCGATCAGTACGGCGCCGACGCGCTGCGCTTCACGCTGGCGGCGATGGCGGCGCAGGGCCGCGACATCAAGCTGGCGTCGAGCCGCGTGGAGGGCTATCGCAACTTCGCCACCAAGCTGTGGAACGCCTGCCGCTTCGCCGAGATGAACGGCTGCGCGGCGCCGTCCGGCTTCGACTACACCTCGGCGAAAGAGACGCTGAACCGCTGGATCGCGCACGAAACGGTGCGGGCGGTGCGTGAGGTGACCGAAGCGATCGAGACCTATCGATTCAACGACGCGGCGGGCGCGGCCTATCGCTTCGTCTGGAACGTGTATTGCGACTGGTATCTCGAACTCGCCAAGCCGGTGCTGATGGGCGACGACAGCCCGGCCAAGGCCGAAACCCGCGCGATGGTGGCGTGGGCGCGCGACGAGATCCTCAAGCTGCTGCACCCGTTCATGCCGTTCATCACCGAGGAGCTTTGGGCGGTCACCGCGACGCGCGACAACCTTCTTGTGTTGGCGCCGTGGTCGCGCAAGGCCGGGATCAGCGAGGAGCAGCTCGCGGTGATGACTGCTTCGGCGTCGAGCGATCCGATGGTCGCGCCGGCGCTGCTCAACATCCCGACCGAGCAGCCCGACTTCACCGACGATGCGGCGGAGGCCGAGATCGGCTGGGTGGTCGATCTCGTCACCGCGATCCGCTCGGTGCGTGCCGAGATGAACATCGCGCCGTCGACGCTGACGCCGCTGGTGCTCGCCGGCGTACCGGCCGAAACCCAGCTTCGCGCCGGGCGCTGGAGCGACGTGATCAAGCGGCTGGCGCGCGTCGGTGACATCAGCTTCGCCGACGCCGCGCCGCAGGGCGCCGTGCAGCTGCTGGTCCGCGGCGACGTAGCGGCGCTACCGCTGAAGGGCGTGATCGACTTCGCGGTCGAGCAGGCGCGGCTCGAAAAGGAGCTCGCCAAGGCCGAAGCCGACATCAAGCGCGCCGAGGCCAAGCTGGCGAACGAGAAGTTCGTCGCTAACGCCGCCGAGGAAGTGGTCGAGGAAGAGCGTGAAAAGCGCGAAGCCGCGATCGCCCGCAAGATGAAGATCCTCGAAGCGCTGCTGCGGATCAAGAACGCGAGCTGACACGCTGTGCCCCGGACGCTGCGCAGCGCGCCGCCCTTCGCGGCGTGGTGCGCTGCTGATCCGGGGCCCCGGTGTCCGGCGCTGGCGCAAAACCGGGGTCCCGGATCTGCGGACCGCTGCGCGCTGCACCGCGTCGGGACGCGCAGGCCTGTCTGAGATCGTATCCCGCTACGCCGGAGTAACCATTCGGCATGGTCGGGCGGCGCTATTGATCGGCGCCAAAGTGTGACACACGGACAAGCGCGTAGGATCGGCCGCCGACAGGGGGCCGTCCTATGCTCGCGTTTCTCAAGCTGCTGCTGTCGTTCGCGCCGTGGCTGTCGTTCTTGATCATCGCGCGGGACTCGCTGCTGCGGGTCGAGATCGGGCTCGGCGTCGCGTTGGCGCTGACCGTTGTGATGGGCGTGCTGCGGCTGCATCGCGGCATCATCCTGTGGGTCGGCGTGGTATTCTTCGGCGCCGCGACCATCGCGGTGATCGGCTTCAACGACAGCTGGACGCTGCGCCATCTCGGCGTGCTCGCCAACGGCGCATTGGCGCTCGGCGCCTGGTTGACCATCGCGCTCGGCAAGCCGTTCACGCTCGACTACGCCAAGGAGCACGTCGACCCGTCGCTGTGGACCGACCCGTTCTTTATCCGCACCAACGTGCTGATGACGAGCGTGTGGGCGAGCGCGTTCACCATCAACGCTGTGCTGGCGTTCGGCAAGATGAAGCAGCTGCTGCTACCCGAACTCGGCTACGAGCTGATCTCCTACGCGGTGCTGATCGGCACGGCGATCTTCACGGTGTGGTACCCGGACCATTTGCGGAAGATGAGGACGGTGGCCCGCTGAAGTCGGCGGCGCGACACCACTAACAAACGTCGCCCTCCGCGAAGGCGGAGGGCCCAGTATTCCAGAGCGTCCGTTACTTAGCCGCAGCGCTCTGGAATACTGGGTTGCCCGCCTTCGCGGGCAATGACGGGAGAGGGTGGGGAAGGTACTGCGCGAAAGATTTAATGTGGAAACGCCTTGCTCCAAAAGCGGGAGCCGGAGAGCCCGTACCGCCACGGGTAGTCGGCCGCCTTGGTGATGCCGATCCGCGGGCCGGTGACGATGTCGGGCGTTGTAGTTCGGCGATGGATCGCGAACGGCGCTTCGTCGAGCGGCAACGCGTTGGCGGCGATCGTAATGCCGAGCGCCTGGGTCAACTTGCCGGGGCCCGAACACAGCGTGCGGGCGTCTTCGAGGCCGCGCCGTTCGCGCATCGCGCCCAGGCCGTGGGTCGGTTCCAGCGCCCGGATCAGCACGGCGCTGGCGGAGCCTTCGGCCTCGCAGACGAAATTGACGCACCAATGGATGCCATAGGAGCGGTAGACGTAGGCGTAGCCGGGCGGGCCGAACATCACCGCATTGCGCGGCGTCTGGCCGCCATAGGAATGCGCCGCCGGGTCGGTGTGGTGATAGGCCTCGACCTCGACGATGACGCCGCCGACGCCGTCAAACAGCAGCGTGGCGCCGATCAGCTCCGGTGCGACGGCGTGGACGCTGCGGGCGAAGAAGCGCCGGGTTAACTGCGGACCAAGGCGGGCTGCGGCGGGCGTCGAGTCGGCGGGCGCAGCGGGAAGGCGGGTGCGGGGCATCGATCCGGGTACGGAGGGTTCGGGAGGGCACGGAGCGCCGGGACTGCCGAAAATCCGAGCATTATTCCAAGGGATAAGCGCCGGCAAGCGGCCCGGGTTGCGGGACGCCGGATGCCGGATTAGGTAAGGTTCTCGCATCCAATCGGGGCCCGCATGGTCGTTCTCGTCGATACTGTGTCATCCACTCCCGTCCGCCCCCGGCATCCGGAGAAGGCGGCGCGGCCGGATGCGCTGTCGCCGAAGAAACCGGACTGGATCCGCGTTCGCGCCCCGACGTCGCGCGGCTATGGCGAGACCAAGGGCATCGTCAAGGAGAACGGCCTCGTCACCGTGTGCGAGGAAGCCGGCTGCCCGAACATCGGCGAGTGCTGGGACAAGAAGCACGCCACCTTCATGATCATGGGGGACACCTGCACCCGGGCCTGCGCGTTCTGCAACGTCAAGACCGGCTTGCCGGGCGCGCTCGATGCCAACGAGCCGGCTTACGTCGCCGAGGCGACCCGCAAGCTCGGGCTGCAGCATCTCGTCATCACCTCGGTCGACCGCGACGATCTCGCCGACGGCGGCGCGGCGCATTTCGCCGCCACCATCCGCGCGGTGCGGGAAGCCTGCCCGACCACCACGATCGAAATTCTCACGCCCGACTTCCTGCGCAAGGACGGCGCGCTCGAAGTCGTGGTCGCCGCCAAGCCCGACGTCTTCAACCACAATCTCGAGACCGTGCCGTCGCGCTATCTGTCGGTGCGGCCGGGCGCGCGCTACTTCCATTCGATCCGGCTGCTGCAGCGGGTCAAGGAACTCGACCCGACCATCTTCACCAAGTCCGGCATCATGGTTGGGCTCGGCGAGGAGCGCCACGAGGTGCTGCAGGTGATGGACGACCTGCGCTCCGCCGACGTCGACTTCCTCACCATCGGCCAGTATCTGCAGCCGACCCGCAAGCATCACGCGGTGATGCGCTTCGTTACGCCGGACGAATTCGCCGGCTATCAGACGACCGCCTATGCCAAGGGCTTCCTGATGGTGTCGGCGTCGCCGATGACGCGCTCGTCGCATCACGCCGGCGAGGATTTTGCCAAGCTGAAGGCGGCCCGCGCCGCGTTGGCGCGCTGAGCGTCGACCATGCCGCAGTTTTCCAGCAAGCGCCGCGTGCCGCACAGCGCCCAGCAGATGTTCGACCTTGTCGCCGACGTCGAGCGCTATCCGCAATTCGTGCCGCTGTGCAAGGCGCTGAAGATCCGCGAGCGGAACGTGCAGCCGGACGGCACCGAAGTGGTGATCGCCGACATGACGGTGTCGTTTAAGCTGGTGCAGGAGACCTTCACCAGCCGCGTCACGCTCGACCGCGACAATCTGAAGATTCTCGTCGAGTATCTGAAAGGCCCGTTCTCCAATCTTGAGAACCGCTGGACCTTCGTGCCGAAGACCGAGCGCGCCTGCGAGGTCGGCTTCTTCCTCGCCTATGAGTTCAAGAGCCGGATGCTCGCGACGCTGATGGGCGCGATGTTCGACACCGCCTTCCACCGCTTCGCCGCCGCGTTCGAGACGCGAGCGGATCAGGTCTATGGCGGCGCGCCCAAGCTGTCGCGGGCGTAGTTAGGTTTTCACCGTCATCAGCGCAGCCGTCATTGCGAGGAGCGCAGCGACGAAGCAATCCAGCCCAGGTGCACGGAGCTGGATTGCTTCGCTTCGCTCGCAATGACGGAGAGGTTGAGCACTCCACTAACTACACACCGCTAATTACACACACCGCGCACCACAAACTCCGTCGTCATCGCCCGGCTTGACCGGGCGACCCAGTATTGCAGAGCGGTTGCGGTTCAATAACAAGCGCTCTGGGATACTGGGCCCTCCGCTTTCGCGGAGGGTGACGTCTGTGGTGGGGCTGCGCAGTGCATTCTGATTGAGCCGCATCTACCTCAAGTCGTGGCAAAGAGCTGCAGCGCGCTAACTCTTCTTCGGCTTCACCGCCCGCTTCGGCGGGACGCGCTTTCCGGCGGCGGCGCGGCGCGGCGTTCGGGCGACGCGTTTGTGGACGCCGGTCGCCGGCGCGGGCTTGGCCTTGGTCGGCGGCTTCGGGCCGCGGGCAAGTTCCAGCAGCATCCGCAGGGCTTCGACCACCGAGCGCTGGCGGACGTTGCTGCGGCCGATCGCGCCGAAGCGGTGTTCACGGTGGACGATGCGGCCATCACGCGCAGCGGCGCCGAAATGCACGAGGCCGACCGGTTTGTTCGGCGTTGCGCCGCCGGGGCCGGCGATGCCGGTGATCGACACCGCCAGATCGACATCGGCTTTCTCCAGCGCGCCGACCGCCATCGCGATTGCGGTTTCCTTGCTGACCGCGCCGAATGTCGTCAGCGTCGCGGTCTCGACGCCGAGCAGCTCGTGCTTGGCGGCGTTGGAGTAGGTGACGAAGCCGCGGTCGATGACGTCGGAGGAGCCGGGGATGTCGGTGAGCGCGCCGGCGACCAGGCCGCCGGTGCAGGATTCAGCCGTCGCGATCATCAGCTTGCGCGAACGGCACAGGTCGAGCAACGCGCGGGCGAGGGTGCGGGCGTCGTTGCTGCCCATCTCAGCCGGCCAGACCGTCGGCGCCCCAGGGCAGCCGGATCGTCGCACTGGCGGTGGCGGCGATGCCTTCTTCGCGGCCGGTGAAGCCGAGCTTCTCGCTGGTGGTCGCCTTCACGGCCACGCGCGATACCGGCAGACCGGTGATTTCGGCGATGCGCTGCCGCATCGGATCGCGCAGCGGGCCGATCTTCGGCCGCTCGCAGATCATCGTCACTTCGAGATTGGCGATGCGGCCGCCGCGCGCGGCGACGCGATCGACCGCGTACTTCAAGAATTTGTCGGACGCCGCGCCCTTCCATTGCGGGTCGGTCGGCGGAAAGTGCGAGCCGATGTCGCCATCGGCCAGCGCGCCGAGGATCGCATCGACCAACGCATGCAGGCCGACGTCGCCGTCCGAATGCGCCAGGAAGCCGCGATTGTGCGGGACCTTGAGGCCGCACAGCCAGACGTGGTCGCCGTCGCCGAAAGCGTGGACGTCGTAGCCGGTGCCGGTGCGGATATCACCGAGCAGCGCCGTGAGGCGGCTCTCTTCGCGCGCAAAATCGTCCGGCGTGGTCAGTTTCATGTTGGCAGCATCGCCCTCGAAAGTCGCAACCGTCAATCCCGCCCATTCGGCGATCGCGGCGTCGTCGGTGAAATCATCGCGGCCGTCACGCGCGGCGCGGCGGTGCGCATCGAGGATCACGTCGTAGCGAAACGCCTGCGGCGTCTGGGCGATTCGTAGATGCGCGCGGTCCGGCGTCGCTTCGACTTCGCCGGCGGCGTTGAGCTGCTTCACCGTGTCGGCGATCGCCACCACCGGCAGTGCCGCGCCGGTCTGGCCGGCGGCGACGATGGCGCGGGAGATCAGCGCGGGCGTGACAAAGGGACGCGCAGCGTCGTGGATCAGGACGATGTCCGGGGCGAGCTCGGCCAGCGCTTCGAGGCCGGCGCGGACGGAGGCTTGCCGGGTCGCGCCGCCGCCGACCGCGGGGCGGAAGCTGAGGCCGGCGACCGCCTCGTTGAACAGCGCGGTGTCGTCCGGATTGGTCACCGGCTGCACCGCCATGATCTCCGGATGGCTGCAGAACGGCTCCAGAGACCGCGCAATCACGGGCCGTCCGGCGAGCGTGCGGTATTGTTTCGGGCCGCCAGCGCCGGCGCGCAGGCCTCGGCCAGCGGCGACAATGATGGCGGCGGTACGGGGAGAGGTCGACATCGGTATCTGGGTCAGCTTCTTGGCAGGCGGTGAGACTTAGAGCGGTGCGCGCCAGCCCTTAGCATGACTAGGAGTGGATTCAGCATGTTTCGCGGTTCTGCCGCTGGGCATAATGCTGCAACGCACTTGCATGTCTGGTATAACTGGCTAAACTGTAGGCAATGACATATGATGCTCAAACATTGAGCTAGGCCAGTCGCAATGAAGCGCTGGCGACAGAATGAGCAGCTTGTGACCCGCCCCACAGTAACAGGTTCGCCGCCTTTGAAAATCGGCAATATTGCGGTGGCCAATCGGGTGCTGCTGGCGCCGATGTCCGGAATTACCGACGCGCCGTTTCGCAAGCAGGTCGCAAGTCTCGGTGCCGGTCTGGTCGTCTCCGAAATGACCGCCAGCGAAGACCTCGTCAACGGGCGCGCGATGTCGATTCGGCGCTGTGATGCGATCGACGACGGTCCGCACGTCGTCCAGCTCGCCGGCTGCCAGCCGCATTGGATGGGCGAAGGCGCGCGAATCGCCGAGGCGGGCGGTGCCGACATCATCGACATCAATATGGGTTGCCCCGCCCGGCATGTGACCGGCGGCCAGTCCGGCTCGGCGCTGATGCGCGATCTCGATCATGCGCTGACGTTGATCGAGGCGACGATCGGCGCTGTGCGTGTGCCGGTGACGCTGAAGATGCGGCTCGGCTGGGACGACAGCTCGCGCAACGCGCCGGAGCTGGCGCGGCGCGCGCAGGACGCCGGCGTGCAGCTGGTCACCGTGCACGGCCGCACCCGCTGTCAGTTCTATAAGGGAGAGGCCGATTGGGCCGCCGTCCGCGCAGTGCGCGAGGCCATCGACATTCCGCTCGTCGTCAACGGCGATATCACCACCTACAAGGCCGCCGTCACGGCGCTCGATCAGTCGGGCGCGGATGCGGTGATGATCGGCCGCGGCGCGCAGGGGCAACCTTGGCTTCCCGGCCAGATCGGCCGCCGACTCGCGGGCGGCGACGCCGAGGAGATGCCGTCGCTCGCTGATCAGCTGACTTATCTTCGCGAACTCTACGACGGCGTTCTCGGCCTGTATGGCGAACGCATCGGCCTGCGCCATGCACGCAAACATCTCGGCTGGTCGCTCGACGTCGCGGCCGCCGTGAGCGGTGCCCCGGCCGATACGCTCAAACACTGGAGAACCCAGATCCTCACCGACACCAATCCGGCCCGTGTGCATCGCGCGCTCGCCGATGCCTACGACGACTTTGCCTGGAGAGCCGCAGCATGAACGCCGTCCTCGAACCGCGCGCCGCCAAGCCGAACGAGAGCGATGCGATCCTCAACGCGCTGCCGAATCCGGTGCTGCTGGTCGGCCCCGACGGCAAGATCATCGACGCCAACATGGCGGCGGAGTCGTTCTTCGAGATCTCGACTCAGTTGCTGCAGCGGCAGTCGCTCACCGAGCTGGTGCCGTTCGGCAGCCCGTTGCTGGCGCTGATCGAGCAGGTGCGCAGCGGGAACTCGCCGGTCAACGAATACAAGGTCGATCTCGGCACGCCGCGGATCGGTGCCGACCGCCAGGTCGATCTGCACGTCGCGCCGCTGACCGAACGACCCGGCCATATCGTGGTGATGCTGCAGGAGCGCACCATCGCCGACAAGATGGACCGGCAGCTCACGCATCGCAGCGCCGCGCGCTCGGTGATCGCGCTGGCGGCGATGCTGGCGCACGAGATCAAGAACCCGCTGTCCGGCATTCGCGGCGCGGCGCAATTACTCGAGCAGCAGGCGTCGTCGGAAGACCGCATGCTGACGCGGCTGATCTGCGACGAGGCTGACCGCATCGTCACGCTGGTCGATCGCATGGAAGTGTTCGGCGACGACCGCCCGGTGGCGCGCGGGCCGGTCAATATCCATTCGGTGCTCGATCACGTGAAGCGCCTGGCGCAATCCGGCTTCGCGCGAAATATCAAGTTCGTCGAGGACTACGACCCGTCGCTGCCGCCGGTGCTTGCCAACCAGGATCAACTAATTCAGGTCTTCCTGAATCTGGTGAAGAACGCCGCCGAGGCGCTGGTCGATCTCGGCACCGAGGCGGAGATCCAGCTCACCACGGCGTTCCGTCCCGGCGTGCGGCTGTCGGTGCCCGGCAAGAAGACCCGCGTGTCGCTGCCGCTGGAGTTCTGCGTCAAGGACAACGGCCCTGGCGTGCCCGAGGACCTGCTGCCGAATCTGTTCGACCCGTTCGTCACCACCAAGGCGTCGGGCTCGGGCCTCGGGCTCGCACTGGTGGCCAAGATCGTCGGCGACCACGGCGGAATCATCGAATGTGAATCGCAGCCGCGCAAGACCACCTTCCGCGTGCTGCTGCCGATGTACAACACGGCCAAGGCTTACAATCAGAGTACGGGCGAGGACGAGCCGGCGTCATCTCCTGCCTCACAGAACGCAAGATGAGGACTGACTAATGCCCGCAGGTAGTATTCTTGTAGCGGACGACGACACCGCCATCCGCACGGTCCTCAATCAGGCGCTGTCACGCGCCGGATACGAGGTGCGGCTGACCGGCAACGCCGCGACGCTGTGGCGCTGGGTGAGCCAGGGCGAGGGCGATCTGGTGATCACCGACGTGGTGATGCCCGACGAAAATGCGTTCGACCTGTTACCACGCATCAAGAAGATGCGGCCCAATCTGCCGGTCATCGTGATGAGCGCGCAGAACACCTTCATGACGGCGATCCGCGCGTCGGAGAAGGGGGCCTATGAGTACCTGCCCAAGCCGTTCGATCTGAAGGAGCTGATCGCGATCGTCGGCCGCGCGCTGGCCGAGCCGAAGGAGCGCTCCAGCAATCCGGCCGAAGAGAACGAGTTCGACTCGATCCCGCTGGTCGGCCGTTCGCCGGCGATGCAGGAGATCTATCGCGTGCTGGCGCGGCTGATGCAGACCGACCTGACGGTGATGATCTCCGGCGAGTCCGGCACCGGCAAGGAGCTGGTGTCGCGCGCGCTGCACGATTACGGCAAGCGCCGCAACGGCCCGTTCGTCGCCGTCAACATGGCGGCGATCCCGCGCGACCTGATCGAGTCCGAACTGTTCGGCCACGAGCGCGGCGCCTTCACCGGTGCCAACAGCCGTGCCTCCGGCCGGTTCGAGCAGGCCGAAGGCGGCACGCTGTTCCTCGACGAAATCGGCGACATGCCGATGGAGGCGCAGACACGCTTGCTGCGCGTGCTGCAGCAGGGCGAATACACCACGGTCGGCGGCCGCACCCCGATCAAGACCGACGTGCGCATCGTCGCCGCGTCGAACAAGGACCTGCGCATCCTGATCCAGCAGGGACTCTTCCGCGAAGACCTGTTCTTCCGCCTCAACGTCGTGCCGCTGCGGCTGCCGCCGCTGCGCGAGCACATCGAGGATCTGCCCGACCTGGTGCGCCACTTCTTCGCGCTGGCCGAGAAGGATGGTCTGCCGGCCAAGAAGCTCGACGCCGCGGCGCTGGAGCGGCTCAAGCAGCATCGCTGGCCGGGCAACGTCCGCGAACTCGAGAACCTCGCTCGGCGTCTCGCAGCGCTGTATCCGCAGGACGTCATCACCGCGTCGGTGATCGACGGCGAACTGGCGCCGCCGGCGGTCGTCTCAGGCGGCAGCGTGTCCCACACCATCGATAATCTCGGCGGTGCGGTCGAAATGTATCTGTCGTCGCACTTCTCGGGCTTCCCGAACGGTGTGCCGCCGCCCGGCCTCTATCACCGGGTGCTGCGCGAGATCGAGGTGCCGCTGCTGACCGCAGCGCTGGCCGCGACTCGCGGTAATCAGATCCGGGCGGCCGACTTGCTCGGGCTGAACCGCAATACCCTGCGCAAGAAGATCCGGGACCTCGATATTCAAGTGTACCGCACCGGCGGCTGAGACGCCGGGACAAGTCTTTCTGCTGTGGACCGCGTAGTCGCCCGAGGTGGTTTGGGCGACGCGCCGCGATATTGTCGCAATTGAGCAACAATGTTGTAGGAATGCATCACATGGCCGCCTACGGGAGGCGGCCATTCGCATTCAATGACCATTGCCAGAATGACCAGCGCAGAGACGTCGGCCCAAACCGTTGACGACCCCTCGATCGCCGAGCCGCGCACCGCCACCTGGCGCAAGCTGCTGGCGCCGATCGCCGTTGGCGTGGCGCTGCTCTCGGCCTTCCTGACCTTTGTCGTTCTAACCGGCCTGACGCCGATCGCCCCGACCCGGGACGTCGTGGTGACGTTCCTGATGATCAACGCCGCCACCGTGCTGCTGCTGGTGGGAATCATCGCCCACGAGGTCTGGAAGATCATCCAGGCGCGGCGACGCGGTCGAGCTGCAGCGCGTCTGCACGTCCAGATTGTCAGCCTGTTTTCGGTGATCGCGGTGCTGCCGGCCGTGCTGGTTTCCGTGGTCGCCAACGTCACACTCGATCGCGGCCTCGACCGTCTGTTCTCCGGTCCGACTCGGGCAGTCATCCAGAATTCGCTGATCGTCGCCAACGCCTATCTGCACGAGCACGGCCAGCTGATCCGCGGCGACATTCTCGGCATGGCGAACGACATCTCGCACGCCCGGCCGCTGTTCGACCAGGACCGCAAATCCTTCCAGGAATTCCTCACCGCCAGCGCCAAGACGCGCAATCTCCCTGGCGCTATGCTGATCGACAAGGACCGCAACGTCCTGGCGTCGGCGCAGACCGGCATTCAGCGCGACTTCGACACCCCGGCGCCGGAGTTCCTCAGCAACGTCGACGATACCGAGCCGCAGATCGCGGTGTTCATCGAGGCGAACTACGTCGCCGCGGTCATCCGCCTGAAGGGGTTCGAGGACACCTTCCTCTATGTCGCGCGCCTGCTGGATCCGCGGGTGGTGGCGCAGCTTCGCCAGACCCAGGCCAGCGTCGCCGAATATGCCGAGATCGAGGCGCGCAGGCTCGGCGTGCAGGTGGCGTTCGCGCTGATGTTCACGGTGATTGCGCTGACGGTGCTGATGTCCTCGGTGCTGATCGGGCTCAACTTCGCCAACTGGCTGGTGGCGCCGATCCGCCGGCTGATGGGCGCCGCCAAGCTGGTCTCGACCGGCGATCTGCAGGTGCAGGTCCCGGTGTTCAAGTCCGAGGGCGACCTGTCGCAGCTCGGCGAGACCTTCAACAAGATGACGCAGGAGCTGCGCACCCAGCGCGACGAGCTCGTCAGCGCCAGCGAGCTGATCGACAGCCGCCGCCGTTTCATCGAGGCCGTACTGTCGTCGGCGAGCGCCGGCATCATCGGTGTCGATGGCTCGCTGTCGATCGGCATCCTCAATCGCTCGGCCGAGAAGCTGATCGGCCACTCCGAGTCGGAGACGCTCGGCCATCCGCTGTCTGAGGTGATTCCCGAGCTCGACGAGATGATGGCCAACGCCCGCGAGGGTTCGCAGCGGCTGGTGCAGGGTCAGATCACCATCAACCGCGACGGCCGCGAGCGCATTCTCTCGGTGCGCGTCACCGCCGAGCAGACCGGCCACACGCGCGACAGCTACATCATCACGCTGGACGACATCACCGAACTGGTGTCGGCGCAGCGCACCTCGGCGTGGGGCGACGTCGCGCGCCGCATCGCGCACGAGATCAAGAATCCGCTAACGCCGATCCAGCTCTCCGCGGAACGCATCAAGCGCAAATTCGGCAAGGTCATCGTCGAAGACAAGGGCATCTTCGAACAGTGCACTGACACCATCGTCCGCCAGGTCGACGATATCCGCCGGATGGTCGACGAATTCTCGCGGTTCGCACGGATGCCTAAGCCGGTCATCGAGGGCGAGGACGTCGCCGACACCGTGCGGCAGGTGGTGTTCCTGATGCGGGTCGGCCATCCCGAGGTCGATATCGAAGCCGAGATCAAGGATGATCCGCTGCGCGCGCGGTTCGATCGTCGCCTGATCTCGCAGGCGCTGACCAACATCATCAAGAACGCCACCGAGGCGATCGAGGCGGTACCGCCGGAAGAACTCGGCAAGGGCAAAATCGAAGTCGTCGCCGCGCGCGACGGCGAGGACATCGTCATCGATGTCATCGACAACGGCATCGGTCTGCCCAAACAAAGCCGCTCGCGTTTGCTCGAACCCTACGTGACGACGCGGGAGAAGGGCACGGGGCTCGGGCTCGCGATCGTCGGGCGCGTGCTGGTCGACCACGGTGGCGGTATCGAACTCAACGACGCTTCCGATATCCGGCCCGGCCAGCGCGGGGCGTGGATGCGACTGCGATTTGCGATGTCCGGCCAGCCCGTGACACCGCCCGCCGGTGAACCAAAAACCAAGGCCGGCAACGAACCAACGATAGCAGCTGCGAGCAGCGGCTGAATTGACAGGCGTGACACATGGCGAATGACATCCTGATCGTCGACGACGAAGCGGACATCCGCGATCTCGTTGCCGGTATTCTCGAGGACGAAGGCTTCAGCACGCGCACTGCGCGCGACAGCGATTCCGCGCTGGCTGAAATTGCCGCCCGACGTCCAAATCTGATTTTCCTCGACATCTGGCTGCAGGGCAGCAAGCTCGACGGCTTGCAGTTGCTCGAGCAGATCAAGAAGGAGCATGCCGAGGTTCCGGTCGTGATGATCTCGGGCCACGGCAACATCGAAACCGCGGTGGCGGCGATCAAGCGCGGCGCCTACGACTTCATCGAGAAGCCGTTCAAGTCCGACCGGCTTCTGCTGGTCGCGACCCGCGCACTGGAGACCTCGCGGCTCAAGCGCGAGGTGCGCGAGCTCAAGCAGCAGGCGCCGTCGGCCTCGACGCTGATGGGCCGCTCGGCCTGCATGAACCAGTTGCGCCAGACCATCGAGCGCGCCGCCAAGGCCAACAGCCGCATCCTGATCGTCGGGCCGTCCGGCTCGGGCAAGGAACTGGCCGCGCGGACGCTGCACAACGCGTCGAGCCGGGCGGACGGCCCGTTCGTGGTGATCAACGCTGCCGCGATCACGCCGGAGCGGATGGAGGTCGAGCTGTTCGGCACCGAACCGAATGGCGAGCAGCCGCGCAAGGCCGGCGCACTCGAAGAGGCGCATGGCGGCACGCTGTTCATCGACGAAATCGCCGATATGCCGCGCGAGACTCAGAACAAGATCCTGCGGGTCTTGGTCGAGCAGACCTTCCAGCGCCTCGGCGGTACCGCCAAGGTGAATGTCGATGTCCGCATCATCTCCTCGACCGCGCGCAATCTCGAAGAGGAAATCGCCGCCGGGCATTTCCGTGAAGACCTGTATCACCGGCTGTCGGTGGTGCCGATCCGGGTGCCGCCGCTGTCGGAGCGGCGCGAGGACATCCCCGAGCTGATCGAGTACTTCATGGAGCAGATCTCGGTCGCGACCGGCCTGCCGAAGCGACAGATGGGGCAGGACGCGATGGCGGTGCTGCAATCGCACGTCTGGCCGGGCAACGTCCGCCAGCTCCGCAACAACGTCGAGCGCGTCATGATCCTCGCCGGCGGTGGACCCGACGCAGTGATCACCGCTGACATGCTGCCGCAGGACGTCGGCTCGATGGTGCCGACCATGCCGACCGGCAACAATGGTGAGCACATCATGGGGCTGCCGCTGCGTGAAGCGCGCGAAGTGTTCGAGCGCGACTATCTGATTGCGCAGATCAGCCGATTCTCCGGCAACATCTCGCGCACCGCCGAGTTCGTCGGCATGGAACGCTCGGCGCTGCATCGCAAGCTCAAGGCACTCGGCGTCGGCTGATCGTCGTTTCCACAACAAACAGCATTGGACCCAACCGATGTCGCGTATCGCCTATGTCAACGGCCGCTATCAGGAGATGCGCGACGCCAGCGTCAATATCGAGGACCGCGGCTATCAGTTCGCCGACGGCGTCTACGAAGTCTGCGAAGTTCGCGGTGGCAAGCTGGTCGACATGCCGCGGCATCTGGCCCGGCTGCAGCGTTCGCTCGGCGAATTGCGGATCGCGATGCCGATGCCGCTGGCGGCATTGTCGGTGGTGATGCACGAAGTCGTACGCCGCAACCGTGTGGGGTTCGGCATTGTCTATCTGCAGATCAGCCGCGGCGTCGCGCGCCGCGATCACGGCTTTCCGGCGGCTTCGGTGAAGCCCAGCATCGTGGTGACGGCACGTAGCCTCAATCCGGCCAAGGGCGCCGAGAATGCTGCGCGGGGCATCAAGGTGATCACCGTCCCGGAAAACCGCTGGCCGCGGGTCGATATCAAGAGCACTGCGCTTCTCCCGAACGTGCTCGCCAAACAGGCGGCGCGGGAGGCGGGGGCCTACGAGGCTTGGTATGTGGATAGCGACGGCTTCGTCACCGAAGGCTCATCGAGCAACGCCTGGATCGTCACGCAGGAAGGTCGTGTCGTTACGCGCCCGGACAATTCGGGTATCTTGTCAGGAATTACCCGAGGCGTGCTGAAGGATGCGCTCGAAGCGCTGCAGATCCGCTTCGAGGAGCGCCCGTTCACGCCGCAGGAGGCCGCCGGCGCGGCGGAAGCATTCGTCACCGCGGCGAGCATGATCGTGATGCCGGTGGTTGCGATCGACGGACATGCCATCGGAAGCGGCAAACCCGGACCGGTGGCGTTGCGGCTGCGGGAGCAGTTTCACCGCTTCGCGACGTTTTCCTGATTTTTCGTGTGGCGGAAGGCGCGACGTCCGATTTAGCTGCTTGCCTAACAAGCAAGCGTACTCTCTAATCCGCTGTCGGCTTTCAGAGGGGGATCTCAGGGAGGCTGGCAACCGTTGCGAAGCTCCGGTGAGACACAGTTTCCGAAGAGACACGTTTCTGAAGAGACACGCTGCGGCAAGAAAAGACCCATTCCAATTGCGGGAATAAAAATGGCGGCAGACCGCGCTCAGAATCTACAAGACACCTTCCTGAACCATGTTCGAAAAACAAAAACTCCTCTCACGATCTTTTTGGTGAACGGGGTCAAGTTGCAAGGCATTGTCACGTGGTTCGATAATTTTTGCCTGTTGTTGCGGCGCGATGGACACTCCCAGCTCGTGTACAAGCATGCGATTTCGACGATCATGCCGGGCGCACCGATCCAGCGGTTCGAGGGCGGCGAGGATTCTCCAGCTTGAGAGGGGTCTGATTGGAGCCCCGTAGTTTCGGCGCGGACGCCGATCGCCCGCAAGCCGCAGATGGCCAGACCGGACGTGTCATCGTCGTCGGGCCGTATCTGCGCGTGCGCAAAGGCGATCCCGACGCTTCCGATGTTCGTGCCGTGCGTGACAACGACGCCCGCCTCGACGAGGCGGCGGGGCTCGCGCGCGCCATCGATCTCGACATCGCCGAGGCGGTGCTGACGCCGATCAGCCAGATCCGGCCAGCCACTTATCTCGGCAAGGGCAAGGTCGAGGAGATCGTCGGCATCATCGCCGCGCATCACGCCGACCTGGTGGTGATGGACTGCGCGCTGTCTCCGATTCAGCAGCGCAACCTTGAGAAGGCCTGGAACACCAAGGTGCTCGATCGCACCGGCCTGATCCTGGAAATCTTCGGCCGCCGCGCCAAGACCAAGGAGGGCTCACTCCAGGTCGAGTTGGCCCATCTCAACTATCAGCGCTCGCGGCTGGTGCGATCCTGGACCCACCTCGAACGCCAGCGCGGCGGCTTTGGCTTCATGGGCGGCCCCGGCGAGACCCAGATCGAAGCCGACCGTCGTCTGATCGGCGAACGCATCACCCGGCTCGAGAACGAGCTGAAGAAGGTCCAGGCGACCCGCCGGCTGCACCGCGCCGGCCGGCAGCGGGTCCCGTACCGCGTTGTCGCCCTCGTCGGGTATACCAATGCCGGCAAGTCGACGCTGTTCAACCGCCTGACCCGCGCCGACGTGCAGGCGGCCGACATGCTGTTCGCCACGCTCGACCCGACGCTGCGTGCCTTGAGTTTGCCACATGGTGGAAAAGCCATGTTGTCGGACACCGTGGGCTTCATTTCCAACCTGCCGACCCAGCTCGTCGCAGCCTTCCGTGCGACGCTGGAAGAGGTTCTGGAAGCCGATTTGATCCTGCACGTCCGCGACATCAGCCACGAAGACGCCGAAGCCCAGGAGCGCGACGTCGACACCGTGCTGCGCCAACTCGGCGTCGACGCCAGCGGCGGCCGCATCCTCGAAATCTGGAACAAGATCGACCGCTTCGAGCCCGAACAGCGCGAAGAACTGGCCAATATCGCGGCCCGGCGCGATGGCGAGCATCCGGTGTTTCTCGTCTCCGCCGTCAGCGGTGAGGGCGTCGACGATCTGCTGCAGGCGATCGAACAACGGCTCGCGGCGACGCGGACTGTGCTGGATCTGAAGATCGATGCCGCCGACGGCGCCGGCGTCAGCTGGCTGCATCGCAACGCCGAGGTGCTGTCCAAAGAGCTTCAGGACGGTCGCTACGTCATGACGGTGCGCGCCGACGAGACCAAACGCGACGCCATCATCGAGCGCTTCAAGGCCGTGGTGCGCGAGGATTAGCGCATGCGCTCAAGCGCGCGCGAACATGCCGCTTAGGAGTGTTTCCCGTCTCCGTCTCGATAACCCCTAAGCCATTGGAAAAACGGCAGGAAAAAGCTGGCAAACTGAGCCTGTGAGGGTGGCTTGGCTGGGCACGATGCGGTATACGATTCGCATCAGATTCTGACCGGAACTCACCTTTGTCCGACAAAGACGACGAGAAGACCGGGGAGCCGCAGGCGCCCTCGGATATCCGCCCCGTTTCCATTCTCGACGAGATGAAGCGGAGCTACCTCGATTACGCGATGAGCGTGATCGTGGCGCGTGCCCTGCCGGATGCCCGGGATGGGTTGAAGCCGGTGCATCGGCGCATTCTCTACGGCATGTACGAGAACGGCTTCGAGTGGAACAAGCCGTATCGCAAGTCGGCGCGCACGGTCGGCGACGTCATCGGTAAGTATCACCCGCACGGCGACCAGTCGGTCTACGACGCGCTGGTTCGCATGGCGCAGGACTTCTCGATGCGCGTGCCGCTGATCGACGGTCAGGGCAATTTCGGTTCGGTCGACGGCGATATGCCGGCGGCGATGCGCTACACCGAGTCCCGCCTGACCAAGATCGCGCAGTCGCTGCTCGACGATATCGACAAGGACACGGTCGACTTCCAGCCGAACTACGATGGCTCCGAAAAAGAGCCGCAGGTTCTGCCGGCGAAGTTCCCGAACCTTCTGGTCAACGGCGCCGGCGGCATCGCGGTCGGCATGGCGACCAACATCCCGCCGCACAATCTCGGCGAAGTCATCGATGCGTGCACCGCGCTGATCGACGATCCGGCACTGTCGATCGAAGACCTCAACGCCATCGTGCCGGGGCCGGACTTCCCGACGGGCGGCATCATTCTCGGCCGCGCCGGCATTCGCTCGGCCTACAACACCGGCCGCGGCTCGATCGTGATGCGCGGCAAGGTCGAGATTGAAACCGTCCGTAAGGACCGCGAGGCGATCATCGTCTCGGAGATCCCGTACCAGGTGAACAAGGCCACCATGGTCGAGCGCATCGCCGAGCTGGTGCGCGAGAAGAAGATCGAAGGCATCTCGGATCTGCGCGACGAATCCGATCGCGATGGTTTCCGCGTGGTGATCGAGTTGCGCCGCGATGCGGTGCCCGAAGTGGTGCTGAACCAGCTCTACAAATTCACCCCGCTGCAGACCAATTTCGGCGCCAACATGGTGGCGCTGGACGGCGGTCGGCCGCAGCTGATGAACCTCAAAGACCTGCTGCAGGTCTTCGTCGCGTTCCGCGAACAGGTCGTCACCCGTCGTACCAAATTTCTGCTGAACAAGGCGCGCGACCGCGCCCACATCCTGGTCGGCCTCGCCATCGCAGTGGCGAATATCGACGAGATCATCAGGGTTATTCGCAATTCGCCCGATCCGAATACGGCGCGCGAGACCCTGATGTCGCGCGACTGGCCGGCGGCCGACGTCGCGGCGATGATCACGCTGATCGACGATCCGCGCCACAAGCTGAATGAGGACGGCACCGCGCGGCTGTCGTTCGAGCAGGCGAAGGCGATCCTCGATCTGCGGCTGCAGCGCCTGACAGCTCTGGGCCGCGAGGAAATCTCCGACGAGCTCGACAAGCTCGCGCTGGAGATCGCGGACTACCTGGACATCCTGCGCTCGCGCGCGCGGGTGCAGAGCATCGTCAAGGACGAACTCGGCGCCGTGAAGGCCGAATTCGCCACGCCGCGCAAGACTCAGATTATCGAGCAGGAAGGCGAGGTCGAAGACGAAGACCTGATCCAGCGCGAGGACATGGTGGTGACGGTGTCGCACGCCGGCTACGTCAAGCGCGTGCCGCTGTCGACCTATCGGGCGCAGCGCCGCGGCGGCAAGGGCCGCTCCGGCATGGCGACGCGCGAGGAGGATTTCGTCTCGCGTCTGTTCGTCGCCTCGACGCACACGCCGGTGCTGTTCTTCTCGTCGCGCGGCCAGGTCTACAAGGAGAAGGTCTGGCGGCTCCCGATCGCGCCGCCCAATGGCCGCGGCAAGGCGCTGATCAACATCCTGCCGCTGGAGCAGGGCGAGCGCATCACCACGATCATGCCGCTGCCGGAGGACGAAGCGTCGTGGAGCGAGCTCGACGTGATGTTCGCCACCACCGGCGGCAACGTCCGCCGCAACAAGCTGTCCGACTTCGTCGACGTGCGCCGCTCCGGCATCATCGCGATGAAGCTCGACGACGGCGAGGCGATCGTCGACGTCCAGATCTGCACCGAGCGCGACGACGTGCTGCTGACTGCTGCTGGCGGCCAGTGCATCCGGTTCGCTGTGCCGGAGGTTCGGGTGTTCAGCGGCCGCACCTCGATGGGCGTGCGCGGCATCGCTCTGGCGAACGGCGACAAGGTGATTTCGCTCAGCATCCTGCGCCACTTCGAGGCGACGCCGGCCGAGCGTACCACCTATCTGAAGCAGTCCGGCGCGTTCCGTCGTGCTGCGACCGGCGAAGAAGCCGAGGTGGTCGAAACGCCGGAAGTCGAAGCCGAGGAGGGCGAGACGACGACATCGCTGTCGCCCGACCGCTACGCCGAAATGTCGGCTTCCGAGCAGTTCGTGCTGACGATCTCGGAAAACGGCTACGGCAAGCGGACCTCTTCGTTCGAGTATCGAACCACGGGCCGCGGCGGCAAAGGCATCGGCGCGATGTCGGTGAACAACCGCAACGGCAAGCTGGTGGCGTCGTTCCCGGTCGAGGATTCGGACCAGATCATGCTGGTGACCGACGCCGGCCAGCTGATCCGCTGCCCGGTCGAAGGCATCCGCGTTGCCGGCCGCTCGACCCAGGGTGTGATCGTGTTCGACACCGCCGACGACGAGAAGGTCGTATCGGTCGAGCATATTCCGGAAGCTGAAGAGGCTGAGCCCAGCAACGGCGGCTGATCGGCCGCCGGCTGGTGCGATATCGAATCGAAAGGCCCTCGGTGGGGCATACCGAGGGCCTTCGAGAGAGCGCTCCTGGAGGGAAGGCGCTTGGTAATTCGGTGCGTTAACGCGCCAGCCTCAAGGGCGTTCCGCGGTCACGAGGCGGGCCTGCTTGATCGGCGCGTTGCGGCGGTCCGCGTTGCGCAGACAGGACGGCTCGAAGTTCGGCCAAGCCTGTTCCGAGCAGCTGGTTCCGAGCGGGCGAATGTCCAGGCGATCGCCCTTGGCGAGCGCAACCGGCACGCTGGCTTCGACGCGCGGGGCGAAGCCCGGCAGAATGGTGAGGGCGGCGGCCACGAACGCTGCGATGGCGATGGCGGAAAGAGCCTTGATCATAGCGGTCCCCTGTGTTCCAGCCGGGCCGGCTTGATTGCGCCTTTGAACCCGGATCGTCTTGTCGCTTCCCAGTGCGGGTGGTTTACCCAAGGCCGGTTTCAACACGTCTTCGTCGCCGCGCGATCGCGTTTCGTGGTGACGCCGAATTGTTTCTCCAGCCGAGGGGCCAAGAAACATTTCGTCAAAAACCGTAATGTTTTCAGCGTCCCCTTTGTCCCGCAGTAGACGCGCGAGCCCGCCTTTCGGTTCGATCCGCAGTGCGAAATAAAAGTGGGTCGGACGCCGGAACCACGCCGGCTTGCGGGCGTCTTGCGGGCGCGCTAGACGGAAGTATGTCCCGTATCGCGCTGTATCCCGGCTCCTTCGATCCCGTCACCAATGGTCACCTCGACGTCGTCCGCCACGCGGTCGCGCTCTGTGACAAACTTGTGGTGGCGATCGGCATCCATCCCGGCAAGAAGCCGCTGTTCACCACCGACGAACGCCTCGCAATGGTGCGGACGGTGTTCGAGCCGGTCGCTAAAGCCGCGGGCTGTCAGTTCGATTGTACCACCTACGATAACCTCACGGTGACCTCGGCGCAGCAGGTCGGCGCGACGATCATGATCCGCGGTCTGCGCGACGGCACCGATCTTGATTACGAGATGCAGATCGCCGGCATGAACGAGACCATGGCGCCGACGATCCACACCGTGTTCGTGCCGGCCTCGGTCGGCGTCCGCCCGATCACCGCCACACTGGTGCGGCAGATCGCAGCGATGGGCGGCGACGTCTCGGCCTTCGTGCCGCCGGAGGTCGCAGTCGCCTTGAAATCCAAAGTCGCCGGCTAGCCGGCTTCGTTTTCCGATCGGAGTTAGCATGATCCGTCTGATGGGCCTTTTCGCCGCGCTGCTGTTCGCCGTGCCGGCGCTGGCGCAGCCGCTGCCCGCCAATCTCGACAAGGCCAACGCCTTGGTGATCGACAGCACCAAGGGCCGCATCGTGATCCAGCTTCGGCCCGACATCGCGCCGCAGCATGCCGAGCGGCTGAAGCAGCTGGCGCGCGAGGGCTACTACAACAACGTGCCGTTCCACCGCGTGATGGCCGGCTTCATGGCGCAGACCGGCGATGGCGAGAAGTTCAACGGCACCGGCGGTTCGAAATATCCGAACCTGAAGCAGGAATTCTCCAACGTGCCGTTCAAGCGCGGCGTGGTCGGCATGGCCCGTCGCGGCGACAGCGTCGACAGCGCCAACTCACAGTTCTTCATCATGTTCGACGACGGCCCGAGCCTCAACGGCCAGTACACCGTGATCGGGCAGGTGGTGTCCGGCATGGACGTCGTCGACAAGCTGAAGAAGGCGCAGGCCGGTTCGCCAGGCGGTTCGGTCACCGACCCGGACAAGATGGTCAAGGTGCAGGTCGCCTCCGACATCAAGTAATCGACCGCGACGCGTCGCGCTGGCGCGGCGGCGCCGATCGACATGATAGAAACAGAGTGCTCGGTTTACGCTTTTGTCGTCGCAAGGCGGCATCGGCCACGCCGTCGCTGGACGACGGCGCCTTCACGCTGCGGTTCTTCGATCGCAGGATAGTCCCCAAACCAGATGAGAAGAGACCATGGCTGACAACGACAACATCCTGATCCTCGAAACCACTCAGGGCCCGGTCAAGATCGAGATGCGCCCGGATCTCGCTCCGAACCACGTCGCCCGTATCAAGGAGCTGGTGCGCGAGGGCTTCTACGACGGCATCGTGTTTCATCGCGTGATCGAAGGCTTCATGGCGCAGACCGGCTGCCCGCAGGGCACCGGCACCGGCGGCTCGGGCAAGAAGCTGAAGGCCGAGTTCAACAAGGAGCCGCATGTCCGCGGCACAGCCTCGATGGCGCGCGCCGCCAATCCGGACTCCGGCGACAGCCAGTTCTTCATCTGCTTCGACGACGCCCGCTTCCTCGACAACCAGTACACGGTGTGGGGCAAGGTGATCGAAGGCATGGAGAACGTCGACAAGATCAAGCGCGGCGAGCCGGTGCAGAACCCCGACAAGATCGTCAAGGCCTCGATGGCCGCTGACGCGGCGGCCTGATAACGACGGCGTCCGCTCGTTAGCAGCGGGCGTCATCACAGAGAAGGTGTCATGCCCGGGCTTGACCCGGGCATCCATCTTTCGAAGAGGATGGATCGCCGGATCAAGTCCGGCGATTGCGGACATTGTATGCGCACCGACCTGTTCGACTTCGACCTGCCGACGGACAACATCGCGCTGCGGCCGGTGTCGCCGCGGGATGCTGCGCGGATGCTGGTGGTGCGTCCGGGCACGGCGATCGAGGACCGCATCGTGCGCGATCTGCCGGCGCTCCTGCAGCCCGGCGATCAGCTCGTGGTCAATGACACGCGGGTGATTGCCGCGCAGCTGTCCGGCCGCCGCATCGGCCGTGCCACCGAGCCGAAGATCGACGCCACGCTGATCAAGCGGCTCGACGGCTCGCGCTGGCAGGCGCTCGTGAAGCCCGCCAAGAAGCTCAGCGAAGGCGACGTCGTCCGGTTCGGCCATGACGGCCGGGTCTGCCTGCTCGGCCATCTCGACGCCACCGTGGAGGCCAAGGGCGACGCCGGCGAGGTGACGCTGAGCTTCAGCTTTTATGGCCCGGCGCTCGATCAGGCGATTGCCGAACTCGGCGCGACGCCGCTGCCGCCCTACATTGCCTCCAAGCGCGCCCCGGATGCGCAGGACACGGCCGACTACCAGACCATGTTCGCCGTCAACGAGGGCGCCGTCGCGGCGCCGACCGCGGGGCTGCACTTCACGCCGGAGCTCGACGCTGCGCTGGCGGCCCGCGGCGTGACGCTGCACCGGGTGACGCTGCACGTCGGGGCCGGGACGTTCCTGCCGGTCAAGGCCGACGACACCGCCGAGCACAAGATGCACGCCGAGTGGGGCACGATCAGCAAAGCCACCGCCGACGCGCTCAACGCGGCGCGCGCCCAAGGCGGCCGCGTCGTCGCGGTCGGCACCACCTCGCTGCGTCTGCTGGAGAGCGCGGCGCGCGAGGACGGCACGATCGCGCCGTTCGCCGACGAGACATCGATCTTCATTACGCCGGGCTATCGCTTCCGCGCGGTCGATATCCTGATGACCAATTTCCATCTGCCGCGCTCGACTCTGTTCATGCTGGTGTCGGCCTTCAGCGGTCTGGAGACGATGCAGGCGGCCTACCGCCACGCCATCGGCTCCGGCTATCGCTTCTACTCCTATGGCGACGCCAGCCTGCTGTTCCGGGATCCCGCATGAGCGTGCCGAACCATTTCGAACTGCTCGGGACCGACGGCACGGCGCGGACCGGCCGGCTGACCACTCCGCACGGCTTGGTCCGGACGCCGGCCTTCATGCCGGTCGGCACCGCCGGCGCGATGAAGGGGCTGCACTGGCGCGAGGTGCGCGATGCCGGCGCCGACATCGTGCTCGGCAACACCTATCATTTGATGCTGCGCCCGAGCGCCGAGCGGATCGCCGCGCTCGGCGGCTTGCAGCGCTTTACCACCTGGAATGGCCCGATGCTGACCGACTCGGGCGGCTTCCAAGTGATGTCGCTGGCGCAGCTCCGCAAAGTCACTGAGCACGCCGTGACGTTCCGCTCGCATATCGACGGTGCCGCAATCGAATTGTCGCCGGAGCGGGCGATTGAAGTGCAGCTGCTGCTCGGCAGCGACATCGCCATGCAGCTCGACGAATGCGTCCGGCTGCCGGCCGAGCACGCCGATATCGACCGAGCGATGCAGCTGTCGCTGCGCTGGGCCGAGCGCTGCAAGCGGGCTTTCGAGGGCGCGCCGCAAGGGCATATGCTGTTCGGCATCGTCCAGGGCGGCGACGTGCCGGAGCTGCGCCACGCGTCGGCGCGCGGCCTGATCGAGCTCGGCTTCCATGGCTACGCGATCGGCGGCCTCGCGGTCGGCGAGCCGCAGGAAGTCATGCTGGCGATGATCGAAGAGGCGGCGCCAATCCTGCCGCAGGATCGGCCGCGCTATCTGATGGGCGTCGGCACGCCCGAAGACATTCTCGAAGCGGTGGCACGCGGCATCGATATGTTCGACTGCGTGATGCCGACGCGCAATGGCCGCCACGGCGTCGCCTTCACCAAATACGGTCCGGTGAACTTGCGCAACGCCCGCCATGCCGACGATCCGCGTCCGCTCGACGAGACCAGCGATTGGCCATCGACCCGCAATTGCTCACGGGCCTATCTGCATCATCTCATCAAGTCGGGTGAGACGCTGGGCGCGATGCTGCTGTCCGAGATCAACATCGCATACTATCAGCACATGATGCGCGACATGCGCGCGGCGATTGCTGCCGGCACCTTCGAAGAGTTTCGCGCGCAGACGCGCGACGGCTGGGCGAGGGGCGACATCGCGCCCTACAGCCGCGCATGACGATGCGCGGCAAAGCCGGATCAATTACTGCTTGAAATGAGTAGTGGGCTAGAACGTGGCGATCAACGCGCTTTGTTCGCCCCGACCGAAGCGCCGTCGCGTGAATCGCTCGGCTCAATCGCCGAGCGCAGGCTTCCGTACGGACGGGCGCCTTAAGCCCGTCCGTCTGCTTCGGAATGATCAACTAGGTCGGCTTGGCGCCGGTCGGATTGATCTGCTCGGCTTGGGCGCCGGACAGCGGACGCGCCGCGCCGAGCATCGGTTCTTCGCCGAGCGGCTCGAAGTGACCGGCGTAAAATTCACCACGGCCGTCGATCGAAGGGCCTGACGAGAACCGGCCTTCGGGCAGCGGATCGCCGTTTCGGCCGGTGCCCATCATGAAGTAGCTGAAGCGCTGGTGCTCCTGTCTCTGGTCGAAGCTGTTGGGAATCGGCAGCGCGGCTGCGCCGCCCATCTCCTCGATCACGGCGAGCCATTGCTGCTGATGCATGGTGTCGCGCGCGATCATGAAGTGCAGCATGTCGCGCATCCCCGGATCCGAGGTCGAGTTGAACAGCCGCACGGCCAGCGTGCGGCCGGTCGTTTCGGCCGCGACGTTGCAGTACATGTCGGCGGCAAGGTTGCCGCTGGCGTAGATGTGCGAGCAGTCGAACGGCACGCCTTCGGCATTGCCCGGGAAGGCGGCGAGGCCGGTCGACAGCACATGTCGCTGCAGCATGCCCTCGATGGTCTGGCGGCTTCCTTCACCACCCATCACCGCGCCGACGACCTTGTCGGCAGCGCCTTCTTCCTGCGCGCTCAGCGGTGCGTTCTCGAGATTGAGCGCGACGGCAGTTGCAAGCATTTCGATGTGACCGATTTCTTCCGTCGCCGTGTTGAGCAGCAGGTCACGATATTTGTTGGTCGGGCCGCGCGCGCCCCAGGCCTGGAAGAAATACTGCATACAGACGCGGATCTCGCCTTCGACGCCGCCGATGGCCTGCTGAAGCTGGCGCGCAAACAGCGGGTCCGGCTTCTCGACGCGAACCGGATATTGCAGCTGCTTGTCGTGATAATACATCGGTCGTTCCTTTCGAATGGATGTCGAGGGATTGGCCTGGAAGCGGCACGGACGTGCGCGGTCAGGATGCTGCGCAAACCGACGCGCCCGGCTGTCGTTCCTAATCGATGTTGTGCTATCAACGCGTGCCGGCAGCTAGCACGTGCGATGAGCTGCTGTTAGCTGCAGGCGTGTGCCGGGCGGCGCGAGCCCATTGACGTTGCCGCCAAGGGCTGAGCGCCATAACACCGAGATGGCCGAGCGGCTCGGTGACGACGTTGGCACGGGGCACCCTGCGGGTAGCGCCCCGGATCAGCGCGCTGCGGCGGTTCGATGGCACGAAGCGGTCGAACGCGCCGATCGCGAAGCGACTATTGGGATCGATCCGGTCGAGCCAGTCGATCGGATGCAGGCCTTCCAACGCGCGTGAGAAGTCGACGAGCGCCTTGCCACGGGCTTCCGCAGCAGCGCGGATAGCTTGGGCGGCGGGACTTTGCCAGATCATGAGGTCGCCGCGGTCGGCGGAGGCAAAGCTCCACAGCCGGCTGCCATAGCGGCCCGCCAGCAAGGTTGCGAGCACCGAGCCCATGCTGAAGCCGATGAAAACGGGAGGCGGTCGGTCGCCGCTCTGATCGACCGCGTCGGCGACGACTCGCCGGATCGAAGCGGCGCACCGCTCCGGATCCGGCGAGACCACGCTGGTCGGAAGTTCGTAGCACAGCCGCCAGCGCTGCAGGCCGATCAGGCCGAACCGGAGCGCCATTGCGAAGCTGGTCCGCCACGGCAGAAAGTAGATTGCGCCGTCCGGGTCCTCGCCCAAGATGCGGCGAAACTGATCGGCGCGATCCATCTGCTGCGGCGTCGATGCTTAGTAGGTGTTGCTGCCGTAAGCGGCCGAGCGGGTCGACAGCAGGCGCGTCAGCGTGGTGATCTGATAGAGCGCGGAAAGCGCCACGAGGATATAGACGATCCGCGCCGCGGCGGACGAGGTGGCGGTCTCAGCCGCACCGTTGCCGAGGATCGCCGTCACCAGATCGAAGTCGAACAAGCCGACCAAGCCCCAGTTGACGCCGCCGACGATGACGAGAAGAAGCGTGATGATGTTGAGAATGCGCATGGTGATCTCCGATGAGTGAGGCCGACCAACCGTCGCATGCTTCGCGAGTTCCTAATCACTGTCGCGTCCGGATGTCACTGCGATCGTCATCTCCAGCGTTTCGTCGCGCTGCGCGACTAATGAAGATGCTGCTAACCGACCGTGGTGCGCGAGCTTGGCGCGCGAGGAACACGTCGCTTCCGGCAAGGTTGGCGTGGTGAGTTTGCGAAGCCGGAGACTGCAGATATGACGGATCAACGTTCGTTCGCCATCGTGACCGGAGCCTCGACAGGTATCGGGCTGGAGCTGGCGCGGTGCTGCGCCAAAGCGGGCTTCGATCTATTGATCGCGGCGGATGAGCCGGCGATCGAAACGGTCGCAATCGAACTGCGCGCGAGCGGCGGGTCGGTCGAGGCCGTGCAGGCCGACCTCGCGACCGAGGAGGGCATCAATCGGCTTTGCGAGGCCGCCAAGGGTCGTCCGGTCGACGCGCTGCTGGCGAATGCCGGACGCGGGCTCGGTCATTCGTTTCTTGAGCAGAATTTCGCGGACGCACGCAAGGTCATTGATACCAACGTGGTCGGCACGCTCTATCTGATTCATCGCATCGGCAACGAGATGCGCCGGCGCAACAGCGGACGCATCCTGATCACCGGCTCGATCGCCGGCTTCACGCCGGGCAGCTTTCAGGCGGTCTATAATGCGTCAAAGGCGTTTTTGAATTCGTTCTCTTTCGCGCTGCGTGACGAACTGCGCGACAGCGCCGTGACGGTGACGTGCCTGATGCCCGGCGCGACCGAGACGGATTTCTTCCGTAGTGCCGACATGCTCGACACCGCAGTCGGAGCAGCCGAGAAGGACGATGCCGGCGAAGTCGCACAGCTCGGCTTCGACGCGATGATGAGCGGTGAGGGCGACGTCGTCACGGGCTGGAAGAACAAGGTGATGTCGGCAGCCGCCAATGTGGTGCCGTCCGGAACGCTGGCGAGTCAACATCGCAAGATGGCCGAGCCCGGCAGCGCCAAATCGTGAGTCGATCTCAGAGTGAGGCGTTCCGACAACGTCAGCCCGTCTCTGCCCCACCGTCCGGCTGTGCCATCGCCGGGCCGCGGCGAATAACGCGTAGGCCGTCGATCGCGGGAACGTCCACACCTAGCGCGGCCTCCATGTCGAGGCGTCCGGCGCACCAGCGGCGGGTGAGGGCCGGGCGGGAGAAGTTGAAGCTCTTCTCCGGACCCGGTTCATCGGCAACGGCCCGGTAACTCAGCAACGCGATGTCGTCAGCGTTCGTCGTGTCGCCGGCGAGTTCGCGCTGGAGCCGGCGGATCGCGATCTTGTCTTTGAGCCGCAGATAAGTCTGGTTGCCGAAGATCAGATCGTTCTTGCGTTCCAGCGCAGCTTCCAGGCTGGTCGGCAGCGCGTCGTCGCGCGCGTACAGGTCGAGCACGAACAGCCGGAGCGGACCAGCGCAAGCGTGCAGGATCGGATCGAACGGCGCATTTAGCGACAGGCCGCCATCGACCAACGTCTGCTCGCCGATATTGACGGGTGCGAATTCGGGAAGGAAGCCGCAGCTCGCGAGCACATGGTCGAGCTCGATGCGCGTTGTCAGGCTGTCGAACACCACCGGGTCGGCGCTTCGCACGTCGGTCGCGACGATGCACAGCCGTACGTCGCCGCTGTTGAGCCGGCCGAAGTCGATCAGTTGCGCCAACCGGGGCCGCATCGGCGTGAGATCGTACAGGCTGTGAAAGCGCGCTGACGGAAAGCGCGGATAGAAGTGCGCCGGGTCGCCGACCACATGGGCGCGGACCGCGCTCATCCAGCCTTCGAGATGTGCGAACGGCCCCGAACTGGGCGCTTCCGTCCCGATGCCCCAAAACGTCCGCAGGCGAAACACGCGCTCCTCGGGTGCGCTGCCGGCGATCAGGGCGGCAGTTACGGCGCCGGCGGAGGAGCCGGCGGTCCAATGCAGCGGCAACTGCCGCTCGGCGAAGGCCTGATACGCGCCGCCGTGGTAAGCAGCCAGGCTGAGCCCGCCGCCGACCACCAGAGCTGTCGTCGGCTCAGCGGATCTGCCGTCCGCCAGAGCCGGGATCTCGCGCGGGAGCGGGCCGGTCAATTCAGCGCCCGCTGCGACCCGGTCTGCTCGCGCGTCTCGATGGCCGAGAGGCTCGCCGCGCAGGCGGCATCGAGCAGCGCGACGCCGCCGACCATCGCGACGACCGCGGCGACATTTGTCTGCTTGTCGTTGTCTTCACCGAGATGCATGCCGAGCGTTCCGAGGTCGAGTGCGTCGCCAGCGACGCGGCTCCACACCGACGTGGCGGATTCGGTCGACAGGATTGCGACGCCACTTGCGATCTCGCGCAGCCCGTAGAGTTGCACCAGACCTTCGCTGCCCTGCATGCCCAGCGCGCGCGTGATCCGATGCGGCGCGATCAACTCGGCGGCGCCGAGCGCCAGCGAAAACCAGCCGAGCGCCCGCGCCAGCCGGCGCGTTTCGGAGGATGTCATCTGCAGCGAAGCCTTGGTCATTGCGATCTCCTTGTTTCCGCCTGCCAACGGCGCCGCTATGGCCGCGTTCCAAACGCCAAGCCGTCGCGCGTTTGGAACGCGGCCGAGGGCCGAGGGTTGGATATCGCTCGCCAAAGAGGAGAGACGATTGCGGCGGTTGCCCACCAAATGGCACGGCTTGCTGGACTACCTGGTGTCGGCGCTGGTGATCGCGCTGCCCTTCCTGGCCGGTTTGCAAAGTGGGGCGCGCTGGTGCTTCGTCGCGCTGGGCTGTCTCGGCATCGGCTACAGCCTGATCACTGATTACGAATGGGGCGCGGTGCGTCTGCTGCCGATGCCGATGCACCTGATCCTCGACGCGGCGTTCGGTGTGGCGATGCTCATGCTCGCAGCGACTCTCGATCTCGGCACGTCCGCCTGGGCACCGGCGGTCATCGGCGGGCTGGCGCTGCTGCTGGTGGTCATCACCGAGCGCTGGCCACACTCGTCTCCTCACACCATCCGATCCACCACACCGTGACGAAGTCCATCGAGACCGTCGAGCCGATCTGTCAGGCTGCGCATCTTTGCATCGACATGCAGCGTCTCTTTTCGACCGGCGGTGTGTGGGAGACGCCGTGGATGTCGCGCGTCGGCCCAGCCATCACCGAGGTCGCGTCGCGATATCGCGACCGGACCATCTTTACACGGTTCATTCCGCCGCAGCGCGCCGAGGACTGTGTCGGCCGCTGGCAGCGGTACTATCGACGCTGGGAGGCCGCGACCTTGCAGCATCTCCCGCCGCAGCAACTCGATCTCTTGCCCGACCTGGCGCGGCTGACGCCTCCGGCGCTGGTGATCGACAAGCCGGTGTATTCCGCCTTCAAGCAGTCCAACCTGGCGACGATGCTGGGCCAGCTCGGCGTCGGCACCGTGGTGATCACCGGCGCTGAGACCGACGTGTGCGTGCTGGCCACGGTGCTGGATGCGGTCGATCTCGGCTATCGCGTCGTGCTGGTCGAAGACGCGCTGTGTAGTTCGTCGGACCCCGGCCATGACGCTCTGATGACGATGTACCGCACGCGCTTTCACGAGCAAATCGATCTGGTGTCGATCGGCGATCTGCACAGCCTGTGGGAGCCTGGGCGCGACATCGCGTTCCGCCCGGTTTGAAGCAGGAACACGGGCCTGTGCACCACGTTGGTGCCGCGATTCAACGACGAAACACAAATACGGAGCTACACATGGCACAGGACGCACGCGAGATTTTCATTACCGGGCTGCGCAACGCGCACGCGATGGAAACCCAGGCCCGCGAGATGATGGAGCGTCAGTCGGAACGGCTGGACGAATATCCGGACGTCAAGGCCCGCATCACCGCACATCTGCACGAGACCGAGACCCAGCTCAAGCGGCTCGACGAATGCCTCGCGTCGGTCGGTGAAAGCTCCTCGACCCTGAAGGACACGACGCAGTCGCTGATGGGCAACATGGCGGCGCTGGCACACACCGTGATGCCGGACGAGATCCTGAAGAACACCTTCGCCAACAACGCGTTCGAACACTTCGAAATCGCGGCCTACAAGTCGCTGCTGTCGCTGGCGGACCTCGCCGGCATGTCGGCCGCCAAGCCGCTGCTGCAGGCTTCGCTGAAGGAAGAAGAGGCGATGGCCGCGTGGATCGATCAGAACATCGACAACGTCACGCGGTCCTACGTTCGCGTCGCCCAGGCGACTGCCTGACCAAAGACGGGTTGTAGCGTCTTATCGTTATGGCCGGGCTTGCCCCCGGCCGTTTCGTTTTGCGCCCACCTCTGCTGCAACGGCAGGCGGAAGGAACGACGGTCGATGTGATCAATTGATGCATCAACCACCGGAGAACGACATGCCGCCATCTTATCCGAAGCCGCCATTTCCGAAACAGCAGCAGCCGATGCCCGGCGCGACCGCCGCGATGCGGCCGAGGCCGGATCACGGCGAGAGCAGCTACAAAGGATCCGGAAGGCTGACCGGCCTGAAAGCCGTGATCACCGGCGGCGATAGCGGCATCGGCCGCGCCGTCGCGATCGCGTATGCGCGCGAGGGCGCCGACGTAATGATCTCGTATCTCGAGGAACACGACGATGCCGCCGAGGTCAAAGCGCTGATCGAGCAGACGGGCCGCAAGGCCGTGCTGGTGCCCGGCGATCTGCAATACGCCGATCACTGTAAGGCGGTTGTGCAGAAGGCGGTCGATGAATTCGGCGGAATCGATATTCTGGTCAACAACGCCGCGCATCAGGCGACCTTTAGCGATATCGGCGATATCAGCGACGAGGAGTGGGAACTGACGTTCCGCGTGAACATCCACGCAATGTTTTATCTGACCAAGGCCGCAGTGCCGCACATGAAGCCCGGCAGCGCCATCGTCAACACCGCTTCCGTGAATTCCGACATGCCCAATCCCTCGCTGCTCGCTTATGCGACCACCAAGGGGGCGATCCAGAACTTCACTGCCGGGATCGCACAAATGCTGGCGGAAAAGGGCATCCGCGCCAACGCCGTCGCGCCTGGCCCGATCTGGACCCCGCTGATCCCCTCAACCATGAAGGAGGAGACAGTGGAGAGCTTCGGCAAGAATACGCCGATGCAGCGCGCCGGTCAGCCTGCCGAGCTGGCAACCGCCTATGTGATGTTGGCCGATCCGCTGTCGAGCTACACGTCCGGGACCACGGTGGCAGTGACCGGCGGGCGCCCCTTTATCTGAGCCGGTCGGCCAATGCGAAGGTACGCCACCCGGCCAACCTTTTCGGGAACTGCCCCGCTCGGATGAAGTTTGAGGACCATTGGGAGGCTTTCACACGTTGCAGCCCCACCATGAGCCACTGTTCAGGGGAGCCGACCCTCGTGGGTAGGCAGGACCGACAAAAGGGCCACCATTCCGAGGGCGCTGCGCATCGCGCGGCGCCTGCAGACGTGCGTGCTGAGTTTGAATCGTCGAGCGCGTCGGCGGTCGGCGGCCGTCCCGCAAGTGCCCTGCGTCCGCACCGGTTCGCTTCCTTCATGGCCAGAGTTTCCACCAGGCTGGGTCTACTCGACGAGGACCAGGAGGCGCTGCTGGCCGCCGCGCGCGCGCCGCGGCAATTTGCCAAAGGGGAGTTCGTCATCCAGGAGGGCAGCCGCGCCAGAGCGCTGGTGTTTCTCTGCTCCGGCACCGCCTATGCGGCACGGACATTAGAGGACGGCAGTCAGCAGATCGTCGCGGTGTTCCTGCCGGGTGATCTGCTCAACCCGGGCGATCTCGTCCTGCGCAACGCGCGCGCCTCGATCTACGTCTCGGCATCGACGGTTGTGCTCGAGGTGCCGCACGCCGAACTGTTGCCGTTGCTGTCCAGCTACCCGGCCATCGTCCGCGCGCTGTGGTGCGAAACCGCGCGACACGCCGCGATCCAGCGTGAGTGGTTGATCTGGCTTGGCCGGCGCTCCGGGCAGGCCCGAGTCGCGCATTTTCTGTGTGAGGTCTCGTACCGGATCCAGCGTTGGAGGGGATCCTCACCGGAAACGGTGGCGTTTCCCTTCACCCAGCGCGAACTCGCCGATACGTTGGGGTTGTCCTATGTTCACATCAACCGCGTGCTGCAGCATTTTCGGAGCCGCGATTTGATCGAGCTAGTGCAAGGGCGGCTGACCATTCGCAGCCGAAAGCTCTACGCCATCGCCGAATTCGACCCTGCTTATCTGCAAACTGCCACGTCGGTCGATCCGCTACCGGAAATGAGCGGCCGTTTTCCCGCGTGGGACGACTTGGCGCCGCGCGGAGGCCGAGCGGCGCCGCTGACCTCCTGATCTTCGGGTTCGTCGTCGCAGGTTAATATGCCCGCCCGCGACCTCCGCAATCGTCACTGCTCTCGCCGTTGTCGATTTTGTCCGACCCGTATTCTCGGCCTATTGTCGTCGACCGAGAATCGCTTCGCCACGCAGTGGGAATCGGTGCGCCATCGGTTGACCAGAACCGACGGCGTGCCCCAATTTTCTACGTGCTACGTGTAGCTCAGTACGCCACACTCGGCGGATCGTCGTTCGAGCTTGTTTTTACAGACAAACCCAATGCGCACCGGAGGCGCTAAATAGTGGACAAAGAAGTGCGCGCGATGCACACACTCGTCAGTGCTCGTCAATTACAGGCGAAGCGCTTCAGTGCATGCTTGGTCACGAAGCCGTAACCGCAAGTGTCGCAGGTCCACAGATAGCTGATGATGTTCTCGGTCAGATACGCCGAGGCCTCGGCCGCGATCATCGAATCCGCGCAGACCGGGCAGGCCGGCAGCTCGCATCCACGCGGAGCCGGACGAGGGGCTTTGGTCGACAGGAACTCAGCGAACGCTGGCATCGTGACCTCCTCAACATCCAGTGGGCTGAACTTCCGAGTTGCACGAACTATACACCCGGAACTCTGACGATGTCGCAACAGAAATGCGTTCGTTTCGAGAAATTCGTCGCCGCAATGCAGCGCCCGCGCCGCAGCGGCGTCACGCCGCAGTCGTGTTGCGTAGTGCCTGCGCAGATTGCGCAAACTCGCGGCAGCTCGGCGTAAACAGTTAGTTACCAGCCGTGCTCCGCTTTGTTTCAGTTCGTTCGCGTCGCCATACACTCGCCATCCGTCAGCGCTGCTGACTAATCACTCACCAGAGAGGACTCCATGTCTCAGCCGCCCCGCCGTCCACGCACGTTGAACGATGCCCGCACAGAAGCCGAAGCGGCGTTCAAGAAGGTCACGACCAAACCTGTCGAAACACCGGAGGTGAAACGACAGGCTCTGCCGGGCGTGAAGGAGATGGTCTCGCTGCGGATCGACCAGGACGTGCTCGAGCACTTTCAGTCCGATGGTCCCGGCTGGCAGGACCGCATCAACACCGCGCTGCGCAAGGCCGCGGGACTATAATCGGCAAGCAGAGTCCGCATTTATTCCGTGGACTTGCTCGCAGCGGGCGTGCGCGGCGCGCTGCGCAGGTTGAGCAGGTTGCCGGACAGGATCAGCGCTGCGCCGAGCACGGTGTACATGTCGAGCCGCTCGCCATAAAGCAGCCAGCCGGCGGTCGCGGTCAGCGGCACGCGCAGGAAGTCCATCGGGATCACGATGGTGGCGTCGGCGTAAGTCAGCGCGCGCGCCATGCAGTAGTGCGAGAACGTTCCGCAGAACGCGATGACCACGATCCAGATCCAGCCGGTGGTCGATGGCCAATGCCAGACGTAAAGTGCCGGGAAGAACCCCAGCGTCGACTGGATGATCAGCATCCAGAACATGATGGTCAGCGTGCTGTCGATCCGGGTCAGCGACTTCACGATCGTGATCGAGATCGCGAAGCCGAATGCCGCGGCGAGCGCGATCAGCTGACCGGGCTCGACCGAACCGGTGGCAGGACGGACGATGACGATCACGCCGATGAGGCCGAGCACCACCGCGGCGACCTTGCCGGGGTTGAGGCGCTCGCCAAGGAAGATCGCCGCCAGGATCGCGATCCAGATCGGCATGGTGAACTCGATCGCTACCACCTGGCCGATCGGGATCATCAGCAGCGCAGCGAACCAGCAATATTGTGCGGTGTAATGCACCACGTTGCGGCCGATATGCGACCACGGCCGCGTCGTTTTCATCGCGGCGAATCCGCCGGCGGCGCGGATCAGCGGGTACAGCATCAGGAAGCCGAGCGTCGAGCGTAGTTCCATCACCTGGAACAGATGCAGCTCGCGCGCGGCCTCACGGCCGGCGACGGCGATGATCACCATCAGGCCAAGCCATCCGGCCATCCACAGCGCGGCCATGCTCTTCGAAGCTTGTCGGGTCATTTGCGGGTGATTTTTCTGATGTTCTGATCGCCGCGGCGTTTCCGCCTGCTGTATCGGCGACCGTGCCGCGCTTGGCAACCGCTGGGCGTATGGGCGCGGTTGATTTCCGCCAGGTCCTGTGCCCCGATGCGGATCTTCAGGTGCAAAGAGCCGCGACAGTCGGCTCGCCAAGGGGAGAAAACGAATGCGGACCTTGCAGCCGGCGGATTGGGCCAAGCCGAAGGGTTTCTCACACGGCGTAGCGTTCATCGGGCCGGGGCAGTGGCTGGTGCTGGCTGGCCAGACCGGCACGAACGATCAGGGCGAATACGAATCGGACGACCTCGCCGTGCAGGTGGGCGCAGCGCTGAGGCGCGTGGTGACCCTGCTGAAGGAAGCCGGGGCAGGCCCCGAGCACATCGTCCGGCTGACCTGGTATCTGACCAGCCGCGAGGAATACGCCGCTGCCGGGCCGGGGATCGGCGCTGCGTGGCGCGAAACACTGGGGCGGCATTTCCCGCCCTCGACGCTGCTGTACATCTCCGGCCTGGTGGATGCCCGCGCCAAGGTCGAGATCGAGGTCACGGCGTTCGTGCCGGCGCGTTAGGGCGTTTCCGGACGACGCCGGCGGGTCTTGCCAGCGGAGCGGGTTTCCGCCAACAAGCCCGCCAGCTTCCAAGGAGTTCGATCCATGACCCAGCGTTCAACCTCGGCCGATTTCGTCCATGGCTTCTCGACCGGCTGGCCGGAGAACCAGCCAGAGGTGATGATCCTGTCGCTCACCACCCAAAAGGGCGTGCAGGACTTCGCCATGACCAAGGAGCAGGCGCTGCTGGTCGCCAAGACCATCAAGCGCACCGCGATGCAGCTCGCCGCGCCGAAACAGCGCGCCTGAGCCCTGCGGCCGCCCGGTGGGGCGGTCGCACGCTTTTTGAACTAGAGAGGCGGCCTCAGCTCCAGACGCCGCTTCGCCGGTCCTCGACGCGCTTGGCCTTGTGCGTGGCGCGCGGCAGCGAGTCGGGCTTCAGCACTGAAACGGCCGCCGAGACGCCGGTGACGGCCTTCAGCTTGCGCCCGAACCGATCGGCGAGATGCTCGGGCGCGCCGTTGTAGCCGTGGATGTGCTCGACCTCGACCGTGAGCCGGTCGAGATGGTTGATGCGGTCGACCACGAGCCGATACTCGCCTGTCAGCTCATGGTCCTGCCGAGCCACCGCCTCGACGTCGCTCGGGAATAGGTTGACGCCCTTGATGATCAGCATGTCGTCGCGGCGGCCATGGACGCCATTGAGGCGGATCGCGGTGCGGCCACAGCGGCACGGCTCCGGATTGAAGCTGACGATGTCGCCGGTGCGAAAGCGGATCATTGGCCGCGCGGCCTTCTGCAGAGTGGTCAGCACCATCTCGCCGCGGTCCCCCGGCTTCACCGGCTCGCCGCTGTCCGGATCGATCACCTCGACCAGGATGTGATCCTCGGCCCAATGCAGGCCATCCTTCTGCTCGCACATGCCGGCGCAGGAACCGAAAATGTCGGATAGGCCGTAGTAATCATACACCGAGGCGCCCCAGAGCTGCTCGATGCGATCGCGCGTCTCCGGGATCGAGCCGCCGGGCTCGCCGGCGACGAAGATCCGGCGCACGGCGAGATCCTTGCGCAGATCGTAGCCTTCCTTGATCGCGGTCTCGCCGAGGTACCAGGCATATGACGGCGTGGTCCAGATCACCGTCGCCTGGAATTGCCGCAAGATCTGCAAGAGGCGTTCGGACGGCAACGTGCCGGCGTGGATCGTCAGGGCGCCGAGCTTCTGTGCGCCGAGCACGCAGGGGCCGCCGATGAACAGCGAGAAGTTCAGCGAATGCACGTAGCGGTCGGAGGGGCGCATGCCCGACGACCAGAACTGCCGCGCCTCGTAGTCGATCCAGCCATCGAAATCGGCTTGCGTGAAAGGCGAGGCGGTCGGCACGCCGGTCGAGCCGGACGACGCCGAGATGTAGACGATGTCGCGCTCCGGCACGGCGACGAGGTCGCCGAACGGCGGCACCGCAAGCTGGCGATCGCGTAAGCTGCGCTTGTCGATCAGCGGGAAGCGGCGGATGTCGTCGAGCGACTTGATCTGGGCGGGCGAGACCTTGGCGGCATCGAACGCGGCCCGATAGGCGGGCGATCCGGCGTAAGCGTGGGCGACGTGCTTCTGCAGCAGCGACAATTTCAGCGCGTCCCAGTCGGCGCGCGATTGGGTTTCGAGCTTGGCGTCCCAATAGGGGCGGTCGTCGGAAGTCGTGGTCATGTGCGGTGGTCCTGAAAGCGGACGACCGGCCGCGGGGGCCGGTCGCGTTTGCCGATGGAAGGACGGACGTCGTCGACCGGCGGCGTCTCACCAAGTGGTGAGAATGGTGCCGTTGAAGCGCTGCTCGGTGAACGCTTTGACTTCCGGCGAGCGATAGATCTCGACGAATTTCTTCAGGGTGGCGTTGTCCTTGTTCTTGGCGCGCACCGCGAACACCAGATTCCAGTTGCTGTCGGCGCCCTCCAGCAGCAGCGCGGATTTCGGGTCGAGCCCGGCACTCAGCGCGTAGTTGAGGTTGACGGCCGAGAAGTCGAGGTCGTTCAGCGAGCGCGGCAGCTGCGCGGCGTCGAGCTCGACGATCTTCAGCTTCTTGGGATTGTCGGCGATGTCCGCGATGGTCGCCTTGATGCCGATGCCAGGCTTCAGCTTGATCAGGCCGGCCTTCTCGAACAGCTGCAGGGCCCGCGCGCCGTTCGACGGCTCGTTCGGGATGGCCGCGGTGGCGCCGGTCTTGATGTCGGCGATACTCTTGACCTTGTTCGAATAGATCCCGATCGGCACGATGATGCTCTTGGCGATCGACACGATGTCATAGCCGCGTTGCGCCACCTGGTTGTCGAGATAGGGCTGGTGCTGGAAATTGTTGATGTCGAGATCGTCCTGCGCCAGCGCGGCGTTCGGCACCGTGTAGTCGGTGAATTCGGTGATCTTCAGCTCGATGCCCTGCTTGGCGGCGAGATCGCCGGCATAGCGGAGGATCTCGGCGTAGGGACCGGCCGTGGTGCCGATGCGGACGACTTCGCTGCTCCAGGCAGGCGAGACGGCCGACAGCACAGCGAGCGCCGCTGCGGCGAATGCGAACTTCCGTGTCATGTGATGCGAACCTTCGAGTGATGACCAATGCGACGGTCATGGTGGATGGAAACTACAAGCCGACACAGCGTGCGGCCATTTCGTATTCGGCCCTGAAACAAGGTCGATGTTCTCCTGGAGAAGCTGCCGGGAGGTTTTCGTTTCGTGATGATGAGAGAGGCGCTCGGCAGAGCGCGGAGGCCGGGCTGATGCGAGACCGTCCGGCCGCCGCGGTCGTTGGCGCCTTATTGCAGCCGCGGACGGGTTTCTTTGGCGCAACGCGTCGCGGCCTTCTGGGCCGCGATCAGCGAGCCGAACTCCTGGCGCTCCAGGCTGTTGAAGTCGTGATGCGAAGCGAAGAAGCAGTAGTTACGGCCGTCTCGGACGACGATGCCGGCGGTGCGCGAGTGAACTTCGATGACGTAGGCGTCGGACATGAGTGTTCAACTGGCGAAGCCAGTGCCTCCTGAATTTCCTGATGATCGGTGATGTTTGGTGTTCTGGATCGCGCCGGCGTCAGCCGAGCGCGCAACGACAGCAACAACACCGCGAGGAGGAGGGGATCAGTCCGCTCGAAGCCGTGAGACGCCGGGACGCGGCCGGAAAACGGGGCGTGGCTGCGTCAATGTTTGAGACGTAAAGGTGTGAGGCAATGCTCTTCATGAGCCGGTCTCCAAGTAACAAGGAGCCCACGACCATGTCGTGGCGCTTTAGCGATTAAACCCGCGGCGCAAGCTGCTCCGTCAAATCCCGCGATCCGATCCGTAACAGGGATCGAACGAAGCAAACTCTGCCAGAGCCCGGCATCAAGTCAACGCATGCCAAAAAATAAGGTCGATTTGCCTCGCGTGTATTCGGTGATGAAACGGCACGTGCGCGATGCGGAGCTCGACGAGGAAAATGTGCTGTCGTGCAACTACAAGCGCCTCGCATTAGTGCGAGACGCCGGGCGAGACTCATACTCGCGACATCGGCCACAAGCCGGAGCATTCAACTGCCTGGAAAGTCGTCGCGGCGGGATTCACTGGCTCCAGCGATACAGCAGAGCGATAGCGAGCACGATCGCCAGCCAGATCGCGCCGTGCTTGAGCCAGTTCACCGACACCCCGCGCCGCAGGAAGCCGCGTCCGATGAACAATGCGAGCGCCATCAGGATGGCCGTTCGGACGACAAGGTCGGACTCGAACAGATTGCCTGAATAGACACCGTCATTAACGATCGCGGCCGCGCCGGCCACGACCAGAATGGCCAACAAAGCCCAGATCATCCACATCCTCCGAAGGCCGATCTCAGTCCAGAGGTCGCAGCTTTGGAGCCGGCAGGCCATGCGTCAGAACGAAGCTGAGACGCCCGAGACTGTCACAGGCTCGTTCGTCCTGACGTGCACGGGGGTGATGGCCGCCGCAGCTGTGGTGCGGCGGCAGGGTCTCAGATTTCGACGATCACGTACTGCAGGAAAAAGCCAAGAGGACGGGAGTCGGGCGACGAGCCAGCCTCGAGCGGGCTGTGACACCTATCGATGTTGAATTTGAGCTGTAGTGGCGAGACGGATTGGGCGATCTCGTTCGGTACGAACAGCGTGTACAACGTCGTGTTGCCAAAGAACTGTTGCGGATGGCGCGGCGGCATCGCCCAGCGATCCCTCCAGGTCGTGCCAGGGATTTCGATCGTCACGTTCATTTCCGGCACGACAGAACTGAGATGAGGCGTGGCGGCGAACAGAAATGTCAGGTTGGGCGAGCGCGTGCGGCCTTGAGGGAGCTTGGGGAAGCTGATCACGGCTTCCGGGCCGATGGTCCAGACGCCCGCGGCTTCGGGCGGAGCAAAGCCGCTGACCAGCATGTCATTGTTCTGCCCGTCCGTGAACGGAATCTGATCGCCGATGACCGACAGGCTTCGCAACGGGTAGTAGGGTGTCTCGGCGTGCGCCGTGCAGTAAGCGCAAGCGTCAGGTAGGGGAGACTTCAGCCAGTCTCGCAGCTCGACCCCCTGTTCCTCCCGGTCGATCCGGTATTCGAGTTCATCGACGCGATCAAGGAAGGCCTTGGTTACACGAGGGCTGAAGCGCGACGCCGGCGCCACACAGCAGCGGTGGACCTCACCAGTGTCGGTGAGGCTCACATTGTCCGCGAGTTCGCAATCCAGCGGATAGCCGAAGCGGGGCTCCTCCGTGAAGTGCCACTCCCGGAAATGGAACGCGTCGTTGGTGCTGATCTCTTCGGGTCGAGTCCGCTTCAGCTTCTCGACCAGGGAGTTGTAACGATCGAGACCGCCCAGATCGTGAATGACATCCGAATAGCGCGAGAACGTAATGCCGTCGCCGGCTTCCAGTCCCGACGGATATTCGTCCATCTCGCCCAGCCAGAAGCCGTTGCTGGTGATTAGGAAGCGCGCACGATAGGCCATGCCGGCCCGCAGACGGCGATTGAAGTCTGCGAGGTTCTTGTGCAGAAACGGCTCGCCGCCAAGAATATTGATCGTATCGAACTTAACTCGCTGATCGTACATCCGGTTGATGTACTTGATGAAGCCATCGACGTCGCCCTGATGTGCGCGACGATGCGGCGACGACGTCGTGCAGAACTGGCAGCGCTGCGTACAATGGTCGGCCGCGTAGATCTGCAGCGATGGAATCACCAGATAGCCATTCTCATCGCGGAATTTCTCGACCGATTTCGGCGGCCGATGGTCGTAGCTCTTGAACTTGTGCCCGATCATCTCATTCATGTCGCTCGCTCCTAGGCTACCGCGATGAACGTTTTCCACCCGTGGGTGGCCCGCTTGGTGAATTCCCAAACCGTGAGGGGGCGATCGCCGGCGACGTAGCCCGCGCAGCTGTAGATGCTGCGGCCCGATCGGCGGAGCAGATCGTAAAGACAGAACTCGTCGTGCCTGTGCCGAGCCGGCAGATAGCGCTGGTCCATTACGAAGGCGATGCTGCTCTTCGATGTCAGCAGCGTGTGTGCGCCGAGCAGTGCCTCGCAAACGTGGCGGCCGGAGATCTTCACGAAATCCGGTTGATCCTTGTCACCGAACGTCGCGTCGTAGGTCGTCGACTCGATGTCGACGATCGCCGCAGACGAGGGTTCGAAGACCGGGGCATCGCCGATCATTCGAATCTCGGTCTTGTTGGTGATGCTGTAGGGGCGTCGGTCGTCGGCAAACAGCGCGGGCAGCACCTCACAACGCCGCCCGATCCGCTTGCGGAGTTCTTCGACGGACGCGGGCAAGGCTTCGACCGCGACAGCGGCTGCTCCGACAGCGACAAACATCTTGGCGTAGACGCCGGAGAACGCACCGATGTCGATGCACTTCATGCCGGCTTTGACGTTGTGCATCACGACCTCGTCGAGATGCACAAACTCCATCGACCGGTCGACGCTCGACAAATCGGGATTTGGAGCGATCAGAAGACCGAGCGGTTGCAGACGTGTCGGCAGGCGATCGCGGAGACGAGTCGCAGCCTTTGCGCTTTCAGGTTGAAATCGTGGCCAGCAGGGGACCTAGGCAATGAGCGCAACAGAACACACTCCCAAGTTAAAGGTATCCCGTAGCTACGTCTTTGCGTTGAATCAACCGGAGATTTTAACTTTGGGCGGTTCCCTGTTAAGGAGAGTGTCGGTCGCGGTCATGGTTGGCGAACACGCCACCGCGCGCCAGGCGAACGGAGTCGCCAGGCTTCTTCTCGGGCAGGGCCAAAGGAGTTTTGGATGGCTGTGAGAGCGGCGTATCGGCGGCTCAGATCAGCGGGCTTGCCGAAGGAAAGGCAGCTAAATCGAGAACTTCATGGTGAGCGCGGAGGGACTCGAACCCTCGACCCCATGATTAAAAGTCACGTGCTCTACCGGCTGAGCTACGCGCTCACGTGGGGGGCTGTGTAGGGGGCGGGGGCGCGCGGGTCAATAGGCCGGGAGCGGGCGCGGTTCCATGTTTGGGCCGGATTGGTCCGTTTGCACAGGGATTTGCGGACGGATGCTCATCCGGCGATGCAGCGGCGGAAATGCACGGCGGAAGCTGCGGTTGAGCTCGAGTCGCGGATGGCCGGGACGAGCCCGGCCATGACGCGTTCAGAGGCTTGAAACGCGGACCGCTGAGGGAGCGCGCTGTGCTTCGGGAGGGCCCGCCGGGCAGCATCACGGCAGATCCGCGTGGGACGGCGTCGCGGCGAACGACGCCCGGCCTCACGCCGCGTCGGTGTGGATCTCCTGGGCGACCTTCTGCCGTGCCGGGATCGCCGGGGGAAGCGTGACCGGACGCAGGCCGATCAGCTCGGCGGTGCGGATGCGGGTTGCGGTCCACCACTGGAATGCGTTGATTCGCGAGTTCTCCAGGATGGCGATCGCGACTGCCGCCAGGAACGGCAGGCTCTGCAGCACCAGCACGCCGGCGAAGATGTAGATCTCGGTGATCTGCCGGAAGCTGTTGGACGCCACCAGCACGCCGGCGCCGATCAAGAGCAGCACGCCGATCACCGCCTCCCAGAACGCCTGAAAGTCGACCGACATCATCGTCAGGCCACCCTTCGAGGTGCGGTT
>NZ_JBMDXE010000362.1:0-4109 GCF_048594845.1 Rhodopseudomonas sp. | reverse complement strand
AGCGGCGCAGTAAATCAACTCCTTGTAACTCCTCACTAATCGACCTCCCTACGCGACTGGCACGGTTTTCGCTACTCTTAGATCGGGTCACCGGTGGGTGCCCGGCGTCCATCGATCAACTCGCGACAGCAACGCTGCTGTCCTGGCCCGCGCAAGCAGAGGCCAGGACGCAGCGTTTTTTTTTCGTCGGTCGGTCGAGCGCCGAGTGAGGACAGCTAGTGGGCAACAGGGTCGCGCGACCCCTAAAGGGAACATGGCAACGATGACGATCAGCAAGGACGGCCTCGGACGCAAAGTGAGCCGCCGCCAGCTTCTGAAGGCCGGCGGCAGCGCAGCCGCACTGCTCGCCGCGGCGAAGCTCAGCTTCCCGGGCGGCGCTTTCGCGCAGGACGCCGGCCCCGAAGTGAAGGGCGCCAAGCTCGGCTTCATCGCGCTGACCGATGCGTCGCCGCTGTTCGTCGCCAAGGAGAAGGGCATCTTCGCGAAGTACGGCATGCCCGACGTCAGCGTCGAGAAGCAGGCGTCGTGGGGCACCACGCGCGACAACCTCGTGCTCGGCTCCGAAGGCAACGGCATCGACGGCGCGCACATCCTGACGCCGATGCCCTATCTGATCTCGTCCGGCAAGGTGACGCAGAACAACGTGCCGACGCCGATGTACATTCTGGCGCGGCTCAATCTCAACGGCCAGTGCATCTCGGTCGGCAAGGAGTACGCGGACCTCAAGGTCGGGCTCGACACCGCGCCGTTCAAGGCCGCGCTGGAGAAGAAGAAGGCCTCCGGCAAATCGGTGAAGGCGGCGATGACCTTCCCGGGCGGGACGCACGATCTCTGGATCCGCTACTGGCTCGCCGCCGGCGGCATCGATCCGGACAAGGACATCGAAACCATCGTGGTGCCGCCGGCCCAGATGGTGGCGAACATGAAGGTCGGCACGATGGACTGCTTCTGCGTCTGCGAGCCGTGGAATCTGCAGCTGATCCATCAGAACATCGGCTACACCGCGCTGACCACCGGCGAATTGTGGGACAAGCATCCGGAGAAGTCGTTCGGCATGCGCGCCGCCTGGGTCGACAAGTACCCGAAGGCCGCGAAGGCGCTGCTGATGGCGGTGATGGAAGCGCAGCAGTGGTGCGAAGACCCTGCTAATCGCGAAGAGACCGCCAAGATCTGCGCCAAGCGGCAGTGGATCAACGTTCCGGCGGAGGACGTCATCGACCGCATGAAGGGCCGCTTCGACTACGGCACCGGCCGCGTCGTCGAGAACTCGCCGCAGCAGATGCGGTTCTGGGCCGACCACGCCTCCTACCCGTTCCAGAGCCACGATCTGTGGTTCATGACCGAGGACATTCGCTGGGGCAAGTACGAGCCCGGCTTCGACAGCAAGGCGCTGATCGCCAAGGTCAACCGCGAGGATCTGTGGAAGGACGCCGCCAAGACGCTCGGCGTCGCCGCCAGCGACATCCCGACCTCGACGTCGCGCGGCAAGGAGACGTTCTTCGACGGCAAGGTGTTCGATCCGGAAGATCCGGCCGCGTACCTGAAGTCGCTGACGATCAAGCGCATCGAAGCCTGACGATCACATGATCACTGGGCCGCGCCCGCCGCGCGGCCCTCCCTTCAGACGACGGAGTGTCAACCCGATGTCGATGACCGCCCTGAAATCCGAGACCGAGACCGTCACCGCGCTCACGCCGCCGTCGTCGGCCGTGGTGACGATGCGGCCGAAGCGGCAGCCGCGCGCCGACAAGTACATCAAGAACGCGCGCGAGATCGCCGCCCGGGTGATCCCGCCGCTGATCGTATTCACGTTGTTCATGGTGATCTGGGAGTTGCTGTGCCGGCGCACCGGCTCGGCGCTGCCGCCGCCGTCGAAGGTCTATGCTGATACCAAGGAGTTGATCTTCGATCCGTTCTACGATCGCGGCGGCATCGACAAGGGCCTGTTCTGGCATCTCAGCGCATCGCTGCAGCGCGTGGCGTTCGGCTACTCGCTCGCCGCCGTTGCCGGCATCGCGCTCGGCACGCTGGTCGGCCAATCGGTGTGGGCGATGCGCGGGCTCGATCCGATCTTCCAGGTGCTGCGCACGATTCCGCCGCTGGCCTGGTTGCCGCTGTCGCTCGCGGCGTTCCGCGACGGCCAGCCCTCGGCGATCTTCGTGATCTTCATTACGTCGATTTGGCCGATCATCATCAACACCGCGGTCGGCATCCGCAACATCCCGCAGGACTATCGCAACGTCGCCGCGGTGGTGCGGCTCAATCCGCTCGAATTCTTCACCAAGGTGATGCTGCCCTCGGCCGCGCCCTACATCTTCACCGGCCTGCGCATCGGCATTGGCCTGTCGTGGCTGGCGATCATCGCGGCCGAGATGCTGATCGGCGGCGTCGGGATCGGCTTCTTCATCTGGGACGCCTGGAATTCCTCGCACATCAGCGAAATCATTCTGGCGCTGTTCTACGTCGGCATCGTCGGCTTCGTGCTCGACCGGCTGATCGCCGGGCTCGGCCGGTTCGTCACCCACGGCACTTCGGCAGCCTAAGGAGCACGGTCATGACCGCTTATCTCAAGCTCGATCACATCGACAAGACCTTTACCCGCGGCGCTGCGACCACGGAGGTGCTGAAGGACGTCAGCCTCGACATCGCGCAGGGCGAATACGTCTCGATCATCGGCCATTCCGGCTGCGGCAAGTCCACGCTACTCAACATCGTCGCCGGCCTCACCGGCGCGACCCAGGGCGGCGTGCTGCTGGAGAACCGCGAGGTCAACTCGCCGGGACCCGACCGCGCCGTCGTCTTCCAGAACCACAGCCTGCTGCCGTGGCTGACCGTGTACCAGAACGTCCGGCTCGGCGTCGACAAGGTGTTCGCCAAGACCAAGAGCCGCGCCGAGCGTCACGACTGGACGCTGCACAATCTCAATCTGGTGCAGATGGGCCACGCCAAGGACAAGCGGCCGTCGGAAATTTCCGGCGGCATGAAGCAGCGCGTCGGCATCGCCCGGGCGCTGGCGATGGAGCCGAAGGTACTGCTGCTCGACGAACCGTTCGGCGCGCTCGATGCGTTGACGCGCGCGCACCTGCAGGATTCGGTGATGGCGCTGCATCAGAAGCTGAACAACACCATCCTGATGATCACCCACGACGTGGATGAAGCCGTGCTGCTCAGCGACCGCATCGTGATGATGACCAACGGCCCGTCGGCGCGGATCGGCGAAGTGCTGGAAGTGCCCCTGCCGCACCCGCGCAAGCGGCTCGAACTGGCGACCAACGCCACGTACCTGAAGTGCCGCCAGCGCGTGCTCGAATTCCTGTACGAGCGGCACCGGTTCATCGAGGCGGCGTAATCATTAGCGGCTGTCATTCCGGGGCGCGCGAAGCGCGAGCCCGGAATCCATAACCACCGTCAGGGGATATGGATTCCGGGCCTGCGCCCCAAGCGGGGCGCATCCCGGAATGACGAGGTTAGCTCATCCAGCAACAAGGGACCGCACCATGACTCCCGACCAGATCGCCCTCGTGCAGCAGAGCTTCGCCAAGGTCGCGCCGATCTCCGAGCAGGCGGCGGGCCTGTTCTACGGCCGGCTGTTCGAAATCGCGCCCGAGGTGAAGCCGCTGTTCGCCAAGGCTGACATCCGCGAGCAGGGCAAAAAGCTGATGGGCACGCTGGCCGTCGTGGTCGGCGGCCTGACCGACCTGCCCTCGATCCTGCCGGCCGCCAGCCGCCTCGCCAAGCACCACGTCGGCTACGGCGTCACCGCCGCGCACTACGCGCCCGTCGGCGCCGCCCTGCTGTGGACGCTGGAGCAAGGCCTCGGCGACGCCTGGACGCCGGAGCTGAAGGACGCGTGGACCGGCGCCTACACCACGCTGTCGAGCTACATGATCGCCGAAGCGTACGGCGTGGCGGCGTAATGATGGAGCGTGCGACATTGCGCATGAACGCAGGCATCAGCCACGACGCGCGGCCCCCACACCCTCCCCTGGAGGGGGAGGGTCACTCGCGTAGCGAGCGGGGTGGGGTCGCGAAGAGTTCATCCGCCGTGCTCGCGGCTCACCCCACCCCGTCACGCATCCCGCTATGCGGGCTGCGTGCCGACCCTCCCC
>NZ_JBMDXE010000361.1:0-4628 GCF_048594845.1 Rhodopseudomonas sp. | reverse complement strand
GCTGGGCATAAATCCCGGCGCCGGGGGTTTGGGAGTCGGGGCGCGCGCGGCGCGCGCCCGGAATGACGGGGTTAGGTTGTACCTACGGTCGAATGCAGGGCGGTCGGATGCCGTGCGGGCTGATAGCCTGCGCCAAGGGCGCGTAGCGTCGACGGCGGTGTGAGCAGGACAAACTGCCTTGCTCGGCTCTCGAGCGCCTCGGCATCAGCCGGCTGATAACCGTCGAACGACCACCACAGCAGGCGGCCGCGCGTGATCAGATAGCATGCGCGCGCATGAGGTCCTGTGACGTCGTCGCCGGCAACCTGTGAAGCTGGATCACTCCGTTCCGTCACCATCGCCCCATCCGGCAACTCGGCCACCGCACACGGCAGCGGATGTAGCCGCTTGCCTCGTCCGTCGAGGCGCTCGCGATGCAACGTCGCGTCGATCTCCTTGGCGCTGACGCGCTCAAGTCCGTTGCCCCTCGCCCATGCCGCGGCAAAGCGGTTCGCGTCGTCGCGGCGGCAGAAGTAACAGGGCCGATGGCCGGCCGCGAGTGCGGTGGCCTCATCCAGGAAGAACAGCTCGGTCCAGCTCCGCGTCGCCATCACGGTGCGGCGGCGGCCACGGAAGTCGCAGACGCAGGTGATCCACGCCGGGCTCGACCAGCGCCGGTTCAGCAGCGTGCGCGTCGCCGGATCATGGATGATGCCGCGATTGCCGGTGAACATCCCACGCGCCGCCACCGCGACGATGTCGCCGAACGGCGTCACCCGATTTTGCAGCGGCATGAGACTCCTGATGTCGAGCACGACTGCTTTACGCGCACGGCGCGCTCCTTCTCCCCGCGCTCGGGGAGAAGGCTGGGATGAGGGGGCGCCTCCGCGCGGCCGAGCGCCTGCGATGTACTGATAGGCGGTCAGGCGAGCCACCCGAAATGCTCAAGCGCGTGGAGACGCCCCCTCACCCGGATTGCTGCGCAATCCGACCTCTCCCCGCGCGCGGGGAGAGGTTAAGCTGCGATTTCCTCTCCACGTCATTGCGAGGAGCGAAGCGACGAAGCAATCCAGCTTCGTGCACTGAGCCGGATTGCTTCGCTTCGCTCGCAATGACGGTTGTCCAGGCTACGCCGCCCCATCCTTCAGCGGCGGCTGGAAGCTCAGCCCGGTGTCCCAGGGGAAGAAGATCCAGGTGTCCTGCGAGACTTCGGTGATGAAGGTGTCGACCAGCGGCTTGCCCTGCGGCTTGGCGTAGACCGTGGCGAAATGGGCGTCGGGCAACAGGTCGCGGACCATGCGGCCGGTCTTGCCGGTGTCGACCAGGTCGTCGACGATCAACAGGCCCTTGCCGGTGCCGCCGCCGAGCGCGGCGGTCTGGTCGGAGACGCCTTTCAGCACCTGCAGGTCGCCCTGCTTGTCGTGGGCGTAGCTGGCGATGCAGATGGTGTCGATCACCCGCAGGCCGAGTTCGCGGGCCACGATCGCGGCCGGCACCAGGCCGCCGCGGGTGATGGCGATCACGGCGTGAAACGGCCCGACCTCGTTCAGCCGCCAGGTCAGCGCCCGGCAGTCGCGATGAAACTGATCCCACGACACCGGAAACGGCCGCCCCGCTACGCCGGCTTCTGTCGCGCCGCCCATGTCTCTGCTCCCATCCTGCGAATCACTGCCGTCGCGGTGCCGGTGGCAACCACCCGCTCGTCCTGCAGCAATTCGCCGCTGAGCTGGCAGACCTCTCGGCCCCGCAATAGCACGCGGCCGATGCCTTTCAACGGCCCGACCTTGGCGGGACGATGGAATTGCACGGCAAGATTGACGGTCGGGGCGAACTCTCCGGCGTCGAGCGTGGCGACCAGCGCCGGCCCCATGGTGTCGTCCAGCATCGCGGCGAGGAAGCCGCCCTGCACGTGACCGGCGAGATTGAGAAACGCCGGCGTCGCCTCGAACGCCACCTCGATGCAGCCGGCGGGATCGACCCGCCGGAACGTCATGCCGAGCGTCTTGGCGCAGGGCGGCGGCGGCATCCGGCCGTCCGCGATCTTCCAGAACACCGAGTCCCTGTCCATCGCCCCCCTCCCGGGATGCGCTGGCGGCTTAGTTGTTCTTGTTGTTGTGCAGCTCCGCCAGCATCTGTTTCACGGCCGCCATCGCCTGCTGAAGCTTGTCCGGATCGCGGGACCGCACCACCAGGTTGGTATTTGGTTTGCGCTCCTCGTCGAGGAACGGGTAGCTGCCGATCATCGTGTCCGGATGCGCAGCGGCGATCGCCCGCAGCGGTCCACCGATGTCGCCCTCGCGCGCATCGGCCTTGACTGATTCCGACAGCATCTTCACTCCGGACTTCAATTTCGGCGCGACGATGTCCATCATCGCCTGCATGATCGACGGCACGCCGGCCATCGTGATGACATTGCCGATCTTGAAGCCGGGCGCGATGATAGTGGCGCTCTGGATCAGCTCCGCGCCGTCGGGAATGCGCGCCATCCGCAACCGCGCCTCGTTGAGCTCGGCTTCCGAGAAGCGCTCGCGGAACCGCGCCACCACCTCCGGGTGATAGCCGATCGACACGCCGAACGCTTTTGCGACGCAGTCCGCGGTGATGTCGTCGTGAGTCGGGCCGATGCCGCCGGTCGTGAAGACGTAGGTGTAGCGGCTGCGCAGCGCATCGAGCGCCTCGATGATCGCGTCCTCGTCGTCCGCGACCACGCGCACTTCACGCAGGTCGATAGCGATGTTTGTGAGGTATTCGGCGATAAACCCGATGTTCTTGTCCTTGGTGCGGCCGGACAGGATCTCGTCGCCGATCACCAGAATACCCGCCGTGACGATGTCGCTCATGACGTCCCTTGTCCCTCCCGGCCGATGGCTCAGCCGTCTGATCGCGCACGCTGACACTTGATTGGGCGGCGCGCCGCCCGTTTTTCGGGCAACATCCTGAACCGATCGCAGAAATCGGTCCACTCCCTCCATATCGTGCTGGCCCGGCCCTTGCTACCATCGTGTTCCGTGCTGCACTCTCGTGCAAACAGCTTTGGAATCAATTTGGCGATATGGCAGTTGCGTTCGACGAAATGAACGGCCCGGGTGGCGAGCCTCGCCGGGCCTACGAGGAATTATCCCGCTGGCTCGCCGAAACGCCGCCCGAGGCGCTCGCCCATCGGCGAGAGGAAGCCGAGATGCTGTTCCGGCGGATCGGCATCACCTTCGCGGTGTACGGCGACGCCGAGGCCCAAGAGCGGCTGATCCCGTTCGACGTTATCCCCCGCATCCTGTCCGGCAGCGAATGGGCCCGGATGGAACTCGGCTTGAAGCAGCGGGTGCGCGCGCTGAACATGTTCCTGCGCGACATCTATCATGGCCGCGACATTCTCCGCGCCGACATCATCCCGCACGATCTGATCTTTCAGAACCCGGTGTTCCGGCCGGAGATGAACGGCCAGGCGGTGCCGCACGACGTTTACGTCCACATCGCCGGCATCGATCTCGTCCGGGTCGACGACAACGATTTCTACGTCCTGGAGGACAACGCGCGGACGCCGTCCGGCGTGTCCTACATGCTGGAAAACCGCGAAGTGATGATGCGGCTGTTTCCGGACTTGTTCGCCCGCCACCGCATCGCGCCGGTCGAGCGCTATCCGGACGAACTGCTGACCGCGCTGCGCTCCGTCGCGCCGGCGCATTCGTCGTCGGAACCCACCGTCGCGCTGATGACGCCCGGCGTCTACAACTCGGCGTATTACGAGCACTCGTTTTTGGCCGACAAGCTCGTCATCTAGCTGGTCTAGGGCCGCGACCTCATCGTCAATAACGACGAGGTGTTCATGCGCACCACCGAGGGGCTGAAGCGGGTCGACGTGATCTATCGCCGGGTCGACGACGACTTCCTCGATCCCCTCACCTTCCGCCCGGATTCCGCGCTCGGCGTCCCGGGCCTGATGTCGGCCTACCGGGCCGGCAACGTCACGCTCGCCAATGCGGTCGGCACCGGCATCGCCGACGACAAGGCGGTGTACAGCTATATGCCGGAGATCGTGAAGTTCTATCTCGGCGAGGAGCCGATCCTGAAGAACGTCCCGACCTGGCGTTGCCGCGAACCGGGCGACCTCGCTTACGTGCTCGACCATCTGGGCGAACTCGTCGTCAAGGAAGTGCACGGTTCCGGCGGCTACGGCATGCTGATCGGCCCCGCCGCCACCAAGGCGACGATCGAGGCGTTCCGCGACAAGCTGAAGCGCGAGCCGGAAGGCTTCATCGCCCAGCCGACGCTGGCGCTCTCGACCTGCCCGACCTGCACCGAAGCCGGCCTCGCGCCGCGCCACGTCGACCTGCGCCCGTTCGTGCTGACTGGCCGCGACCGCGTCACCATCGTCCCCGGCGGCCTGACCCGCGTCGCGCTCAAGGAAGGCTCGCTGGTGGTCAATTCCAGCCAGGGCGGCGGGACTAAAGATACGTGGATCTTGGATGAGTAGGTCCGCCGCATACGCTCAGCGCCGGCGCAACCGCTGCCTGCTCCCGTCCCCCGTGCGGGGAGGGGTCGGGGGTGGGGGTCCACAACGGGAGCCTCACCTCGTGACACCCCCCACCCCGACCCTCCCCCGCAAGGGGGGAGGGAGAACGCTGTCGCCGAGTTTGCTCCATGCTCTCCCG
>NZ_JBMDXE010000360.1:0-30506 GCF_048594845.1 Rhodopseudomonas sp. | reverse complement strand
TGTGCATGAAGACAGTGAAGCTCGCCTCGGCGCGCTATCTCGATGCGCTGCCGACGCAGGGCTCGGCGGACGGCAACGCCTTCCGCGACCTGGAGATGGAGCAGGAAATCCACAAGATGACGCAGTCGCTCGGCGTCGGCGCGCAGTTCGGCGGCAAGTATTTCTGCCACGACGTCCGCGTCATTCGTCTGCCGCGTCACGGCGCGTCGCTGCCGATCGGGCTTGGTGTGTCGTGCTCGGCGGACCGCCAGGTGCTCGGCAAGATCACCAAGGACGGCGTGTATCTGGAGGAGCTCGAGCACAATCCGGCGCAGTATCTGCCGGAGGTCGAGCAGGCGCTTGGCGGCGAGGTAGTGAAGATCGACCTCAACCAGCCGATGAAGGGCATTCTCGCGACGCTGACCAAATATCCGACCAAGACCCGGTTGTCGCTGACCGGCACCATGATCGTGGCGCGCGACGCCGCGCACGCCAAACTCCGCGATCGCCTCGACAAGGGCGAGCCGCTGCCGGACTACTTCAAGAGCCATCCGGTATACTATGCCGGCCCTGCCAAGACCCCGGACGGCTACGCCTCCGGCGCATTCGGCCCGACAACCGCGGGACGCATGGACTCGTTCGTCGATCAGTTTCAGGCCGCGGGCGGCTCGATGGTGATGGTCGCCAAGGGCAACCGGGCGCCAGCGGTGCGCGAAGCCTGCAAGAAGTACGGCGGCTTCTATCTCGGCTCGATCGGCGGTGCGGCGGCGAACCTCGCCGAGCACTGCATCAAGAAGGTCGAGGTGCTGGAATATCCCGAGCTCGGCATGGAGGCGATCTGGAAGATCGACGTCGTCGATTTCCCGGCCTTCATCATCGTCGACGACAAGGGCAACGACTTCTTCAAGGAACTGAACCTCGGCTAAGGCATCTCGGCCCCAGCCACCTGCACCATCATTCCGGGTTCGCTCGTTTGAGCGCCCCGGAGTGACTTCCGGGGAATGTCCGCCTCGGCGGCAGACCTCGGTAACTCATCTTCGTCGTTGGAGGATCGCGAGGGAGGTTATCGGCCGTGATCGCCCTCGGTCTCGATGGCTATAGACACGGCTGGGTCGCGGTGACGCTCGGCGGCGACCGCCCTGAGATCGACTTCATCCCCGACATCTCATGGCTCGCCAGCCGCCGTTTCACTCGCGTCGCGATCGACATTCCGATCGGCCTGAGCAATGACGGCGTCCGCCAGTGCGACCTCGACGCCCGCGCGCTGCTTCGTCCGCATGCCAGCCGGGTCTTCACCGGCGCGCGCCGCTGGCTATGGACGGAATTCAACTATCCGGATCAGTTTGCGCAGGCGAATGCGGCGGCTGCCGAGCGCGGCCAATCGCGGGCGTCGCTGCAGCTCTGGCATCTCGGCCCGAAGATCATGCAGGTCGATGCATTCGTGCGCGAACATCGCGATCTCGACATCCGCGAGGCCCATCCGGAGTTGATCTTCCTTCGTCTCAGCGGCGGTCGGCCGTTGCCGTCCAAGCGACACGCCGAAGGCCTCCGCCGACGCCGTGAACTGGTCAGACAAAACGGCGTCGCTGAGATCGACGAGTGGGTCGATCGGGTCAGGCTCGGGACCCGAGCGAAGGCGGACGACGTGCTTGATGCCTGCGCCTGTGCGCTGGCGGCGCGTGATCCCGGCGGCTGCTTGCCCGACGGCGAGCCACCGCGGGACGAACACGGCCTGCCGATGCAGATCTGGTTCTGATCGCTGGGCCTACCGCTTCAATACGTATTCCAGCGGGTGGCCGTTCTCCGGCCCGTCGAACATTATCAGCACGCGCAATGGAGCGTGGTCATCGTCCTGCAGCACAAGCAGAGTCTCGGCCTTCGCGCCTTTGCCTGCGTCCGAAATGTCGAGCGCAGCGAGCTTCTGTAGCTGGCCGTCATCGCCCCACAGGTGGATCGCGGGCTGGATCGCCTGGTCGTTGACCGGACCCGACAATACCAGCAATCCGTTGCGGACCTTGGCGAGGTCGCGGATGCCGGTGTGCTTGCCGAGTTTGAGATCGTGCGATTTGGCGTGCAGCGGCTCGTTGTCGGTGAAGATCGCATCGCGGTCGACCGAGATGACGAAGGCGTGTCTGTCGAGCGAGGGGCCGCGCAGGCCGAAATAGATCCGGCCGTTGCGGACCGCGAGGCCCTCGATGTTGATGCCGCCTTGGCCGAGCGGCTTGTCGTATTTGTCGGCCGTCGGCGGCAGCGTCTTCAGCACGCCGCGCAGCCGCGTCGTCGTCTCGAGGCCCTTGACGTCTTCCTCCGACACGAACTCAGGCTGCAACGCCTGCCTGTCCACCGGATAGCGGAACAGCGTGTAGCTCGGCGGATTGCCGGCTTCCGGGTGATGGCGCGGAAGGCCGTGCGAACCGGTGATGTAGAAATATCCGTCGTCATAGGCGGCCGCCTCGGCGTCCGGATCGCCGTCGGCGCTTTCCGGCATCAGGCGCACCACGCGGGCGGGACGCAGAGTTGTGCCTTCGATGGTGAAGGTTTGGGCGTAGTTCTTGTCGTCGTTGACGATCACGCAGGATGCGAAGGGCGGCGAGGTCGGCGCGCAGGCAGCGCCGCTGAGATTGGTCCTGGCCTTCCTGGTCTTGGCGAAGTCGTCGCTGACGGTCCATTTCGACTCGGGCTGCAGCAGGTCGCGCGCATCCGCCGGTCGGGCGAGCGCGCAAACAGCAAGAGCAGCCATGCCGAGTCGCACGGCCGTTATCGAGGGCAAGCAGGAGCGTGCAAACGTTCCGAACGAAATAAACGTGCTCATCGCGGCCTCCCAAGGCTGCGCGCTCAATCCATCGATAAAATTGCGTCCCTCCGAAAAGGGATAGTTCGTCGCAGCGCGTCAATAAAAACCACGCGAACGCGTCGGCGCATTCGCGTGGTGAGGATCGCAGGCCTGCAGCGCAGGCGCCGACGTGGCGTTACGCCCGCGTTCCGGTGAACGGGAACGAGCCCATCGGGCCGATGCCCATTTCGCCAGAGATGCTGTCGCCGCTCACCTTGCCGGTGTAGCTCAGCGTCAGCGGCATCGGGTTGGTGATGTCGAGTTTCCAGGCGACGTCGTCGCCGTTCACGGTGCCGTCGAAGATTTCGCCCGAATCGCCGTCGGCAGACTGCGTGCCGGAGAGCGTGGCGCCATCGGCCTTCAGCGTCAGGTCGGCCTGCCGCTCGCCCATCGGCGTGCTCATGGTGAGTTTCCAGTTTCCGTCGACTGCCATCTGTTTCTCCCTTGAGCCGGCCACGGGACACGGCCGGCGAACCTGCTTTAAAGCGTTTTCGCGCGAAGTGGAATTCAGCCCGGCCGAGGAAAACGCCCGCCTTCAGAAAAATACCAACGCGCCTTCAGGATAATTCAGAACCTGGATCCCTCCAGTAGGGCAGGATGGCGCAGCATGGTGCGCCGGCGCTCTGAACCCTCCGCGCTTCTACGGATACAGATACCAGTGGTGTGGGGTCGATCAGGTGATAGGATGCTGCTCGGAGGACGCCCCGAGGTTCACCGCAAATGGTGGAGACTCGATATGCGGATGTCATTCTGGCGAGCCCTCGTTCGGGCCGCCGTGCTGGCGCTGGTTGCCTTACCGGGGGCGGCGCTCGCCCAATACGAAGTGCTTTCCGAACAGACCACCACTGTCCTGACCGCGACGGCGGACCCGGCCGTGCCGGGGCGCGTCAGCCTGCGCGCGGAGGTCGGCACCGCATTCGGCAGCGGCGTGCCCGAAGGTCGCATCACTTTCCTCGACATGGGAACGCTGCGGGTGCTGGGCTGGAGCAGCGTCGAGCAGCCGCAGATCACAATCGAGGGGCTGCCGCCCGGCCGGCACGTGCTGAGGGCGGACTACAGCGGGAGCGCCGCGCATCTGCCGCTGATCGTGCTGCCGAGCCATTCGGCGGAAATTCCGGTCGACATCCTGATGCAGCCCGCGCTGACATTATCCTCGTCCAACGACCTGATCGCACCCGGCGATGTCGTGACCTTTGCGGTCACGGTGACGGGCGGAGCTGGGGTGCCGACCGGCAGTGTGACGTTTCGCGATGGCGACGAGGTGATCGCCGCGCATGTGCGGCTTGATCATGCCGGCATCGCGGCCTTCACGACCTCGGCGCTGTCGCCGGGCAGCCGCAGCATTGCCGCGACCTATGAGGGCGATGGGCGCTACGCGGCTGCTGAGACGCGTATCGAGCAGCAGGTGACGTCGCCAGTCGCCTTGATCGCGCCGCGGTTGTAGGCAAACTCTCGCTGGTCTATTCGGCCATCGACACGGCCGCGGCCGCTTCGCCGCGGCGCCGGCTGCGGATCGCCAGCCGGAACACCAGATACTGGGCGGCCACTGCCGCCACCTTGGCGGCGGGCGCGATCACCATCACGTAGAAGGTCCAGATCTTGATATCGCCGGTCATCGCCGCGGCAATCACGCCGGCGCCGAGCGCGATCATCAGGACAGCCCAGAAATAGCCGGACACGCGGACGTAGTCCGGGATCGTCGTTGCTACCACCGGCGGCACGTAGCGCAGCATCCAGTCCCGCCGCAGCATGATGGCGCCGACCGCGATATGTCCGATGCTCGGCTTGATCAGCACGAAGCGCGGATCGTTGGTCAGCAGCGTTGCGCCGCCCAGCACGACCACCATCGCCAGGCTGGCATAGGCCATGATGTCGAGCCGGAAGCCCTTGATCCGCGCATAAGCAAACTGGGCGACCGCCCCGATCACCGCCACGATCGTTGCGAGAGCGACGTTACCGGTCGAGAAATACAGCACCACGAAAATGATCGTGGAGAAGAAGTCGTTGCCGAGCTTCGAGAACACGGCCTTCATCGCAGGTTCCTCGCAGCGGCGGCCGCGCCTCGGCGCGGACTGATCGACGGGATATTGCGCGGGGCGGACAACGAAGTAAACCGCGCAGCGGCGCGAGGTTCAGCCTGTCTCACGCGGCGGTGAAACCGCGCGCCGTTTGTGGCGTTGGTGCGGCATGGCCAAATCGAGCAAAACGTCGGCATCGAAGTCCCCCAAGCGAAAGACGGCGGCCAAGAAGGCGCCGTGGTCGCGATCGAACCCGCGCAAGCGTGGCGGCAAGCCGGCCAAGCACCTATCGCCGGCCAAGAAGGCCGCCGCGAAGGCCCGCGCCAAGCGCGCCGGTCGCCCCTATCCCAACCTGGTGGACAACATGGCCGTGGCGTCGAAAGCGAAATCATCCACATCCTCGAAGTCGAAAGCTTCCAAGGCGAAGGCGTCCAAGGCCAAATCCGCGAAAGCCAAATCTTCCAAAACCAAGTCTGCTTCCAAGCCCAAGTCCGCTTCCAAGGCCAAGTCCGCTTCTAAGGCCAAGGCGTCGAAGCGGAAATCGTCCTCCGCCAAGACAGCCAGGAAGAAGCCCTCTGGCCGCAGCAACGCGTCCAAGAAGAAAAGCACCGGCGCGGGCTCGCGCAAGGCTGCGGCAGCCAGAACCTCTCCAATCCGCAGATCCTCCCGGCGACCGTCCGAGAAAGACCCGCACGGCGGCCTCACGGCGGCGGGCCGCAAGGCGTTTGCTGAGCGCGAGGGCGCGCACCTCAAGCCGGGCGTGACCAAGAAGGCCTCGGAGATGTCGCCGGCCGAGATGCGTCGGAAAGGAAGTTGGGCCGTGCGGTTCTACGGCCGCGCCAAACTGCCGGCGTTGCAGGACAAGCAGGGCCGGCCGACCCGCTTTGCGCTGTCGGCCCATGCCTGGGGCGAACCGGTGCCGAGGACGGAAGCCGCCGCGCGCAAGATCGCCGCCAAAGGCGAGCGGTTGCTGGCGCGATATCGCCGGGTCAAGGACAAGGGCGCGGCCTGAGCGCGCGAAGACCCGCCGGATTTCGCGCGATCAGGCTGGGGACGGCGTGCGGGAACGGCAGGAAACCCCTGCCAATTGTGGCGGAATCGATCTAGAAGGGCCGCTTGCGTTCCCTTCCTCGCTCGCGACGTACAAAGCTCATGCCCGATCTGTCGAACAAGCCCTATCGCATCGGCCGCTCCAAGACGGGCCTCGGCCTGTTCGCCACCCAGCCGATCAAGAAGGGCAGCAAGATCATCCGCTATTTCGGGCCGATGCTCGACTGCAACAAGAAGAAGGACGACGCGGTCGAGAACAAGTACCTGTTCCAGATCAGCAAGCGCTGGACTGTGGACGGCTCGGTGCGCAAGAACGTCGCGCGCTACATCAACCACTCCTGCAAGCCGAACGCGGAGTCGGACGTCAGCGTCAAGAAGCGCAAGATCTTCATCCGGGCCATCAAGAACATCGAGCCCGGCGAAGAGATCAATTACGACTACGGCACCGAGTACTTCAAAGAGTATCTGAAGCCGATCGGCTGTAAGTGCGACGCTTGCGAGAAGAAGCGCCTGAAAAAGGCAGCCGAAGCCCGCGCCGACAAGGCGAAGCAGAAACAGAAGGCCGAGCGCAAGGCGGACAAGGTGAAAACCAAGGACGCCGCGAAGCCCAAGGGCGCCGCGCCGAAGGCGGGCAAGGCGAAGGCGAGCAAGGCCGGCGCTGCCAAGGCCACCACAAAGGCCAAGACTACGAAATCGGTGAAGGCCGGGGGCAAAGTCTCAAAGGCGAAGACGAGAGCGGCAAAGGCGAAATCCAAGACTGGCAGCGCCGCCGGCAAGAAGGCCGCGTAGTTCGGCCGGACCACACCTCAGACCTCTCAGCCACAAAATCCTCCGTCATGCCCGGGCTTGTCCCGGGCATCCACGCCTTGCGGCAGTTGCGATGGCAAAGACGTGGATGGCCGGGGACGGGGCTTTCTCGTCATTGCGAGGAGCACTCGGATCGGCGCTTTCGCGCCGTCCGAGCACAGGCTCCGCGACGAAGCAATCCAGCGCGGGGCACGGCGCATGGATTGCTTCGCTTCGCTCGCAATGACGTTGAGCTTTGGGGCGCGACGAGTATTACGCCATCACCGCCGCTTCGCTCCGTTTCAGCCCCATATACTGCAGCTCCGCGAACACGCCGACGGCGATGGCCTGCATCACCACGAACGCGATCCCGAGCGCGTTCGGAGCTACGGCGCTGCTGATCAGCAGCGCGATGCTGGCGAGCGTCCACAGCGCGTTGCCGATGATCACCAGCAGCACCAGCGGGCGCTGCAGCGCGGGGCGGCTGCCGAGCCAGCCAACAAAGGCCGCGTAGGCGATCAGGAACAGACCGGTTTCGAGCAGCAGCGGCTGCGGCAATGCCAGCAGCGGCGCCAGCGTGCTCGCGCCGGTGACGAGCAGCAGCGCCATGGCGCCGCTGACCAGTGCGTCGGCCTGAAGCGCGCGGCGGAGCAGCAAGGACGGATGGATCATGGTCGTCTCCTTCGGTTCGATGGGCGATGACCCGACGATGCGTGGGCTCGCTGCCAAAATCGATTACCTCGCAGGTCATGGAAGCGGTTCAGGCTGCGTGCTAGCCTTCGGCCATGAACACGACGATTTCCTCGGCTCAGGCTTCGGCCGGCGCGCAGCCGGTGCGCATCGGCGATTACTTGCGGCAGTGGCGGCAGCGCCGCCGGCTCAGCCAGCTCGACCTCGCACTCGACGCGGAGATTTCCGCGCGCCATCTGTCGTTCGTGGAAACCGGACGCGCGGCGCCGTCGCGCGACATGGTGATGCGGCTCGCCGAGCGGCTCGACGTGCCGCTGCGCGAACGCAACGTGCTGCTGGTCGCCGCCGGCTTCGCGCCGGCGTTCCCGCAGCGGACGCTGGACGATCCGGCGCTGGCGGCGGCGCGCGTCGCGGTCGATCAGGTGCTGAAGGCGCACGAACCCAATCCGGCGCTGGCGGTCGACCGGCATTGGAATCTGGTCGCCGCCAACCGCATGGTGATGCCGATGCTTGACGGCATCCCGCCGACGCTGCTGGCTCCGCCGCTCAACGTGTTGCGGCTGTCGTTTCACCCCGAGGGCCTCGCGGCACGCACCGCCAATCTCGGCGAATGGTGCGCGCATCTGCTGGAGCGGCTGCACCGGCAATGCGAAGCGACCGCGGATCCCAAGCTGCTCGAGTTGTATCAGGAGTTGAAGACCTATCCGGTGCCGGCCCGCGCCGCGCCCGTGGAGCCCGGCGCTGTTGTGGTGCCGTTCCGGCTGCGGCTCGGCGGCGATACGCTCAGCTTCATTTCGACAACCATGGTGTTCGGTACGCCGGTCGACGTCACGCTGTCGGAGATCGCGATCGAGACGTTCTTCCCGGCCGACGACGCCACGGCAGCCAGGCTGCGCAGCATCGCTGCAGCCCTGTAGTGCCTTGCGGGTTCTTGCTGCGTGCCCATCTGTATGGGACTGTCCGGCAGGGACCAACACAAGGAGGCGCCGATGAGCGCGCTGAAGCCGCTGAAGATCGATGTCGTCTCCGACGTGGTCTGCCCGTGGTGCTATATCGGCAAGAAGCGGATCGAACAGGCGCTTGCGCTGGCGCCCGACGTGCCGGTCGAACTCACCTTCCGTCCGTTTTTCCTCAACCCGTCGGTGCCGCGCGAAGGCATCGAGCGCGACGAATATCTCACTCAGAAATTCGGCTCGCCGGCGCGCTACAAGGAGCTCGCCAGCCGCGTCGTCGACGCCGCCGCGCAGGAGGGGCTGGAATATCACCCCGACCGCGTGAAGCGGCAGCCGAACACGATCGACTGTCACCGCCTGATCCACTGGGCCGATGCGATCGGCAAGGGCCCGGCGATGAAGCAGCGGCTAATGGAATTGTACTTCCGCGACGGCGGCGATCTCACCGATATCAATGTGCTAGTGCAGGCCGCCAGTGAGATCGGCCTCGATGCCGATGACGTCCGCGCGAAGCTAGCCACGGATGTCGATGTCGACCTGATCGCCGGTCAGGCCAACGAGGCGGCTGAGAAAGGTATCTCCGGCGTGCCGACCTTCGTGTTCGCGCAGAAATACGCGGTGTCGGGCGCGCAGGATCCGGCGCAGCTCGCCAAGGCGATCCGTCACATCTCCGAAGAGATCAACGCCCAGGCGGCGGAGTAAGCCTCAGCGCTTGAGCAGCCGCTTCGCGGTCTGGCGAGCCGCCTCGCGGGTGCGTAGCGCCAGCGTGATCGGCCCGAACAGCGGATCGCGCGGACGCAGCGGGATCAGCACGTCGCCGACCGCAAACCGGCCGCGCCAGATCGGATCGATCATCGGGTGGTCGGGCGCCGCGGTGGAGTCGACTAGTCGGATCGCCGGATCGGCGCACAGATGCCGGGTCAGCTCCAGCGTCAGCAGCACGCCCGGCGAACTGCGCGCGTGCTGTTCGGCGATGCCGAGCTTGAAGAAGTAAGCGCGATCGCCGTGCCGCAGTACGATGCCGGCAGCGATCGGCTCGTTGCCGGCGTGAAGTTGTCCGATCTCGCAGGCGCCGCGCGCAGCGAGGGCGACGGCCGCGTCGCGCAGCCGCGCCGCCAACTCCGGCTGATGCAGCAGCGCGCTGCCGCGGCGGCCTTTCCAGCCGCTGGCTTCCAGAGCCAGAAACGTATCGTAGGCCCGCGCCACGTCGTCGTGCGTCTGCGCTACGCTGAAGCGGACTTCACCGTGATCGCCGAGCCGGCGCATCTGCCGGCGATATTCCTTCAGCCGCTTGCCGCCGAGTGCATCGCGTAGCAGCTCCTCGCTGTCGCGAGTCGCATCGAGGCAGGCGCGCGACCAGCCGCGCAGCAGCACCGGCGCCAAGCCGTCGCTGGCCGCAGCGCGTGACAGCATCTGTATCGCGTCGCCGTCGCGCGCGACGTCGCGCAGCAGCAGCGCCCGGGCGCCAGTGGCACGCGCCTGCGCCAGCAATGACGTGGCGGCTTGCAGCCCATCCTCGCGGTCGAGCAGCGGCGTATCGAGCGAACGGAACGGATCGGCGGAGACCAGCACCGGCAACGGCAGTCGGAAGGCGTGCCAGCAGGACAGCACCGGCAGCAGGCCGGTGAGCTGGCCACTCGAAGCGTGTGCGATCAGCACGTGCGTGACGCTGCGGCCGCGGTCGTCGCCATTCGCCGCCAGCGTCCATTCCGGCAGGTAGTAGCCGTTGGGCTCGACCACACGGCCGGCAAGGTCGCGCCAGGCTCGCGCATCAAGCGCGGTGATCGACGGCAGAAGATGAGGCGCCGCGTTCTTTGATGCGTTGCGTGTGACCGCCGTTCCCTGTGAAATGTCCACCACGTCGGCTTCCTGCATGTTCTGGCGGCTTTGGTGGAGCCGCCGTGTCGCGCGGAAAGTACCGGACACAATGTTCGATCGCGTAAGCCGCGCTTCTGATTTGCCCGATAATGTTAACCCAGTCTTACCCGCGCTGGTTGTTACCGGCGCCGCGCACTGCTTGGGGCGTGGCGTCCAATTGCCACGGGCGTGAACCGCTTGGATGACCTGGCAGACAAAGCAGCGGGACGTCGAACCGGAAGGAGAGCCGATGGTGCGGGCGATGCTGTGGAACGCGGCGATTGCCGCGGCCATGATGCTGGGAGCGGAAGCGGCGTGGGCGGAGAGCCGCCTCGCGCTGGTGGTCGGGCAATCGGCCTATCGGGCGGTGCCGGCGCTGCCCAACCCCGCCAACGACGCCAAGGCGGTGGAGAAGATGCTCGGCGAGGCCGGCTTCGAGGTCACCGCCGCGAACGATCTGACCCAGACCGAGCTGCGCCAGATGGTCGGCGACTTCGCCGCCAAGATCGCAACCAAGGGGCCGGACACGGTGGCACTGATGTTCTATGCCGGCCACGGCATCCAGGTGGACGGCGAGAACTATCTGATCCCGGTCGATATCGATCCGAAGCGCGAGACCGATATTCCGCTGCAGGCGGTGCGGCTCGACGACGTGCTCAACACGCTGACCTCGGTGCCGACCCGCAGCCGCATCATCATGCTGGATGCCTGCCGCAACAATCCGTTTCCCGACATCCGCAAGACCACCGGGCAGGGGCTGGCGCTGGTCGATACCAAGACCGGCTCACCCGGCACCTTCGTGTCGTTCTCGACCTCACCGGGCGCCGAAGCCGAAGACGGCGGCGGCACCAACAGTCCTTACACGACGGCGCTGCTGAAGGCCGGGCGCGAGAGCGGACTACAGATTGAGGACACCTTCAAGCGGGTTCGGCTGGCGGTCAACAAGGCCACCGAGGGCCGGCAGACGCCGTGGGATTCGTCGTCGCTGGTCGATGACTTCCGCTTCTTCGGCGCGGTCGAGGCGGCTGCGCAGCCTGCCGCCTCGGCTGAAAAGAAGCGCTCGGTCGTGGAATGGCGCAGCCTTTTGAAGGGCAAGAAGGTCGAAGAGGCCAACGAGCTCATTGTCTCCGACGGTTCGGTCGATGCCTATGAGGCGTTCGTCTCGCTGTTTGCCGAGCCGCCGCTCGGCACACGGGCGAAGCGCTGGCTGGATCGGCACAAGCGGATGCTGGCCTGGAACAAGGCGGTGCTGGCCAACACTTCGTCGGCCTACAAGGCGTTCCTCGATCAGTATCCCGACAGCGACCTGACCCCGACCGCCAAGAAGCTCGAGCTGCGGCTGCGCAACAAGCCGGAGATCGCGGTGGCCGTTCCGGTCGCAACCGCACTGACACCGACGCCGGTCGCAGCACTGACGCCGGCGTCCGGCGCCACCTGTCCGTGCGGCGCGCCGCCCGCGATCGAGAAGAAGGCGGAGAAGAAAGCCGACAAGTCGAAGCCGAAGCGCGCCGAGCGCGACGACACGCCGAAGCGGACTGCGGCCAAGCCGTCGCGCGGGCGCGTGTACTACGAGGACGATGTCGATGATGTCGTGGTGGTGCGGCGCCCGCCGGATTACTACGACGTGCCGCGCGGGCCCTCGATCTCGATCGGCGGTGGCTATCGCGGCGGCAGCATCGGGCCGCGCAGTCCCGTCGGTGGAAACTTCGGGGGCGGGCGCTACTGAAGGTCGGCCTTCACCGGGGCGAACGATTACTCGAACGCGACGCCGATGCGCTGCGCGGCACTCCAGACCGGGCGGCAGCGGTGCATCACTTTGTCGCTCTCGATCACCAGCGTGAAGTGCTCCGGCAGGTGCACCGGTCCCTGAAGGTCGACGCGCGCTCCGCCGGTCGACAGGTTCCGTACTGTGCAGTCAAAGCCGGCACCGTTGAACGCGATGATACCGCGCTTGTAGACCCGCTGACGGGGTGAGCCTCGTTTTTCGATCATCATCGTCTTTCCGTTGCCCCCGTGAGCGCCGCGACTTTGCCACAAGGAAATTAGGAAGAGTTTGATGCGATTGCCGATGAAAAGCGGTGCCTATTCAGTCGTCGTTTACCAAATCCGGTGATCTCGCCGCGACTGAGTCCGCTTGCTCCTGCTTGCTCGTTTTGCGGTGCAAACCCCGGCGTCAACATCGCCACCGCGGCCGAGAAAGTGCTCGGCAAGTAGCCGCCGTCACAGCATTGCAAACGCGCTCGACACCATCGCCACCGGTTTGCCGTCGGAGGCGCTGAGCAGCGTCACGCGCCCGAAGCTCATGGTGCGGCCGAGCCGGACCACCCGCGCTTCGGCGAGCACGTCGCTCGATGCCACGGCTTTCAGGAAGTGCGTGGTCTGATCGACCGTGGTCATCGGTCGGAAGCCGCGGTTGGCGGCGAGGATTGCGAACACCATGGCGGTGTCGGCAAGCGCCATCAGCGCCTGGCCGCAAACGATGCCGCCGCTGCGGCACAGCCGTTCCGAAAACGCCATCCGCAGCGTGGCGCCGGGTTGCCAGTCCGCAGCGGCGCCCGGCGGAGGATCCGTCTCGATCGCTTCGACTGACAGGCCGAGATCGAGGACCCATGGCGCGAACACCTCACCCAGCGTGCGCCGAGCTTCCTCGAGCCCGAATTCCGCCGTTCGCAGCTCTTCCGCCATCTGGTCTCTCCCTTTTTTCGTTTCTGGACGTTGCACGACCATGCCGATCGCACGGATCGCGTGTGATTTGTCGCATCGGAGCCGATTCTGGGCGGCTTGAAAACGCCACGGTCGATCCCTTAAGGTTCTGCCAGTTTGGCGGGGTAGCGTATGGTCAAGCGTTCGATACTCGTGTTCGGCGTCGTTGCCGCGGCGATCCTCCTCAATGGTTGTACCCGCTGTGGTCCGATCTGGGAGGATTGGATGCAGTCGCCAAAGTCTTGCAGGTCCGATCGCCTTTGACGGCGGCGTCCGCCTGTCGCAACGAAGGGGAAAGTGACATGAAGGTACTGCGCGGCGCGGCGATGTTGGTTTTGCTAATGGCACCCGCAGCGGCAGTGGCCCAGGAAGGCCCGCACGTAAATCTGGTTCCCGAAATTCAACATAAATCGCCGGAGGAAAAGGCGCAGGACGCGGTGCGCGACAAGGCTTACCGCGACTCACTGCGCAAGATTCCGGATGCCAAGGCCCCGAACGATCCCTGGGGCGATGTGCGTAGCAACGAGGCCGTGCCGGCCAAGCCGAAGACTGCGACTACGAAGTCGAAGAAGTCCGGACAGGCCGCGAACTAATTTCAGCGGTAAGCGCGACCACGTTCGAATAGCGTGGTCAAAACGGCACAGATTTTTCTTTGAAATTGATGTTGATGGAACGCCGCGGCGAATGTCTCGCCGCGCGACTATCGACGCCTGATGGCGGAGGTCGTATTTCGCGATTGCAGGATTACACGTGAATTCTTTCGATGTGGCGTTCGATCCAACAGCGTTTTTGAGCAGCGCGGGACCGGGCCGGACGATCCAGCAATTCCGCAAGAACCAGAGCATCTTTGCGCAGGGCGATAAAGCGGACAGCGTGCTGTATTTGCAGCAAGGGCGCATCAAGCTCGTGGTGATGTCGGAGCAGGGCAAGGAAGGCGTCGTCGCCATCCTCGAGGCCGGACAGTTCTTCGGTGAGAGCGCGCTGATCGGACGGCGGCGCTTGTCCACCGCCGTTGCGCTGGAGGACTGCATGGTCACGGCGCTGAGCGGGGCAATGCTGATTAGTACCATGCAGCGCGAGTCCGGCATGTGCGAATTCTTCATGACGCACCTGCTCAAGCGCAATTGCCGCGTGGAAGAAGATCTGATCGATCAGCTGTTTAATTCCAGCGAGAAGCGTCTGGCGAGATTGTTGTTACTACTCGCCGATTTCAGCGAAGGCGATACCGCGAAATCCCTGCCGGTCGATATCAGCCAGGAGACGCTGGCTGAAATGATCGGGACGACGCGCTCACGCGTCAGTCACTTCATGAACAAGTTTCGCAAGCTCGGCTTCATCAACTACAACGGCCACATCGAAGTATATCCTTCTCTGCGTAGTACCGTATTGCCTGATAAAGCGCGTTTGCCGGACGGCGACTTGCGTCGTTCGGATTAGCTCCGGGCCTCGCGGCAGCGCGAACTCTCGTTCAGGATCCGTCACCAGCGGCGCCGACCAAGCGTCCGGTTCGACACATCGCAGATGGAATGGCTCGGGGAGGGGCGCTGACCGCCACGGTTCGTCGCTGCCAGATGCGCGTCAGGATTCGTCGCAGGAGCTCAACAGAGACGTGCGTCAGCTTTTGTCGCCCAGCAGCTTGCCGTCCAGGCGGTTGACGAAGTGCACCTGCGTGCAGGCAGGACAGCGGATCAGTTCGAACGTGGTCGCCGTCGGAGGGGTGATTTCCTCAGCGACCCAAGCCTGAACCTTCATGGCAGTCCGCGGACATTTGTAAATCACATGAGGCATCAGGGCCGGAGCTCTCCGGGAATTTTCTGGACCATTGCCGGCCCGGTCCCTTCGCCTTTTGATTTAGATCAACTGTAGTATTATTCTACCACGGAACCAGCGTGAAATCCTCCGTCTTTCTTTTGCGGAGCCTACGAACGGTAGCTGCGTCTAGGCGATGCCGCTTCACGTTGTGGCGGCGTCGCCGATGGACACCGCGTTACTGTCGGGCGCAGCTCACCACGATACTGCTGGAGGTCGGACCGCAGCGCGCCGTCAACACGCCGCGCTCGACCGTGATGCTGTCGCTGAAGCGGGCCGAGGAACTGCCGACGCACAGCGCCGACACCAGAGTTTCGCCGCTGTCGCAGCGGGTCGGGCAGCCGTCGGACACGCATGTGTTCGACGTCACGGCGCGGATGCTCGAGGCGGAGGCACCGTCCCTGCCGGGGGGACCCGGAGGCCCCGCTGGGCCTTCCGGACCCTGCTCACCGCGTGGCCCCGGCGTTCCCTGGCCCAGGTCGCATCCACCCAGTGCGAGAGCCGCCGCAGTCAGCACAATCAAAGTCCCAAGACGCATCTGTCCACTCCCCTGATCGTCAGCCCGCGCCAGCGAGCCGAAAGCGCGATTGACCGCGCCGGTGAAGCTCTGACGGTCACCTTTCGGCCGGAAGACACGTCGAGCGCCTACTGGCTATGTCAGGATCGGGATCGAAACGTTGCGATGGCGCAAGACGAGGGACACGGCCGCGCGGGCGGGAGCGCTCAGGTGCTTGCTCTATTGTTCGTCCGTCAAGTCGGAGGCGCGCCTTGCCCAGGCGCGGCCAAAATGAAAGAGCCCCGAACGAGGCCATGTTCGGGGCTCCCGTCAGCGTCGGAACTCCCCACCTCTAGAAAGCTCGGCAATGACGGCGCGTAAGCTATCCGGCGAAGCCGCGGGCGCATTGCTCCGAATCAAATACCGCTGTGTTCGCAGCGGGATGCGCTCGCCGAGGTCCGCGCGAAGTGCGGCAGGCGGCCCGGAACGCGAAGCGGGAGTAAAGCTGTCCTTGCGTCACTGCCGCGCTGGTCCGGACCTTACGTCCCGTTCCGATTGGGCCGATCGCGCTCGTTGAGGTTCGCGATCAGCTGTATCAGAACCCGTCGCCGTTCTTCGTCGTGGGTTTCCGACAACAGCCGGCGATAGAGCTTCAAATTTTCCTCGCGAACAAACTTGTCCAATGATGTTCCCCGTTCATTTCAGGCACTGACCCAGCCGATCCGCAACCGGCATGAAATGACTGCGATGAAGCGAATGGTGGAAAAATACAGCGCCTGAGAATGGCTGTCGATCCGAGGGCTACGGAAGGAAGCGCACGTAATTTGACGGACGTTGTAGGGACAATCCCTACATGTGGGCGCGCTTTAGCTGGCTGCTCGGTCAGGGGCCGGCGTCGCGCCCGGGGCGGGATTGTTGAGCAACTGAGCGATCGCCGTTACCACCTGCGAGGGTGCGAACGGCTTGGTGATCAGCAGGCTATTCGGGACGCCGCGCGAGGCCCATTCGGCGGCGCTGTCGCCCGTCATATAGACCACGGGAAAGCTCGGATCATTCTCCCGGGCGATGCGGCCGACGTCCCAGCCGTCCATCCGGTCGCGGCCGAGATTGACGTCGGTCAGTACGGCGCGGAAGCGCTGCGCGTCCTCGAGCAGCTTCTGGGCTTGCTCGCCCGTGGAAGCCACTTCGACTTTGAAACCGCCTTCTTCGAGAGCTTCCTGAACCACGCTCTGGATCATCGGTTCGTCTTCGACGACCAGGATCACGATCGAATTTTCCAAGACGAACCCCTGCCACAGGCATCGACCGGAAATACAAGTCGCGCGGGCTCCGGAAGTTCCATTTTGCGGGTCGCGCGCGCGGAACAGGCCGCCTCATGAGTCCATTGGTGGATGTGGACGGGCACATCCACGCGTTAAGCAGGGACCGGGAAGCATGCGGAGTTGTTGCTATGACGTGGTACGTGGACGCCATTCTGGTCGGGATCATTCTGCCCTGGATCATCGTCACCTATCGGCTGATCGCGGCGTTCCGCACTGGCATCAGCAACGGTCTGATCGCCTGGGCGAAGTGGGCGGTACCGTGCATTCCGGCGATGCTGCTGGTGATGTGGGGCGTCCAGAGCCTGCGCTAGCAGGCGTTATGGCTCGTAGGCGAAGCGCGCTCAGCTCGCCCCATCGCCGCGGTTGATCGACAGCATCATGCCATTCTTGATGCGGCGCGCCTCGGTGAAAGCGCGCTGTACGCCGAGGTCGGCGGAGTCGGTCGAGAAGGTGATCAGCTTGTTGCAGTTCGGGCACTGCACCTGCACGCCCTCGCGGATATTCCGGATCTTCTCGCGGAAGGGCACGCGGCACTTGGTACACAGCACACGGATCTTGTCCGGCGGCTTGGTCGGAGCGAGCTGCATCGTCATCCCGTAGTTCTGCGCGGCGACGATTGACAAAGGGTGAACGGGGCGGTTCAGGGCTCGGGATGCGGGCCTTGTGGCAAACCTGTGATTTCCGGAAACGGCCCGCGACCTTTTTGCGAAGCGTTCTCGGAAATCCGCCAGTGCGTCGGCCGCCGCGGCACAAACTCGTGGGTATCGCAATGCACCCACCCACCGATCACGCGTCGGCACGGCTCCATGCGCCATTCCACGCGGCCATCGACGATCACCGCCAATTCCAGGCGCACATCGAAGTTCTCTGTGCCGATCGGATGCCACATGCGACTAAAGGTGCGCCGTCCTGCTGCGGGAGCATTGTCCCCGATCAATTACGAGCCGATTCGCACACGGTTTCACGCAGAAATCGCATCTCGAGCAGTTCGTCGCTGGGCGCGTTTGGACCGGCATCGCGTGACCAGCGTGCAAAAGTGTCAGGAAATTCGATTTCTGAAAAAGAACAGATTGCGAACATAGAACAAAGAGTGTACGTTGCTTTCCATTGGTTATCGGCCCCCCGCGGTTTGTCCGACCGGCGAATCCCGTTCATAAGGAGCATCACATGGCTTCCGCCCCTACTGCCCTGCGTATCGTCGAAGGTTCTTCCATGGACAAATCCAAGGCGCTGTCCGCCGCGCTGTCTCAGATCGAGCGCCAGTTCGGCAAGGGCTCGGTGATGAAGCTCGGCAAGAACGATCGCTCGTTGGACATCGAGACGATTTCGTCGGGCTCGCTGGGGCTTGATATCGCGCTCGGTGTCGGCGGACTGCCGAAGGGGCGCATCGTTGAGATCTACGGGCCGGAATCGTCGGGCAAGACCACGCTGGCGCTGCATTGCGTCGCCGAGGCGCAGAAGAAGGGCGGCATTTGCGCCTTCGTCGACGCCGAGCATGCGCTCGATCCGGTCTATGCCCGCAAGCTGGGCGTCAATGTCGACGAGCTGCTGATCTCCCAGCCGGATCACGGCGAGCAGGCGCTCGAAATCGCCGATACGCTGGTGCGTTCCGGCGCGATCGACGTGCTGATCATCGACTCGGTGGCGGCGCTGGTGCCGCGCGCCGAACTCGAAGGCGAGATGGGCGACGCGCTGCCCGGCCTGCAGGCCCGCCTGATGAGCCAGGCGCTGCGCAAGCTCACCGCGTCGATCAACAAGTCGAACACCATGGTGATCTTCATCAACCAGATCCGCATGAAGATCGGCGTGATGTACGGCTCGCCTGAAACCACCACGGGCGGCAACGCGCTGAAGTTCTACGCCTCGGTGCGCCTCGACATCCGCCGCATCGGCCAGATCAAGGAGCGCGACGAGGTCGTCGGCAACCAGACCCGCGTCAAGGTGGTGAAGAACAAGCTGGCGCCGCCGTTCAAGCCGGTCGAATTCGACATCATGTACGGCGAGGGCGTGTCCAAGATGGGCGAGATTCTCGATCTCGGCGTCAAGGCCGGCATCGTCGAGAAGTCAGGTGCCTGGTTCTCGCACGACAGCCAGCGGCTCGGTCAGGGCCGTGAGAACGCCAAGGCGTTCCTGCGCGGCAATCCGGATCTCACCGCGAAGATCGAAGCCGCGATCCGCCAGAACTCTGGCCTGATCGCCGAGCAGATCCTTGCCGGCTCGCCCGAGAGCGACGCCGAAGGCGAGGAGCCGGTCGACGAATAAGACGCGGCCACGCTCGACACTCAGTTATCATCGCCCGCGCAAGCAAGCGATTTCGTTTCCGTCGGATAAATTGGTATTCCGAGCGTTCGTAGAGGCGGGTCGCGCTGTCGCGGCTTTGCCGAGGCGATGGACGCACTCAAACTTGAAACCGCCGCCGCGCACATCGGTGCCGAAGGCCTCACGCCAAATTCCGCCGTCATCGCCCGCGCAGGCGGGCGACCCAGTATTCCAGCGAGAGAACAGCACAAGCACTGCAGACCGCGTGTTGGCGCTCGCGCGCAGGCCAAACGCCCTGCAATACTGGATCACCCGCATGCGCGGGTGATGACGACGTGCCTAGGTGCGTGCGCCTCGCTATTACTTGGCTGTCCTGCGCGGGCTTGACCCGCCTGCGGGGCCGGAGCCCGTTCGGCGCCGCGAAGGCCCGCGCATCCATCGCGCGCGGAGCGCGCTGGCTGAAGGCATCCTGCGAAGCGGATGGATTGCCGGGTCAAGCCCGGCAATGACGCCTTGGGTGATGGCGCCGTCCGTCGGGTCCATCATGTCCAGCGCGCTTACTCCGCCGCCCGCGCGTAGTCCGCCGCGAGGGCGTAGTCCTCGATCGGCGGGCAGGAGCAGACCAGATTGCGGTCGCCGTAGACGTTGTCGACGCGGCCGACCGGGCTCCAGTATTTGTCGGTGCGCGAATGCGGCGCCGGGAAACAGCCTTCCGTGCGCGGATAGGGCCGGGTCCATTCCGCCGAAGTGACGTCGTGCACGGTGTGCGGCGCGTGACGCAGCGGCGACTGGTCGATCTTGAACCGGCCTTCCTCGACCTGCGCGATCTCGCGGCGGATCGCGATCATGGCGTCGCAGAACCGGTCGATCTCCGCTTTGGATTCCGACTCGGTCGGCTCGATCATCAGCGTACCCGGCACCGGGAAGCTCATCGTCGGCGCGTGGAAGCCGTAATCGATCAGCCGCTTGGCGATGTCGTCGACCGTCACACCCGTCGTCGTCTTCAGCGGCCGCGGATCGACGATGCATTCGTGCGCGACGCGGCCACGCTGGTTGCGATACAGCACCGGGAAATGCGGCTGCAGCCGCGCCGCGATGTAGTTGGCATTGAGGATGGCGATCTCGGTAGCGCGCTGCAGCCCGGCGCCGCCCATCATCAGGATGTAGATGTAGGAGATCGTCAGGATCGATGCTGAGCCATAGGGCGCGGCCGATACCGTGCCGCCGCCGTGCAGCACGCCCGACGTCGGCTCGCCTTCGGCCGGATGGCCCGGTAGGAACGGAGCCAGATGCGCCTTGACGCCGATCGGTCCCATGCCCGGGCCGCCACCGCCATGCGGAATGCAGAACGTCTTGTGCAGGTTGAGATGGCTGACATCGGCGCCGTAGTCGCCGGGGCGGGCGAGGCCGACCTGCGCGTTGAGATTGGCGCCGTCGAGATAGACCTGTCCGCCATGCGCGTGGACGATGTCGCAGATCTCGCGGATGTGCTCCTCGAACACGCCGTGGGTCGACGGGTAGGTGATCATCACTGCGGCGAGGTTGGTTGAATGCTGCTCGGCCTTGGCGCGCAGGTCCTCGACGTCGACATCGCCGTGATTGTTGCAGGCGACTACCACCACATCCATGCCGACCATCGCGGCCGACGCCGGATTGGTGCCGTGAGCCGAGGACGGAATCAGGCAGATCTTGCGATGCGGCTCCTTGCGGGACAGGTGATAGCCGCGGATCGCCAGCAGGCCGGCATATTCGCCCTGCGCGCCGGAGTTCGGCTGCAGCGACACCGCGTCGTAGCCGGTGATCTCGGCGAGCCAGCTTTCCAGCGTGGCGAACATCGCGTGATAGCCTTCCGCCTGCGCGCGCGGCACGAACGGATGCAGGCTGCCGAACGCCGGCCAGGTCAGCGGCATCATCTCGGTGGTGGCGTTCAGCTTCATGGTGCAGGAGCCGAGCGGGATCATCGCGCGGTCGAGCGCGAGATCGCGGTCGCTTAGTTTGCGCATGTAGCGCAGCAGCTCGGTTTCCGAGCGATAGTCCTGGAAGGCCGCCTGCGTCATGAAATCGCTGCTGCGCGTCAGACCTTCCGGCAGAGCATCCGACGCTCCGCGCTCGACCTCCGCGTAGTCGAGCGAGCCGCCGAACGCGCGCCACAGCGCTTCGACGGTCGCCGGCGTCGTGGTCTCGTCGAGCGCGATACCGAGCGATGTGGCGTTGATCCGCAGGTTGATCTTCTCGGCCTCCGCGCGCGCCACGATGGCGTCGCGCCGGTCGCCGACCTCGATGGTCAGCGTGTCGAAATACGCGGCGTTGGCCGGCGCGAAGCCAAGCTGCTTGAGGCCGGCGGCGAGCGTCGCGGTGCGGCGATGAACGCGGCGAGCGATCGCGGCGAGGCCGTCGGGGCCGTGATACACGGCGTACATCGCGGCGATCACCGCCAGCAGCACCTGCGCGGTGCAGATGTTCGAGGTCGCCTTCTCGCGGCGGATGTGCTGCTCGCGGGTCTGCAGAGCCAGCCGATAGGCCGGCTGGCCGTGGCTGTCGATCGACAGACCGACGATGCGGCCGGGCAGGCTGCGCTTGAGACTGTCGCGCGCCGCCATGTAGGCGGCATGCGGCCCGCCATAACCCATCGGCACGCCAAAGCGCTGCGCCGAGCCGATCGCGATATCGGCGCCGAGTTCGCCCGGCGGCGTGATCAGCGTCAGCGCCAAGAGATCGGCTGCCATCACCGCCAGCGCACCCTTGTCGTGCAGCTTGGCGATCGCCTTGCGCGGATCGCGCAGCGCGCCCGAGGAGCCGGGATATTGCAGCAGCGCGCCGAACACGTCGGCGCCGTCGAGGTCGCTGTCGGGATCGCCGACCAGGATGGTCCAGCCGAGCGGCTCGGCGCGGGTGCGCAGCACCGCAAGCGTCTGCGGGTGGGTGTCGCGATCGACGAAGAACGTCTTCGACTTCGCCGCGGAGGCGCGCTCCGCCAGCGCCATCGCTTCGGCTGCAGCGGTCGCCTCATCCAGCAGCGACGCGTTGGCGACGTCGAGCCCGGTGAGATCGCAGATCATGGTCTGGAAGTTGAACAGCGCTTCGAGCCGGCCCTGGCTGATCTCCGGCTGATACGGCGTATAGGCCGTGTACCAGGCGGGGTTCTCCAGAATGTTGCGCTGGATCACCGTCGGCAGCACCGTGCCCGAATAGCCTTGGCCGATCAGCGAGGTGAACACCTGGTTCTGCGCGGCGAGCTCGGTCATGTGCGCCAGCGCATCGGTCTCCGACAGCGGCGCGCCGAGCGACAGCGGCTCCTTGATGCGGATCGCATAAGGCAGCGTCTCGGCCATCAGCTGGTCGACGCTGCCGGCACCGACGGTGGTCAGCATCGCGCCGATGTCTTGCGGCGAGGGCCCGATATGCCGTCGCACGAAGTCATTGGCGGCGTCGATCGGTCGGCGATGCGGCATGCTCTGGTCCTCGTCAAATGCAACGGCCCCGAGGGCTGGTTGCTCGGAATGCTTTCACGCGTCATTGCGAGGAACGAAGCGACGAAGCAATCCAGAGCTCAGGGTACCTGGGCTGGATTGCTTCGCTTCGCTCGCAATGACGAACTTATGCGAACGGACTAGACGGCGTGTCCTAAGCCGTGTGGGCCTTGTAGGCGGCTGCGTCCATCAGGCCGTCGAGTTCGCTCTTGTCGGCGATCTTCAGCTTGAAGAACCAGGCGGCGCCATCGGCGTCGGAATTCACCAGTGCCGGCTCGGTGCCGAGCGTCTCGTTGACCTCGAGCACTTCGCCGGTGATCGGCGCATAGACGTCCGACGCCGCCTTGACCGACTCGACCACCGCGGCGGCTTCCGCCTTCTTGACGCTGCGGCCGACCTTCGGCAGCTCGACAAACACCACGTCGCCGAGCTGTTCCTGTGCGTAGTTGGTGATGCCGATGGTGGCGACGTCGCCTTCGATCTTCAGCCATTCGTGATCGGAGGTGTAGAGCGTGGTCATGCGGGGTCCTCAGCGCTTGTAGGTGTTCGGAACGAAAGGCATGGCCGCGACGCGCAGCGGCAGACGCTGGCCGCGCACCTCGGCGAAAACCTGGGTATCGAGGCTGGCGTGCGCGCGCGTCAGGTAGCCCATCGCCACCGGGGCGTTCAGGCTGGGGCCGAAGCCGCCGGAGGTGACACTGCCGATCGGCTCGGCCGACTCGGCGCCGGCGAACAGCGGCGCGCCTTCGCGAACCGGGGCGCGGCCTTCGGGCCGCAGGCCGACGCGGGTCCGCGACGTGCCGCTGTCGAGCTGCCCGAGGATCACGGAATCGCCGAAGAAGCCGCCCGGCCGTGCGCCGCCGCTGCGCCGGCTCTTCTGGATCGACCAGATCAGCGCGCCTTCGACCGGCGTCGTCGTGGTGTCGATGTCGTGACCGTAGAGGCAGAGCCCGGCTTCGAGCCGCAGGCTGTCGCGGGCGCCGAGGCCGATCGGCAGCACGTCCGGATCGGCCAGCAGCTTCTCGGCGAAGGCCTCAGCGCCGCCGGCCGGCACCGAGATCTCGAAGCCGTCCTCGCCGGTGTAGCCGGATCGCGACACGATGCACGGCAGGCCGGCCACGGTCAGCTCGGCGACGTCCATGAATTTCAGCTTGGCGACATCTGCGCAGAATTTCGCCAGCACGGCTTCGGCCTTCGGCCCCTGCAGCGCCAGCAGCGCGCGCTCGGGGAGGGCGGTGATCTCGCAGGTCTCCGCCAGATGCGCCCGCAGATGCGCCTCGTCCTCGGTCTTGCAGGCGGCGTTCACCACCAGGAACAGCCGGTCACCGAGATTAGTGACCATCAGGTCGTCGAGAATCCCACCGGATTCGTTGGTGAACTGCGCGTAGCGCTGGCGGCCGGGCGCGAGCGCTGCGATGTCCTGCGGCACCAGCCGCTCCAGCGCATGCGCGGCGTCTTCGAGCTTGCCGGATTTCGCCCGCAGCTCGATCTGCCCCATATGCGAGACATCGAACAGGCCGGCGGCACTGCGGGTGTGGAGATGTTCCTTGAGCACGCCGGGCGCGTATTGCACCGGCATGTCGTAGCCGGCGAACGGCACCATCTTTCCGCCGCGCGCCAAGTGGAGCGCGTGCAGCGGGGTTCGTTTCAAGGCAGCCGTATCTTCACGGGCCAGCATTTCCAGGCTCCCACGGTTCCCGAGACCGATTTCTCGTCACCATATCGAGCCCCATCTGTCGCTGTGCCTGAGAGCATTATCCCGTCGGCGGACCCGCCCCGGGCATGCCCGGCAGGGTCTCTTTCCAGATGTCAGTCAGTCGCGCGGTCCGTTTGCCTGAGAGTTTCCGGGGCGGTTGCTCCTTCGGCGCCGACCCCCCTTCAGTGAAGGATGGCCGATCTCTCCCGACGCGACTTAGTCTTAGGTAGGTAGGACACAAACACGGCCGCAGCAAGGCTGTCAACGCAGTGCAGCGAGCTATCAACGGCTGTTCGCAACCGCCCCAGGTGGGTGGCAAACAACTGAATCAGCGCCCACTTTCTGGACAGCGGCCGGCCCCGCGTCTAAAAGGCTGGACTCCGGGACAGTGGGGTCGCGCGGGCGTTTCGCGGGCATTCCGGACTGAATGGACGAACATGAGCGGCGTTAACGAAATCAGGTCTGCGTTTCTGAACTACTTCGCCAAGAACGGCCACGAGGCCGTCTCGTCGTCGCCGCTGGTGCCGCGCAACGACCCGACGCTCATGTTCACCAATGCGGGCATGGTGCAGTTCAAGAACGTCTTCACCGGGCTCGAGAAGCGTCCGTATCAGCGCGCCACCACCTCGCAGAAATGCGTCCGCGCCGGCGGCAAGCACAACGACCTCGACAATGTCGGCTACACCGCCCGGCATCTCACCTTCTTCGAGATGCTCGGCAACTTCTCGTTCGGCGATTACTTCAAGGAGCGCGCCATCGAGCTCGCCTGGAATCTGATCACCAAGGATTTCGGCCTGAAGAAGGACAAGCTGCTCGTCACCGTGTACCACACCGACGACGAGGCGGCGGGCTACTGGAAGAAGATCGCCGGCTTCTCCGACGATCGCATCATCCGCATCCCGACGTCCGACAACTTCTGGGCGATGGGCGACACCGGCCCGTGCGGCCCGTGCTCGGAGATCTTCATCGATCGCGGCGAGCATATCTTCGGCGGCCCGCCCGGCTCGCCGGACGAGGATGGCGATCGCTTCCTCGAATTCTGGAATCTGGTGTTCATGCAGTACGACCAGGTGACGAAGGACGAGCGCGTGCCGCTGCCGCGTCCGTCGATCGACACCGGCATGGGCCTGGAGCGGATGGCGTCCATCCTGCAGGGCGTCGACAGCGTGTTCGAGACCGACCTGTTCCGCAATCTGATCGACGCGACGTCCTCCGCGCTCGGCCGCGGGCCGAGCGGTGACGACGCGGCGTCGTTCCGCGTCATCGCCGATCATCTGCGCTCGTCGTCGTTCTTGATCGCCGACGGCGTGCTGCCGTCGAACGAGGGCCGCGGCTACGTGCTGCGCCGGATCATGCGCCGCGCGATGCGCCATGCCCAGCTACTCGGCGCCAAGGAGCCGCTGATGTGGCGGCTGGTGTGGGCGCTGGTGCGCGAGATGGGCCAGGCCTATCCCGAGCTGGTGCGCGCCGAGGCAATGATCGAGGAAACGATGCGGCTCGAAGAGACCCGTTTCCGCAAGACGCTGGAGCGCGGCCTGTCGATCCTCGACGAAAAGAGCGCGACCCTGAAGAAGGGCGACATGTTCGACGGCGAGACCGCGTTCACGCTGTACGACACCTACGGTTTCCCGCTCGACCTGACGCAGGACGCGCTGCGCAACCGCGGCATCAACGTCGATATCGCCTCGTTCACCGACGCGATGGACCGCCAGCGCGCCAAGGCGCGCGCGTCGTGGGCCGGGAGCGGCGAGGCGGCGACCGAAGCGGTGTGGTTCGGCCTGCGCGACAAGCACGGCGCCACCGAGTTTCTCGGCTACGACACCGAGACCGCCGAGGGCGTCGTCACCGCGCTGGTCAAGGACGGCGCCGAGGTCGACGCGCTCAAGGCCGGCGACCAGGGCGCGATCGTGCTCAACCAGACGCCGTTCTATGCGGAGTCCGGCGGCCAGGTCGGCGACACCGGCGTGCTGATCGCCGACGGCGTGCGCTTCGTCGTCACGGATACGCTGAAGAAGGCCGGCGATCTGTTCGTGCATTTCGGCACGGTCGAGCAGGGCGCCATCGCGCTCGGAGATGCGCTGGCGCTCGAGGTCGACCACGGCCGCCGCTCGGCGATCCGCGCCAATCACTCGGCGACGCATCTGCTGCATGAGGCGCTGCGTCAGGTCCTTGGTGATCACATCGCACAGAAGGGATCGTCGGTGGACGACAAGCGCCTGCGCTTCGACTTCGTGCATCAGAAGCCGATCACGCCGGACGAACTGCGCCAGGTCGAAGACATCGCCAACGACATCGTGCTGGAGAACGACGAGGTCGTGACCCGGCTGATGGCGGTCGACGACGCCCGTGAGGCCGGCGCCCGCGCGCTGTTCGGCGAGAAGTACGGCGACGAAGTCCGCGTCGTGTCGATGGGCAAGGCGGCGCGCGAGCATGGTAGCAACGCGCTGGGCTGGTCGGTCGAACTCTGCGGCGGCACCCATGTGACGCGCACCGGCGACATCGGCCTGGTGTCGATCACCGGCGAGAGCGCGGTCGCGTCCGGCGTCCGCCGCATCGAGGCGCTGACCGGCAAGCAGGCGCGGCAGGCCTTGAACAACATGCGCAACGATCTGCGTGTGGTGTCGGCCGAGCTCAACGCCTCGCTCGGCGACGTCACGTCGCGCGCCAGCGCCATCGTGCAAGAACGCAAGAAGCTCGAGCGCGAACTTTCCGAGGCCAAGAAAAAGATCGCGATGGGCGTGGGTGCGGCATCTGGCTCATCAGGCGCCGAAGGAGCTGGCATTGCGCTGCGTGACGTCGGTGGCATCAAGCTGATGGCGCGTTCGGTCGAGGGCATCGAGATCAAGGACCTCAAGAGCCTGGTCGATCAGGGCAAGAAGCAGATCGGCTCCGGTGTGGTTGCGCTTGTCGCCAAGAGCGAGGACGGTAAGGGCTCGATCGTGGTCGGCGTCACGCCGGACCTCGTCGCGCGGTTCTCCGCGGTCGATCTGGTGCGCAAGGCGTCCGAAGTGCTCGGCGGTAAGGGTGGCGGCGGTAAGCCCGACATGGCGCAGGCTGGTGGTCCCGACGGCAGCAAGGCCGACGCCGCGCTCGAAGCGATCGCGGCGGCCATCGGCGGATAGCATGAACGACACAGTGGCGTGGCGGGTCGAACAGGCCTGCCTCGACGCCTGGCCGGCACTACGTAGCGCGATGCGTGGCGACTGGCTGCTGCGGTTCGGCGAGGGCGTCTCCCGCCGCGCCAATTCGGTCAATCCGCTGCACGACCGCGCGACGTCGATTGCCGAGCACCTTGATAGCTTCGCTGAGCTGTATCGCCACCACGGCCAGCCGCTGATCGTCCGCGTGCCGACGCTGCTCGCGGGTGCCGCGCAGATCAACCGCGAGCTCGATCAGCACGGCTTTGATAGCGAGGGCGAGACCTGCACGTTGCTGCGGGATTTCGGCGGGGAGCGGTTTGCCGAGCATGCGCCGGCTGTCGATGTATCTGCTCCAAGTAAGTCTGCTGTAGACCCATCCTTCGCTGCGTCAGACATCACGATCACTGCGCGCGCCGACGCGGACTGGCTTGCTGCGATCGCGCGGCTGCAGGTGCAGTCGCCGTCGCATGCGGCGGTCTACGCGCGCGTCGTCGACGCCATCGCGCTGCCGACCGGCTTCGCCGCGCTTCACCACGACGGCCGCATCGTCGCCACGGCTTACGGCGTGGTGCACGGCGATCTGCTCGTCATCGAGTCGGTGGTGGTCGACGAAGCGTTGCGCGGCCGGCGCCTGGGCCGGCGCCTGATGATGGCGCTGTTCGCCTGGGCCGTCAGCCACGGCGCCAAGGCCGCCTGTCTGCAAGTCGTCGCCGATAACGTAGCCGGCCGCGCGCTGTACGCCAGCCTCGGCTTCGACCAGGAACTCTACCGCTATCACTACCGCCGCGCGGCGACATACTAACACCCTCACCCCGTCATTCCGGCGCGCTCGCGCAGCGAGCGAGCCCGGAATCCATACTCCGCAGTAGCCGCTGTTCTGTACCGACGAAGTCTTGTCGTTCGTCGCAAGCACAGGGGAATGGATTCCGGGTTCGCGCTACGCGCGCCCCGGAATGACGGGGAGAGTGTCGGAGCCTCTCTCACGCCGTGACGGCGTACGGAACGTGAGATGCGCGCCTGCGTGTCCGCTACATCGCGACGCTGGACAAAGGCAGTTCGATCACCTGCGGGGGCGGGGTGTTGCTGGCTTCGTCGGTGCAGTAGGCGACGGCGTCGCGTAGCGTGGTGACGATGGCGTCGGCCTGCACGGACTCGTTGCCGTCGGGGAGCGCGGCGCCTTCCGCCGACAGCAGCGCAACGATGATCTTGGCCTGCGGCGCCTTGCGTCGCAGGCGGCGAACGGCGTAGCGGATGTGCGTGCTGTTCGAAATTTCCAGATAGGACAGGCACACCAGCGCGACGTGCGAGGTGTCGAGGCTGAAGATGTTGCGCGTGGACAGCACGCTTGGCGCCTCCGCGCGGGCGCCGATGCCATGCGCGCGGCACAGATGCGCAAGCATCATCGCCGCGGCTTCGTCGATGTCGGAGCGGCCGCCGATGCACAGCACGGGCGCGTCGCCGCGCCATTGCGGCTTGAGCTCGTTCGGCTTCATCACCGGCAGGCCGTCATGCGCATGGCTGGCGGGCGTTTCCTCGACGGCTGCCGCGGCCTCGGCGTCGGTGGAGGCCTCGTCGCCCTCGGGCTCCTGCGCCACCTCGTCGGTGAGGTCTTCGGTGAATTCGAGCACCGTTTCCTTGATCCGCGCCAGCCGCACGGCGTCGAGCGCGTCGCGTTCGAGATCAGCTTGCGCCAGTTGCAGGCCCTTCAGCGCGACGTCGTCGTAGTAGGACGACAGCGAGCGCTCCTTGAGGAATTGCTCAGCCTTTTCTGCGGCTTCGGTCGGGTCGCCGACAAGCATGCGCTGATAGAAAATCTCCGGCGGCGACAGCGCCGGACGATCCCCGAACATCACGTCGAGGAATGCCAGCCGCTCGACATGGCGGCCGAGCACGACGAGACACACCGTCAGCGGCGTCGCGAGGACGAGGCCGATCGGTCCCCACAGCGCGGTCCAGAACGTCGCCGAGATCACCACCGCGACCGGCGACAGGCCGGTGCTACGGCCATACACCAGCGGTTCGATCACTTGCGCGATCGCCGGCTCGATTACGAAGAACAGCGCGGCCGTCCAGGCCAGCATCCACCAGCCGGGATCGACCGCCACCGCCAAAGTCAGCGGGAAGGCGGCCGCGATGATCGAGCCGATATACGGCACGAAGCGCAGCACCGCGGCGAGGATGCCCCACAGCGCCGGGCTCGGCACGCCGATCAGCCACAGACCGATTCCGATCAGCAGGCCGAAGCCGGAATTGATCAGCAACTGATTGAGGAAAAGCCGGCTCAGCCGGCTGGCTGCGTCATCGAGCGCCGCGGTGGTGCGCTGCAGGTCGCGCGTACCGGCGAGACGGATCAGCCGGTTTCGCAGATCCTCCTTCTGCAGCAGGATGAAGATCACGAAGATCACGATGATCCCGGTCATCGCCAGCGGGGAGATCAGCGGTGCGATCAGCGAGCGCAGATTGGCGAGCGTGCCAGGATCGGGCTGCAGCACCTCGACCGGGACCGGCGCGACCGGCCGCCCCGCTGCGGTGCCGGTCTGCGGATTGTTCAGCGACGGCGGCGCTGCATTCTTCGGCCTGTTCAGCTCCTTGCTGAGATCCTGCAGCATGCCCTCGGCGCGCTCCAGCGTGGAGGAGCCACCGGCGACCCCGCGCAGCGAGGTGATCTTGGCCTGAATGGTCGACTGATACTGCGGCAGATCGCCGGCGAGGCGGGAGAGTTGCGTCGCGATCAGGCTGCCGAGCGCGAAGATCACCGCGAAGGCGAACAGCACGGAGACGATCGCCGCGACCGCGCGCGGCACCCGCAGTGATTGCAGCATGTTGACCGGCCGCGCCAGCACGAAGCTGAGCAGGATCGCCAGCGCCACCGGAACAAACACCTCACGGCCGACATACAGCGCCGAGATGATGATCACCGCCAGAATTGTCACCGCGCACGCGCCGACCTGGCCGGCGACGTCTTCCAGGCTTTGAGCCTTCCCCAGCTTCATCCGTTCGACGCTTTCGATGGCGTGAAGACCGGCTGACGCGCCGATCCGCGACAGCCGGGCTACCCCAATGGCAGCATGCAAGTCGCACCGATCGATAAGTACGCCGACGAAACTCAGTTCCGCGGTCGAGGCGTGACGCGGCGTGGCTCTCGGTGGCGCATCACCTCTCCGCGCGTCTTTCGGGGGCGCTCGCGCAGCGAGCGTACCCGGAATCCCGAAGTTGTTACGAAGAACGGGCCCACATGTGCGAGATCCGGGTTCGCGCTGCGCGCGCCCCGGAATGACGGTGCTTGGGGCTGGTGAGTAACTGAGGTCTCTCGCAGCGGATCAATTGATCGAGGGCTGCGCCACGCTGCCGCTAATCGACCGCCGCCATTCCTTCTCGCACCTGCTTCTTCCGCGTGTCGCGTTCGTCGTGGATGATGGCGATCACCTTGCCGACCGGGGTGCCG
>NZ_JBMDXE010000036.1:0-6299 GCF_048594845.1 Rhodopseudomonas sp. | reverse complement strand
GCGTTCGCGATGGCCGACCAGGTGCTGTATTCGGGCGTCGCCTGCATCACCGACCTGATGGTCAAGGAAGGCCTGATCAACCTCGACTTCGCCGACGTCCGCGCCGTGATGCGCGAGATGGGCAAGGCGATGATGGGCACCGGCGAAGCTTCCGGCGAGAAGCGCGCGCTGACCGCCGCCGAAGCCGCGATCGCCAATCCGCTGATCGACGATTCGTCGATGAAGGGGGCGAGGGGCCTGCTGATCTCGATCACCGGCGGCAAGGACCTGACGCTGTTCGAAGTCGACGAAGCCGCCACCCGCATTCGCGAGGAAGTCGACCAGGACGCCAACATCATCGTCGGCGCCACCTACGACGAAAGCCTCGATGGCATCATCCGCGTGTCGGTCGTGGCGACCGGCATCGAGAAAGATCAGTTGTCGCGGAACGCAGCCGCGGCCGGCGCGGCTGCCCAAGCTGCTGCGCCGGCGGACAGCCGTCTGGCTGAACTGACTGCCAAGCTGCGCGCCGACAACCAGCGCATCGCCGAAGCCGCTGCCGCCCGCGCCGCGCAGGTTGCTGCCGCTCCGGCGGCGGTCGCCGCGGCGCCGGCTCCGCGTAACCCGAACGTCGAGCGCGCTGCGCTGGCCGCGATCGCGGCTGCCGTCAGCACCGAACAGATGCCGGCTCCGCAGGTCGCTCAGGCGCCGGTTGCGCCGGCGTCCTATGGCGACGTCACTGTCCGCCCGATTCCGCAGAAGCCCTCGCTGTTCCCCGATCTGGAGCAGACCCGCGCGGTGTCCGAGGAGCCGGAGACGCCGGACTCGTTCATTCCCCAGCAGCCGGATCGTGCCGCTTTGCGGTCGCCGCGCATGCCGCGGTTCGACGAGCTGCCGGTGCCGGCGCAGAACGAGATCCGTCAGGCCGCGCGCGGCGAAACCGACGACGAGCCGCAGAAGACCCGGCTGTCGCTGCTCCAGCGTCTGGCCAACGGCCTGAGCCGCCGCGACGACGAATCGGAGACGGCTCCGCCGGTCCGGGTCGCCGCCGCACCCGCGGTGCCGCAGATGCCGCCGCTCCCGGAACGTCGCCCGCAGCGCAGCGTCGCGGAGCAGATGGGTCATGATCCGGTTTCGGAATATGCCAAGCGTCCGGCGCCGCAGGGTCTGGATCTCCACGGGCGTCCGGCACCTGTATCCCAGGCGCCACAGGGTGACGACCATCTGGATATCCCCGCCTTCTTGCGGCGGCAGGCAAACTGATCCCGTGCCTCATTTCAAACAATGACAAGACCCCGGAGGGCCGCCTCCGGGGTCTTGTTTTTGTGCGATGCGAAGACGGGAATTTGTGTTAGATGATTGATTTTAAAGATAAATTTGAAATTTCCGCGGACAGCGAGGGAACGATTGCTGCCATCTTTGCGTCTGAATTCGAGGCAGCGGCGGCGGTAATGCGGCGGAGTTGGGGTAACAATCCGTAAAAAAGCGTGAGTTGGCGCTCTTTGGGGCAGTGCTATGGTTTTCTGGACTTGGGGACACACGGTCGAGTCGCCGGACAAGATCTTGAGAACAGATCAGAAAGACGTCCGGGTGTGGCTGACTGGTGGTCAATGGTGGGCGGTTTACGCATGAAATTCAGCCGGCAGACAACGCTGCGTTCGCAAGCCACGGTGACGGGCGTAGGTGTTCATTCCGGCCAGCCAGTCAATCTCACCATCGGGCCCGCATCCATCGACGCGGGTTATGTTTTTGTTCGGACCGGCCTCGATGGCGCGGATCGCGAAATCGCCGCCAACGCCAAATCGGTTGTCGCCACCGAACTTGCCACCGTGCTCGGCGACAGTGAAGGTCCGCTGGTCTCCACTGCCGAGCACGTTCTCGCCGCGCTGCGCGGCATGGGCATCGACAACGCCACGATCGAAGTCGACGGTCCCGAAGTTCCGATCATGGACGGCAGTGCCGCGCCGTTCGTCGCCGCCATCGATCAGGCCGGCGTTCGCGAGCAGTCCGCTCCCCGCCGTTTCATCCAGGTTCTCAAGCCGATCCGCGTCACCCAGGGCAAGTCGGTCGGCGAGCTGCGTCCCCATGCCGGTGGATTCCGGGTCGAGGTCGAGATCGACTTCTCCAATCCGGTCATCGGCCAGCAGAGCTACACCCTCGGCGTCGAGCCGGAAGCTTTCCGCCGTGAAGTCGCCCGCGCCCGCACCTTCGGCTGCATGAGCGATGTCGCGCGGCTCTGGGAAATGGGCTACGCCCGCGGCGCCTCGTTCGAGAACTCGGTGGTGTTCGACGACGAGCGCCTGTTGAATGTCGAAGGTCTGCGTTACGCCGATGAATGCGCGCGCCACAAATTGCTGGACGCGATCGGCGACCTGGCGCTGGCCGGCCTGCCGATCCTCGGCGCCTATCGCTCGGTCCGGGGTGGCCACAAGCTCAACCATTCGGTGCTGACCGCGCTTCTGGCCGATCGTACGGCCTACCGGGTGATCGAATCCGAGCCGGCGCGTCGCGCGGTCCGGGGGCCTGCCGAAGCCGTCACCGGTCTGGTCGGCGGCATGGTTGCGCCGGCCTACGGTCCGGACATGTCCTGATCTCGCGATCGGACGTTTCTCACCTGCCGGAAGTCACACCGCGCCTCGTTTGTCCGCCTCTCGCACGCCGCCGTGCGATCGCCTTATTCCCGGCGGAATGCCTGCTTACCCGGTTGGTCCCATAACCTTTTTCGGCTAAACAGCCGGTGGTTGACTCGATGCTTCGGGGGCAGGCCGGTGATGCGAGCCTTGACGGCTCGTCCCAGCGCCGAAGCGCAACGTTCTCCAGTTGGTCAGGTTGGAATTGATGTCGGCACAGCGGCTCGGACTGCGAAACAGGCTGGTCTCGCGCGGAAGCCACCGCTTTTGGCGCAGCCTTCCCCTGATGGCCAGTCTGGCGATGCTGGCGCTGCCGCTGGGTGGCTGCGGCACCGGTGCGATCTGGGACAAATTCCTGGCCAAGGACGAGGACAAGTTCAACGACGAGCCGGCGGACAAGCTCTACAATGAGGGCTTGTACCTGATGAACAAGGACAAGGACCTCAAGGCCGCGTCCAAGAAGTTCGAGGAAGTTGACCGCCAGCATCCGTATTCGGACTGGGCCCGCAAATCGCTGCTGATGTCGGCCTATTCGTACTATCAGGCCGGCGACTACGACAGCTGCATCGGCTCGGCGACCCGTTACGTGACGCTGCATCCCGGCAGCCCGGACGCCGCCTATGCGCAGTACCTGATCGCGGCGTCGCATTACGACCAGATCCCCGATATCTCCCGCGACCAGGGCCGTACCGAAAAGGCGATCGCGGCGCTGGAAGAGGTGATCCGCAAATACCCGACCTCCGAATATGCCAACCAGGCCAAGCAGAAGCTGGAAGGCGCACGCGACCAGCTCGCCGGCAAGGAGATGGACGTCGGCCGCTATTACATGGAGAAGCGCGACTACGCGGCGGCGATCAACCGCTTCAAGACCGTGGTGACACGTTATCAGACCACCCGCCACGTCGAGGAAGCGCTAGCCCGCCTGACCGAGGCCTATATGGCGATCGGTATCGTCGGCGAGGCGCAAACCGCCGCCGCGGTGCTTGGCCACAATTTTCCTGACAGCCGCTGGTACAAAGACGCTTATAATCTTGTAAAGTCGGGCGGACTCGAACCCACCGAGAACAAGGGCTCCTGGATCAGCAAGTCCTTCAAAAAGCTCGGTCTCGGATAGGACTGACCTCACATGCTCGCCCGCCTGTCGATCCGCGATATCGTGTTGATCGAGCGGCTCGACATCGAATTTTCCCGCGGCCTCGCGGTGCTGACCGGCGAGACCGGTGCGGGCAAATCGATTCTGCTGGATGCTTTTGCGCTGGCGCTCGGCGGCCGCGGCGATGCCGCGCTGGTTCGCCACGGCGCCGAGCACGGCCAGGTCACCGCCACCTTCGATCTCGCCAAGGGGCATCCGGCCTTCGCGATTCTCGCCGCCAATGGCCTCGATGATCGCGACGAGGAAGACGCCGGCGAGATGATCCTGCGCCGCGTCCAGTTCGCCGACGGCCGCACCCGTGCTTTCATCAACGACCAGTCGGTCAGCGTGCAGACCCTCAAGACGGTCGGCGCGGCGCTGGTCGAGATCCACGGCCAGCACGACGAGCGCGCGCTGGTCGATGCCGCAACCCATCGCCGCCTGCTCGACGCCTTCGCCGGGCTGGAAAAGGACGTCGCCGCGCTGGAGACGCTGTGGGAAGGCCGCCGCACCGCGCGGGCTGCGCTCGACGAGCACCGCGCCGGCATGGCGCGCGCCGCCCGCGAGGCCGACTATCTGCGTCATGCCTCCGAAGAGCTGAAGCAGCTCGCGCCCAAGGACGGCGAGGAAACCTCGCTGGCCGAGCGCCGCACCACCATGATGCAGGGCGAGAAGATCGCCGCCGATCTGCGCGAGGCCCAGGAAGTCGTCGGCGGCCACCATTCGCCCGTCGCAGCGCTCGCCTCCGCGGTCCGCCGGCTGGAGCGCCGCGCCGGCACTGCGCCGCAGCTGATCGAGCCGGCCGTGCGGGCGATCGACACCGCGATCAATGCGCTGGAAGAGGCGGATCAACACCTCAACGCTGCGCTCGCGGCCGCCGATTTCGACCCGCTCGAACTCGAGCGCATCGAGGAACGGCTGTTCGCGCTACGCGCCGCCGCGCGCAAATATTCGACGCCGGTCGACGGCCTCGCGGTGCTCGCCGCGCAATACGCGTCGGACGTGGCGTTGATCGATGCGGGCGCCGATCGTCTCGTTGCCTTGGAGAAGGCCGCGGGTGAGGCGGATGCGCGCTACAGCGTTGCTGCGTCGAAGCTCTCGGCGTCCCGAACCAAGGCGGCCGAGAAGCTCAACAAGGCGGTGAACGGCGAACTCGCGCCGTTGAAACTCGAACGCGCCAAGTTCATGACCCAGGTGGAAGCCGATGAGGCTGTGCCAGGGCCGCAAGGCATCGACCGCGTCGAGTTCTGGGTTCAGACCAACCCGGGTACGCGTCCAGGCCCGATGATGAAGGTCGCCTCCGGCGGTGAGCTGTCGCGCTTCCTGCTGGCGCTCAAGGTGGTGCTGTCCGACAAGGGCTCGGCGCCCACTTTGGTATTCGACGAGATCGACACCGGCGTCGGCGGCGCCGTGGCTGACGCGATCGGCGGCCGCCTGGCGCGGCTGGCGTCCAAGGTCCAGGTGATGGCCGTCACCCACGCCCCGCAGGTCGCCGCGCGCGCCGACCAGCATCTGCTGATCTCCAAAGCCTCCCTCGACAAAGGCAAACGCGTCGCCACCCGCGTCGCCGCCCTGGAACAAGACCACCGCCGCGAAGAGATCGCGAGGATGCTGGCAGGCGCGGAAATCACCGCCGAGGCCAGAGCCGCAGCGGACCGGTTGATCAAGGCGGCGGGGTAGGCCGCTCACCAGAGCAGCGGGTGGCGCTTCCGAAGCCGCCATTGTATCGATCGGTCATGACCAAGCCGCCGAAACCCGCCCCGACCGACATCGCCAAGCTCACCAAGCCGAAGGCCAAGATCGAGCTGACACGGTTGCGTCTGGAGATCGAGGGGCATAACGCCGCTTACTATCAGCACGACGCGCCGAAGATTTCCGACGCGGAGTACGACGCGTTGCGACGGCGGCTCGAGGCGATCGAGGCGAAGTTTCCGGATCTGGTCAGCGCCTCGTCGCCGACCCAGACCGTCGGCGCGGCGCCGGCGCGCGGGTTTGCCAAGGTGCAGCACGCGGTGCCGATGCTGTCGCTCGGTAACGCCTTCTCCGATGAAGACGTCACCGAGTTTGTGGAGCGCGTGCAGCGCTTCCTCAAGCTGGATGCGGTGCCGTCGATCGTCGCCGAGCCGAAGATCGACGGGCTGTCGTTGTCGCTGCGTTACGAGAACGGCGAGCTGGTGCGCGCGGCGACGCGCGGCGATGGCTTCACCGGCGAGGACGTCACCGCCAATGTCCGCACCATCAAGGACATTCCGACTACGCTGAAGGGCAACGCCATCCCCGCCGCCTGCGAACTGCGCGGCGAAGTGTACATGCTGAAGCAGGACTTCCTCGCGCTCAACAAGAGACAGGAAGAAGCCGGCGACACCGTGTTCGCCAATCCGCGCAATTCCGCCGCCGGCTCGCTGCGGCAGAAGGACGTGGCGATCACCGCGTCGCGGCCGCTGAAATTCTTCGCCTATGCGTGGGGCGAGATGAGTGACTATCCGATGGACGAGCCGACCCAGCACAAGATGCTGCAGTGGCTCGATCGTGCCGGCTTCGTGGTCAATCCCGAGATC
>NZ_JBMDXE010000359.1:0-4630 GCF_048594845.1 Rhodopseudomonas sp. | reverse complement strand
CGGCAGCGCTACCGGCTGATCGAGTTGCAGCGCTGGCGCGACAAGCGCGACCTCGATTTCAAATTGTGGCCGAAGCACTGGCCGTTCGATGCGCGGCTCGCCGACGGCGTGGTGCTGGCCGCGCTCGCCGCCGGTCTCGATCCGGAGCCGTATATGCAGCGCGCCTATTCGGGGGTGTGGCAGACCGAGCGCAATCTCGCCGATCCTTTGGTGCTGACCGAACTCGCCGCTGCGGCCGGTCTGCCGGGCGAAAAGCTGGTGGCGCACGCCGCCTCGGACCAGATCCGCGCCGTCTATGAGCAGAACCGGCAGGACGCGATCGCCGCCGGGGTGTTCGGCTCTCCGGCCTATGTGCTGGATGGCGAAGTGTTCTGGGGGCAGGACCGGATCGAACTGCTGGGCGACGCGTTGAAATCCGGCCGCGCGCCGTATCGCGCGCCGGCCTGAGACCCCATATCCGCGGGGTCTCTTTCTGCCAGCGGAGCTTACGATGACCATGGTGCTTCCCGATGCGATCCGCTCCGGCCCGGCGCGGCGCCTGCTGTGGATCGCTGCGCTCGGCGCGGCCGTTGGATTTGGCGGCGGCATCGCATCGGCCGATCCGCTGCCGGACAGCGAGAACGGCGGCTACACCTTCACGCCGAATGCCGACGGTGTGACGCGGCTCGACACCCGCACCGGCAAGGTGTCGACCTGCACCGACAAGGGCAATGGCTGGGCCTGCTATGAGGTGGCCGACGAGCGCGCCGCGTTCGATGCCGAAATCGGCCGGCTGCAGACCGATAACGACCGGCTGAAGAAAGAGGCCGAGGCGCTCCGGGTCGAGAACGACAGCCTCAAGACGCAGCTCGCGCAGCGCGGCCCGGGCGTCTCCGGCAAGATCGACGAAGCGATGCCGAAGACCGACAAGCTGCCGGCCCCGGAGGTCACCACCAAGGATGGCCAGCGCAAGCTGGAGATCCCGCTGCCGAGCGATCAGGACGTCGATCGCGTCGTCGGTTTCCTCGAGCGCGCGTGGCGGCGGCTGATGGAGATGGCGCAGCGCATCCAGCGCGAGACCTCCGGCGACGGCAAGACCTGAGGGGCGCGCGAACTCCGGCGCTGCAAAGCGTTGGACGCGTTGCTTCTGGGCTGGTGCGCTGCGTGAGAAGGCGCTGACTGGGATTCAGATACGAGGTTCGGATGAGCTCATCCCGCACGATCACCCGCGGCCCGGTCGCGGCAGCGGCCGTGACCCACGTCGCGTCGTCGCTGCTGACGGTGCAGACGAGTGGGGCAGGCTTTGTCGACATCACTCGCGACATCGCGAAATTCGTCGCCGAGGCGGGTGCACGAGACGGATCGCTGACAGTATTCGTGCGCCACACCTCGGCGTCGCTGACGATTCAGGAAAACGCCGATCCGACGGTGCTGGTCGATCTCACCACGGTGCTGAACAAGCTCGCCCCCGAAAATGCCGGCTGGGTCCATGACACCGAGGGGCCGGACGACATGCCGGCGCATGTGAAGTCGATGCTGACGGCGACGTCGCTGCAGATCCCGGTGCTACAAGGTCGCCTCGCGCTCGGCACCTGGCAGGGCATCTACTTGATCGAACACCGCCGCCGCCCGCACCGCCGAGAGGTGGTGCTGCAGTTTCTGGGGACGACAGGATAAAGTCGCCCCTCAGTTACTCCGTCATTGCGAGCGCAGCGAAGCAATCCAGCGCCGTGCACTGCGCTGGATTGCTTCGTCGCTTCGCTCCTCGCAATGACGAGACGGCAGTTGTCGGTGTCAAAACTTGCAACGGTGCCCTCCCCCCTCCCTCACCCCCGTGCGGGCGAGGGGGGGGGGAGGGCGACGCCGCCCCCAGACCCGCTTCAAACAAAACGGCCGCGGATCGCTCCGCGGCCGTTCGCATTCCAAGTGGTGGGTGCGGCGTCGCCGCCGGAACGCGGGTCATCAGGTGCTGCTGATGTCGACGTCCTTGGTCTCCGGCAGGAAGATCAGGCCGATCACCACGGTGATCGAAGCGAAGATGATCGGGTACCACAGGCCGGCGTAGATATCGCCGGTCGAGGCCACGATCGCGAAGGCGGTCGCCGGCAGCAGGCCGCCGAACCAGCCGTTGCCGATATGGTAGGGCAGCGACATCGAGGTGTAGCGGATGCGGGTTGGGAACAGTTCGACCAGCATCGCGGCGATAGGCCCGTACACCATGGTGACGAACAGCACCAGGATGAACAGCAGCCCGATCACCGCCGCGGTGCGCGCCTTGAAGATGTCGAACGGGTTCGACATCTTGATGATGTCCGGATTGCCGGCCTTCGGATAGCCGGCCGCCTGGATCGCCGCCAGCACCGCCGGGTTCGACGTCTTGGCGTCGGTGTAGGGAACGTCGGTGCCGTTCACCGTCACCTTCACGGGCGAGCCTGCCGGTGCCTTCGCGGTCGTGTACTTGACCGACGACTGCGACAGGTAGGCGCGGGCGGTGTCGCACGGCGCGGTGAAGACGCGGGTGCCGACCGGGTTGAACAGGTCGCCGCACTGCGCCGGATCCGCCACGACCTCGACCTTGACGGTCTCGATCGCCTTTTCCAGCGCCGGGTTGGCGTTGGTGGTGATGGCCTTGAAGATCGGGAAGAACGACAGAGCCGCGATCGCGCAGCCGGCCAGGATGATCGGCTTGCGTCCGATCTTGTCCGACAGCCAGCCGAAGAAGATGAAGAACACGGTGCCGAGCAGCAGCGACCAGGCGATCAGCAGGTTCGACGTATAGCCGTCGACCTTCAGGATCGATTGCAGGAAGAACAGCGCGTAGAACTGGCCAGTGTACCAGACCACGCCCTGACCCATCACGCCGCCGAGCAGCGCGATCAGCACGATCTTGGCGTTGCCCCAGTTGGCGAAGGCTTCGGTCAGCGGCGCCTTCGAGCTCTTGCCCTCTTCCTTCATCTTCTGGAACACCGGCGACTCGTTGAGCCGCAGCCGGATCCAGACCGAGACGCCGAGCAGCGCCACCGAGACCAGGAACGGAATGCGCCAGCCCCAGGCGGCGAATTCGGGTTCGCCCAGGATGGTGCGGGTCGCCAGGATCACCAGCAGCGACAGGAACAGGCCGAGCGTCGCCGTGGTCTGAATGAACGAGGTGTAATAGCCGCGTTTGCCGGGCGGAGCGTGTTCCGCCACATAGGTCGCCGCACCGCCATATTCGCCGCCGAGCGCGAGGCCCTGCAGCAGGCGCAGGCCGATCAGGATGATCGGCGCCGCAATGCCGATCGTCGCCGCATTCGGCAGCAGGCCGACGATGAAGGTCGACAGACCCATGATCAGGATGGTGACCAGGAAGGTGTATTTACGGCCGACGAGGTCGCCGACCCGGCCGAACACGATGGCGCCGAACGGACGCACCAGGAAGCCGGCGGCGAAGGCCAGCAGCGCGAAGATGTCCCGGGTTGCCGGCGGATAGGCGCTGAAGAACTGCGCGCCGATGATGGCGGCCAGCGATCCGTACAAATAGAAATCGTACCACTCGAAAACAGTACCGAGCGACGAGGCGACAATGACGAAACGTTCGTCCTTCGTCATCCCGCCGGACCGAACGGGCGTCGCGGCATAAGTCGACATTAGCGAGTACCTCCCTCTGACAGTGAAATCATGTTGTTTTTCTTGTTCTTGCCGTGCCGCGGCAGGCGGACACAGTACGTTAGATGCAAGGTAACATCGTCGAGATTGTCAGGCATTACGACTTTCGGCCGGTGTTCCGTCTCCGTTCTTGCGCTTGCTCAATGTTTTGGGTTGCAAGTAAGGGCAGGATGGTACGCGAAGGCAGCTAAACGCCTTGCCAGCCGTCGACCTTTGGGGCGACACTTCATCCGACCTGCGCGCGCGCGGGCCTGAATGCGAGACTGTTGATTATCGCTTGCGCACAAGGGACATCATGAGCACGCCCGCCAGCACGCATTTGATCATCGCCGACGACCACCCGCTATTCCGCGACGCCCTTCGGCTCGCCGTCTCCAGCGTGGTTCCCGGTGCGAAAATCGGCGAAGTCGGTTCGTTCGAGGACCTCACCGCGCTGCTCGAGCGCGAGGGGGACGTCGATCTGGTCCTGCTCGATCTCAAGATGCCAGGGATCAGCGGCTTCTCCGGACTGATCTATCTCCGCGCCCAATACCCGGCGATTCCCGTGGTGGTGGTCTCGGCCAGTGACGACGTCGACACGATCCGCCGCTCTCTCGATTTCGGCGCATCGGGCTTCGTGCCCAAGCGGTTCGGCGTCGAGAAGCTCGGCGACGCGATCCTGCGGGTGCTCGACGGCGATGTCTGGGTTCCGCCGGATGTCGACCTCTCGGCCGCGGCCGACCCGGAGACCAGCAAGCTGCGCGACCGCCTGGTGACTCTGACGCCGCAGCAGGTGCGGGTGCTGATGATGCTGTCCGAAGGGCTGCTCAACAAGCAGATCGCCTACGAGCTCGGCGTGTCGGAAGCCACCATCAAGGCCCACGTGTCGGCGATCCTGCAAAAGCTCGGGGTCGAAAGCCGTACCCAGGCGGTGATCGCCGCGGCGAAGATCTCCGGCAACCAGTGGCGCCAGGAAGAGCCGATCGCGTCGTAGACTTCGTCGTCTTGTCCGCCTGAGAAAGCCTTT
>NZ_JBMDXE010000358.1:0-5810 GCF_048594845.1 Rhodopseudomonas sp. | reverse complement strand
TGTTAGCGCAGCGAGAAGTTTACCGGGACGGTGAAGCTCAGCGAGGCCTGCGTCATCTCCGCCGGGAACGACGGCAGCGGCTGCGCGCGGTGGATCATCGCCATGGTTTCAGCGTCGAGCGCGGAGTAGCCGGACGAGCGCGCGAGGCGGCTGGCGAGAACCTGGCCGCTGCGGCCGACGGTGAAGCTGAGCATCGCGGTGCCCTGCTCGCCCGCGGCCTTCGAGGCCGACGGATATTGCTTGAAGCGGGCGAGATGTGCGGCCAGACGATCGCGATAGGCCGGCAATGCGGCGGCCGCCGCGGCGCGGCCCGCTTGCGGGAAAGATTGCAGCGCGGCCTGACGCTCGGCGCGGGGCGCCGCCGTGGTGCGCGGCGCAAGCGGGTCGCGCGAGTCCGGCTTGGCCTCGGCGCGCTTGCGCTTGGCCTCTTCATGCGTCGCGCGCTTCGGCTCCGGCTTGAGCTTCGCAGCCGGCTTCACCAGCTCGGCCTGCTTCGGCGCATCCGGCTTCACCGCTGCGGGCTGTTCGGCAGCCTTGGCCGGCGGCGGCAGCGCCACCTCGGGCGCCGGCGCGACCGGGACAGGCACGGCTTGCGGCTCGGCTTGTGGTTCGATCGGCGGCTGAGGCTGCAGCTCGGCCTGCTGCCGCACCGGCTCGTTCGTCGGTTTTTCCAGCGCGGCCCGCTCGGCCTCCGGCTGCGCCTGCTGCATCTGCGGGCCCGGCGCGAGATCCTGCGGCTGCACCGCGGGCGCGGCGGGGGCCGGCGACAGATCGACCATGATGGCCGGCATCTCGACGCCAGGCATCGGGACCTGCTGATACCAGGCGAGCGCGGCGGCGATCAGCAGCAGATGCGCCGCGACGATGGCGATCGCCGACGCCATCCATTGCGAGGCGCGGCCGCGGCCCGGCTCGTCGTGCAGCACGTACGCGTTCATGGCGTGTCGCGCCCGTCGAGGCCGACCAGCGCGACCTTGAGATAGCCGGCGTCGCGCAAGAGATTCATCACCGCCATCAGCTCGCCGTAGCTGACCGCCTTGTCGGCGCGCAGGAAGATGCGCTCGTCCTTGTTGCTGTTCGTCGCGCTCGCCAGTGCGTCGCCGAGCGCGTCGCGCGCCACCGGGCTTTCGCCGATCGCCAGCGTCAGGTCGGATTGCAGCGTCAGATACACCGGCTTGTCCGGGCGCGGCTGCGGAGCGGCGGTGGAAGCCGGCAGATCGACACCGAGATCGACGGTGGCGAGCGGCGCCGCGACCATGAAGATGATCAGCAGCACCAGCATCACGTCGATGAACGGCGTGACGTTGATCTCGTGCGCGAGCGCGAGATCGTCCTCCGCGGCTTGCCGCCGTCCGCCGAGCCGCACGCCCATGCCCTACTCCGCGGCCCGCGCCATCAGCCGCGCCGAGCGGCCGCGATCGCGGCTGACCAGCAGCAGCACCTGCGCGGACGCATCGCCGAGCAGCGCGCGATAATTGGCGATCTGGCGGACCAGATAGTTGTAGATCACGACCGCCGGCACCGCGGCGACGAGACCGAGCGCGGTGGCGAGCAGCGCCTCGGCGATGCCGGGCGCAACAATGGCCAAATTCGTTGTATGCGCCTCGGAGATGCCGATGAAGGCATTCATGATGCCCCACACCGTGCCGAACAGGCCGACGAACGGCGCCACCGCGCCGATGGTGGCAAGGATGCCGGTGCCGCGCGCGATCTTGCGCGACATCGCTGCCTCGGTGCGCTCCAGCCGCAGCGCGACGCGCTCCTTGAAATCGTCGTCGAATGTCCAGCCGGACAGCTGCGCTTCGCGTGTCGCGGTCTGGATCAACTGACCGACACCGTCTTGCGCCTCGGTGCCGCGCAGCTCGGCCAGCGTGGTGTCGGTCTCGAGCGACGCGAGCGCCGCGCGGGCGCGCGCGGTTTCGCGGCGCAGTTCCACGGTCTTCGACAGCCAGACCGTCCAGGTCGCCAGCGAGGCGAGCGCGAGCCCGGCCATCACCACCTTCACCACGATATCGGCGTTCGCGAACATGCCCCACGGCGACAGATCGCGCGGCAGCGTCGCCAGTGCATTGGCGGCGTGGGCGGCCGCGGAACCGATCAGCAGCAGCGCCGCTGCCACAACGCCGCGCCACGCGGACGTGCGGATCATCAGGCCAATGCGGAACTGCGGCATCATCGACTTTCGGCAGGGACAACAGGGCCGCGACCTATCGCACGGATAGGCGCAGCGAAAAAATCAATTCTGACCGGCGCTTGGCGGCCCATTTACTGGCCTGTCGCACAATCGCGCCGCCCGCGGATTGTTCTGCCTCAAAGCCGCGCAGCAGGCGCGATCACATCGAAAGTTGCAGGTCCCGGCGGCGGTCGCGCCGCAGCGCGGAATAAGCGCGCTCTGCCGCAGCAGATCGGATTTGCGGTCGCGCGGCCGACCTGCCAGACTATGCGGAACAACAACCGGTGCAGCATGCGCCGGCACAACAAGAAACGGGAGGATGCATGAGCGGCTATGAAACGCTCGTGGTCGACCGTCCCGATCCGGCGATCGCCCGGATCGTGATGAACCGGCCGGAGGCGCGCAACGCGCAAAATCTGCAAATGACCTACGACCTCAACGCCGCGTTCGACGACGCGGTGCAGGACGACAGCGTCAAGGTCATCGTGCTCGCCGGCAACGGCCCACACTTCTCCGCCGGCCATGATCTGCGCGCCACCACCAAGAACGAAGCCGGCATCGACTTTGCGCCGGTCGGCGCCTGGGGCGGCTTTCGCGAGCCGGGCGCGCACGGCCGGATGGCGCGCGAGCAGGAGATCTATCTGCAGATCACGCGGCGCTGGCGCAATCTCGCCAAGCCGACGATCGCCGAAGTGCACGGCAAGTGCATCGCCGGCGGCCTGATGCTGGCCTGGGCCTGCGACCTGATCGTCGCTGCCGACAACGCCGAGTTTTGCGATCCCGTGGTGACGATGGGCGTGTGCGGCGTCGAATGGTTCGTGCATCCCTGGGAGCTCGGCCCGCGCAAGGCCAAGGAACTGCTGTTCACCGCCGACAGCTGGAGCGCGCAAGATGCGTACCGGCTCGGCATGGTCAATCACGTCGTGCCCGCCACCGAACTGTCGGACTTCACGCTGCAGCTCGCGATGCGCATCGCCGCGAAGCCGAGCTTCGCGCTGAAGATGACCAAGGAAGCGGTCAACCGCTCGGTCGACATCCAGGGCCAGCCGGCCGCGATCGATCAGGCGTTCGCGCTGCATCAGCTTTGTCACGCTCACAATCTGCAGGAGTTTGGAATGATCGTCGATCCGTCGGGACTGCATCCGTCGGTGCGCAAACAGGTGAAGGTGTAAGCGATGGATCTCACGCCCAGTGACGAACAGCGGCTGCTGCGCGAGAGCGCCGACCGCTTCATCGCCGAGACCTACACGGCCAAGCTGCGCGAGCAGAACGCCAAGGAGCCGTCCGGCTTCAGCGAGGCGATCTGGAAACAGTTCGCCGATCTCGGCTGGCTGGCGCTGCCGCTGCCAGAAGCGCATGGCGGCATCGGCGGCGGCGCGATCGAAGTCGGCATCCTGATGGAAGCATTCGGCCGCGGCCTCGTCAGCGAACCCTATCTGTCGACCGTGGTGCTCGGCGCCGGCCTCGTCGCCGAACACGGCCGCGACGAGCAGAAGGCGGCGCTCCTGCCGCAGATCGCCGAAGGCAAATTACGGCTCGCCTTCGCCCACGCCGAACGCGCGGCGCGCGCGGATCTGGCGCGCGTCGACACCACGGCGCGCAAGGACGGCGAGCACTACGTGCTGAATGGCGCCAAGGTTGCGGTGCTCGATGGCGCGTCGGCCGATCAGCTGATCGTCTCCGCCAAGCTGGCGAACAACGGCAGCTGCTCGCTGCGGCTGTTCCTGGTGCCGCGCGATGCGGCCGGACTGACGCTCGCGGACTATCCGCGGCTCGGCGGCGGACGCGCCTGCAACCTGACGCTGGAGAATGTGCGGGTGCAGGCCGACGCAATGCTCGGGGCCGACAGCGATGCGTATCCGGCGGTCGAAGCCGTGGTCGATCGCGCCCTGGCGGCGATGTCCGCCGAAGCGGTCGGCATGATGCAGACGCTGACCGACAAGACGCTCGACTACACCAAGGTGCGCAAGCAATTCGGCCGGCCGCTCGCCGCCAATCAGGTGGTGCGGCATCGGCTGACCGACATGTCGGTGCAGGTCGATGAAGCCCGTTCGATGGCGCTGCGTGCGGCGCTGAAGGCCGAGGCCGACGCCGCCGAACGCGGCCGAGCCGCCTCCGGCGCCAAGGCCAAGATCGGCAAGGGCGCCCGCTTCGTCGCCGAGCAATCCGTGCAGTTGCATGGTGGCATGGGCGTCACCGAGGAACTCGACGTCGGCGCGTACTTCAAACGGCTGCTGGCGTTTGAGACGCTGTTCGGCGGCAGCACGCATCATTATCGCCGCCACGCCGCGCTCAGCGGCCGGCCTGTTTAAGCAAAGCGAGGCATCGACATGGACATGACCTTCGGCGAGTCCGAACTCGCGTTTCAACAGGAAGTCCGCGACTTCATCGCAGCCAACCTCACGCCCGCGATGAAGCGCGCGGAGTCCCTCAATCCGTCGGTGTTCTCCGAGCCGGAGACCGGCGTGCCGTGGCAGCGCGCCCTCAACGCCAAGGGCTGGGGCGCGCCGGGCTGGCCGGTCGAATATGGCGGCCCCGGCTGGACGCCGGCGCAGCGCTGGATTTTCGAGACCGAATGCGCGCACGCCGGAGTTCCGACCCCGACGCCGATGGGCGTCAAGATGGTCGGCCCGGTGATCATCGGCTTCGGTTCGCCGGAGCAGAAGAACTACTTCCTGCCGCGGATTCTGTCCTGCGAGGACTATTGGTGTCAGGGCTATTCGGAGCCGGGCTCGGGCTCCGACCTGTCGTCGCTCAAGACCCGCGCGGTCCGCGACGGCGACGAGTACGTGATCAACGGCACCAAGATCTGGACCACCCACGCCCACAACGCCAACATGATGTTCGCGCTGGTGCGCACCAGCGACGAGCCGCGGCAGCAGGACGGCATCAGCTTCGTGCTGATCGACATGAAGAGCCCCGGCATCACCATCCGGCCGATCCTGACCATCGGCGGCGACCACGAGGTCAACCAGGTGTTCTTCGACGACGTCCGGATTCCGGCGTCGAACCTCGTCGGCGAGGAAGGCAAGGGCTGGACCTACGGCAAGTACTTGCTGGAATTCGAACGCGGCTCCGGCATCGCCTCGGCGAAGCTGCGCAAGGCGCTGCACAGGACGGCGGAACTCGCCGAGTCGGAGGCGACCGGCCGGGCGATCGAAGATCCGGACATCGCGATCCGGATGTCGGAAGCCGAGGTCGATATCGACGCACTGGAAATGACCGAGCTGCGCGTGCTGTCGGCGCTGCAGAACGGCCAGAACCCCGGCGCGGTGTCGTCGATCCTGAAGTTGCGCACCAGCGAGATCTATCAGGCGGTGAGCCGGCTCGGCGTCGACGTCATCGGCACCGACGGCCTCTATGTCGAGCCGATGCGCCCGCTGCACCGCCTCAACGCCCCGCCGGCGATCCCGGAAGACGAACTCGCCATCATGCCGACCCACCTCAACGGCCGCGCCTACACGATCTTCGGCGGCACCTCGGAGATCCAGCGCGATATCATCAGCAAGCTGGTGCTGGGGCTGTAACAGGACCGCCGCCATTTTGGTTGGCCACATCCACCACGGCGTGGCCCGGGTTCATCGCCCCCCCCCGCCCCCCCGCCGGGTGGGCGGCGGGTCCCGGGGCCCCCGTATTA
>NZ_JBMDXE010000357.1:0-3901 GCF_048594845.1 Rhodopseudomonas sp. | reverse complement strand
CCCTAGTACGAGAGGACCGGGGTGAACGTACCTCTGGTGGAGCTGTTGTCGCGCCAGCGGCAGTGCAGCATAGCTATGTACGGACGGGATAACCGCTGAAAGCATCTAAGCGGGAAACCCACCTCAAAACGAGCATTCCCTTGAGAACCGTGGAAGACCACCACGTTGATAGGCCGGATGTGGAAGTGCAGCAATGCATGCAGCTTACCGGTACTAATCGTTCGATTGGCTTGATTGCTCTCATTATCAGTGTCCATGATCCGCAGGATCTGAACTGATAGAGCACGCCGGCGTCACCGACGCCGGACACAGACCAGATATTGCTTCGTGCTTGTCCTTCGCCGGCCTGGTGGCTCTAGCGAGGAGCCTGAACCCGTTCCCATCCCGAACACGGCCGTTAAACTCCTCAGCGCCAATGGTACTTCGTCTCAAGACGCGGGAGAGTAGGTCGCTGCCAGGCCTGCAAAGGACAATGCCTCAATCACGATGACACAATACACCCAGACAAAACGCCGCCTCCAAAAGAGGCGGCGTTTTCGCGTTTGGAAGTCCTCCTTCGCCGTCTTTATGCGATTTCGAATGGCCCCAGTCTGCCGCTGGCGCTACAGCGGTCTGCCCGTGTTTCGGCCCAATTCCGGGCCAGACTCCGAGGGCCTTGAATCGGCGCAAAGCCGGCCCTGTCCCCAGGCGGACTCACCGAGGAGAACTTCATGCGCTTCACACTTCGACCTGCTGCCCTCGCCGGAGCGGGCTGTCTGGCCCTCGCGCTCGCGTCGGCGTCGCCCACCGCGCTGTTGGCGCAGGCCGCTCAAGGGACGCAGGGCCAGAGTGCGCCGGCCCAGGCCGCTCCGGTGAAACCCGCGCCGGAAGCCGCGGCGCCCTCGGAGCCGGCGCTCAAGGATATCACGCTGACCGACAAGCAGATCCAGGGCGTGCTCGCCGCGCATAAGGATCTCGACGCGATCGCCGCCAAGATGCCCGACGATCCGCAGGCGAAGCCCGATCCGAAGCTGGTGCAACAGCTCGACAGCACGGCGAAGAAATACGGCTTCGCCAATTACGGCGAATACAGCGACGTGGTCGAAGCCATCAGCATGGTGATGGCCGGCGTCGATGCCAAGACCAAGACCTATGTGGGCCCGGAGGCCGAGCTCAAGGCGCAGATCGCGCTGGTCGAAGCCGACACCAAGATGTCGGCCGACGACAAGAAGCAGGCGCTCGCCGATCTCAACGAAGCGCTGAAGTCGCCCGGCCCGACGGTGAAGAACAAGGCCAACATCGACCTCGTGCTGAAGAACTACGACAAGCTGGCGGAAGCGCTTGACGAAGACGAGTAGTCGGCTGGCCAGCTTCGACACCGTCAACGCCGTCCCGGTTCCGGGGCGGCGTTTTTGCTGAGGGCGCGGGCGTTTCTCGCCGGCTGTGCCTTGATCATCGGCATCGACACAACCCGCGGCTGATCGGTCCTCTGATTGGACGTCATGCGCGCGCGACTTAGAGGCATTACAAGCCGCTACGCGTTCTCATCATTCCCGCACGCTGCTAAACGCCGACTGTCATTCTCTCGGGCGGAAAGCGGACTGCGGACATGTCGATCGACGAAGGACGGCTCGCGCGAACTGGTGGACGCCAGCGAGCAAAGGTTCGAGTCGGCGCCACGGCGAGTGTGATCTGCCTCGCGACGTTCGCTCCCGCCGAGCTGGCCTTGGCGCAGTCCGGCACGCAGTTGCCGTCCGTCACGGTCGAGGCGCCCAATCGCGACGCCAAACGTGCCGCGCCGGCCCCTTCGACGCGCGCGCCGCAACGCGCCGCCGTCCGCCGCGCCGCGCGTCAGCCCGCGCCGACTCCTGCGCCGCCCACGCCGTCGGACCGCGCCGCCGCCGCGGCCGCGGTGCTGAACGAACAGAAGCTCGGCTACCGCGCGATGCCGAGCCCGACGACGCTGCGCAGCGGCGCCTCGCCGCTCGACTCTTCGCAATCCGTCAATGTCGTGCCCGAGCAGGTGCTGAAGGATCAGCTGCCGCGCAATCTCGACGACGCGCTCGCCAATGTCAGCGGCGTCACCCAGACCAACACGCTGGCGGGGTCGTTCGACGCCGTGATCCGCCGCGGCTTCGGCGACAATCGCGACGGCTCGATCATGCGCAACGGCATGCCGCTGGTGCAAGGCCGCGCGCTCGGCGCCGACGTCGAAAGCGTCGAAGTGCTGAAAGGCCCGGCCTCGCTGCTGTACGGCATCCAGACGCCCGGTGGCATCGTCAACACCATCAGCAAGCGGCCCGAGCTGTATCAGCACGGCTCGCTGACGGTGATCGGCTCGACCTTCGGCGGCGGCAAGAACGGCTCCAACGCGATCGTCGATGTCACCGGTCCGATCGGCGACGGCGGCGTCGCCTACCGGTTCGTCGGCTCCGGGCTCGATGAAGATTACTGGCGCAATTTCGGCGCCAATCGCGAAGTGCTGGTGGCGCCGTCGCTGGCCTGGTACGGCGACCGCACCACGATTCAGTTCGGCTACGAGCACCGCGAATTCAGCTATCCGTTCGATCGCGGCACCGCCTTCGTCAACGGCGCGCCGCTGGCGATTCCGGCGACGCGCCGGCTCGACGAGGCGTTCAACCGGACCTGGGGCAAATCCGATCTGGTGCAGGGCTCGATCGAGCATCGGCTCGACGACAACTGGAAAGTCACCGCCGCCTACAGCTTCAACAGCGAGACCTACGACGCCAATCAGCTACGCATCACCGGCGTCAATGCCCGCACCGGCGTCGAGACCCGCAGCAATGACGGCACCAAGGGTGCGATGGCCTATGTCAGCTACGGCACGTCGTACCTGCAGGGCAATGTCTGGCTCGGCGACTTCCGCAACGAGCTGCTGATCGGCGGCGACGCGCAGCGCCGCGTGATCTATCGCCAGGATCTGATCCGCCAGGCGACGCCGAGTTTCAACTTCTACAATCCGACTTACGGCCTGGTGCAGCCCGGCACCACGGTGTCGGCCTCGGACAGCAATCAGACGGACCAGCTCGAGACGCGCTCGCTGTTCCTGCAGGACACGCTGCATCTCACCAACTGGTTCTCGCTGGTCGGCGGTCTGCGCTGGATGGAATACAACCAGCTCGCCGGCCGCGGCCGGCCGTTCACCGCCAACACCGATCTCGACGGCAGCAAGGTGCTGCCGCTCGCCGGCGCCATCCTCAAGCTGAACGATCAGGTCTCGCTCTATGCCAGCTACACCCAGTCGCTGCAGCCGACCTCGACCATCGCGCCGCTGACCGGCGGCTTCGTCGTCGGCTCGAACATCGCGCCGGAAGAAGGCACGCAATACGAAGCCGGCCTGAAGTTCGACCTCAACAAGCGGCTGTCCGGCACGCTGGCGGTGTACGATATCGACAAGAAGAACGTGCTGGTGTCGCAGTTCAACGCCGCGACCGGCCTCAACGAATATCGCGCCGCCGGCAAGGTCCGCTCGCGCGGCGTCGAGTTCGACGTCACCGGCCGGCTCGACGATCACTGGAGCACGATCGCGAGCTACGGCTACACGGACGCGATCGTCACCGAGGATCCGACGCTGGTCGGGATGCGGCTGCAGAACGTGGCGATGAACACCGCGTCGCTGTTCCTGGTCTATGATTTCGGCACGGCGCTGCCCGGTCGGCTGCGCGTCGGCGGCGGCCCCCGTTATGTCGGCGATCGGCCCGGCGACAGCACCAATTCCTTCGTGCTGCCCGCCTACACCGTGGCCGACATCTTCGCCAGCTACGAGACCCGGACAGGTCCGTTTCCGGTGACCTATCAGTTCAACGTCAAGAACGTGTTCGACAGCGTGTACTATCCGTCGGCCGTCAACACCCTGAACGTCGCGGTCGGCGACGCTCGCCGGTTCTCGCTGGCTGCGACG
>NZ_JBMDXE010000356.1:0-18010 GCF_048594845.1 Rhodopseudomonas sp. | reverse complement strand
GGCGATCCGGATCGCCCGCAGCCTGTTTCAACGGGTGCTCGAAAGCGATCCCGGCGCAGCGCTGCGGCTTCGCGACGAATTCGCCGCCCGCACCACCCAGGTTGCCAACGACATCGTCATGGTCGGCAGCAAGCTGACGTCGTAGCGACTTCGAAGCTTTGGATGACCGGGTCGCGCGACGACCACGGGCCGAACCAACTAACTACAGCTCCATCGTCATCGTCACCGGGACGTGGTCGCTCGGGCGTTCCCAGCTGCGGGCGTCGCGCAGGATTTTGAAGTCGGTGACGCGGTCCTTCAGGGCTTCCGATACCCAGATGTGGTCGAGCCGGCGGCCGCGGTCGCCGACGGTCCAGTCAGCGGCGCGGTAGCTCCACCAGGTGTAGACCTTCTCGGACAGCGGGATGCGCTCGCGCGCGACGTCGACCCAATTGCCGGCGCGCAGCACCGCGAGCAGCTTGTCGCATTCGATCGGGGTGTGCGACACCACCTTAAGTAACTGCTTGTGCGACCAGACGTCGTGCTCGTGCGGCGCGACGTTGAGATCGCCGACCAGAATGTGGCGCTGATCGCCGGACGGATGCAGCGGCTCGCACGCCTTCATCTCGTCGAGGAAAGACAGCTTGTGCTTGAATTTCGGATTGACCGCGGGGTCTGGAATATCGCCGCCGGCCGGCACGTAGAAATTATGCACCACAAGGGGCGGATCGCTGTCCGCTGTGTTGAGCGACACCGAGATGTGCCGCGAGTCGACGATGTCGCAGAAGGTGCGGACGTCGCGGGCGACGAACGGGATCTTCGAGATGATCGCGACGCCGTGGTAGCCCTTCTGCCCATTGAGCGCGATGTGCTCATAGCCCAGCCGCTTGAAGCGCTTCAGCGGAAACGCATCGTCCGGACACTTGGTCTCCTGCAGACACAGCACGTCCGGCCGCTGCGCTTTCAAAAACTTCGCCACCAGATCGATGCGCAGCCGCACCGAATTGATGTTCCAGGTCGTGAGGGTGAAGCGCATGGGAGGCCGGTTGAAGGGAGGGAGGAGGACGCCGAAAGTCTGACGGTGCAGCGTCCTTCTTTGCGCGACACAGGGGCGGACGCAAGCTGCCGATGTGAACAACCGGCTGAGTGTCGGCCGTCGCGTCTCACGAAGGGGCGCTTTTGCGAAGAAGATGGATTGCCGGGTCAAGCCCGGCAATGACGGCCACAACCTCAGCGTCATGCGCGGGCTTGACCCGCCTGCGGGGCCGGAGCCCCTTCGGCGCGGCGAAGGCTCGCGCATCCATGGTCCGCGAAGCGGACGATCAAAAACGTGCTGCGAAAGAGGTCAGCCCGGCGGGGTCGAGTAGTCGGTGTAGTCGATCTTGAACATCGACGGGTCGGGTCGGCGGGTCGTGTCGAGATTGTAGATCGCCACCGTGGTGTCGTAGCCCTGGGGGTCGGTGACGGTCCATTGCTTGAGCTGGCCGTCCTTCGTGCCGAGCATCAGCATCAGCCGGCTGGTGCCGATCACCGCGTTCTTCTCTTCGATGATGATCGAGATGTAGAGATCGTCGGAAGTGATCGCGACCACGTTGGTGTCGCGCAGCAGATCGATCTTGTCGCTGAGCAGATAGCGTAGTGGCGTCTGCGACAGCGGGTAGACGTCCTGGGTCGCCAGCTTGCGGTCGCGGACCACCAGCGACTGGCCGTCGGCGATCATCGAGATCGGGCTCGGGTTGTCGTACTCGAACCGCACCTTGCCGGGCTTCATGATGTAGAAGTCGCCGGTGAGCTTGCTGCCGTCCGGTCCGACCTGGACGAAGTTGCCGACCAAGGTCGACAGCGACGAGAGATAGGCGCTCGCTTTGGCGGCGTCGGCCTTCTGCTTGGCGTCGAAGGTGGTGAAGATCGAGGCCGGCACATTGCGGCGCGGATCCGGGATGATCGGCTCGGGCGGCGCGGCCTGCCTGGTCATCGGCGCAGCCGGCTGTGGCTGCGGTTGCCGGACCTGGCGGGCGGGCTCGGCCGCGCTGAACTGCCGCTCGCCGGCTCGCGGCGATGGCTTCGGCATCGGAGTCGGCTCCGCCATCGCCTGCGGGACAAACGCCAACAGCAGTCCAACGCCGGCCGCGATCGTACCGCGCAGCCCGGTGAAGATCGCCGGTCTCGGCGCCAAATCCTTGGAATCGTTCGTCAATGCATTGTCCTGCGCGGAAGCCGCTGATCCGGCGCGCCGTCTCTCAGCCGCTACCGTGGCGCTGTGGCGATTTCGCGACTCCCGCCGGGAGATTTGCATGCCGCTGATCTCCCGCTTCAAAAGTTCGAATCTTCTTCGGCGACGAGAATCTCGCGCTTGCCGGCATGGTTGGCCTGTCCGACGATGCCTTCGAGTTCCATCCGCTCCATCAGCGAGGCGGCGCGGTTGTAGCCGATCTGCAGGCGGCGCTGAATGTAGCTGGTCGACGCCTTGCGGTCGCGTTTGACGATCGCCACCGCCTGCTGGAACAGATCGCCGCCGCCGTCGCCGCCCATGCCGGTGGCGTCGAACACCGCGCCGTCTTCGCCCTCCGCAGGCTCCTCTGCCGTGACCGCCTCGAGATATTCGGGCGCGCCCTGCGCCTTGAGATGCTTGACGACCTTCTCGACTTCCTCGTCGGACACGAACGGGCCGTGCACGCGCGAGATGCGACCGCCGCCGGCCATGTACAGCATGTCGCCCTGGCCGAGCAGCTGCTCGGCGCCCATCTCGCCCAGGATGGTGCGACTGTCGATCTTCGACGTCACCTGGAAGGAAAGGCGGGTCGGGAAATTGGCCTTGATGGTGCCGGTGATGACGTCCACCGACGGGCGCTGCGTCGCGAGGATCACATGCAGGCCGGCGGCGCGGGCCATCTGGGCAAGGCGCTGCACCGCGCCTTCGATGTCCTTGCCGGCCACCATCATCAGGTCTGCCATTTCGTCGACGATGATGACGATGTAGGGCAGCGGCTCGAGGTCGAGCTTCTCTTCCTCGTAGATGGCTTTTCCGGTTTCCTTGTCGAAGCCGGTGTGCACGGTGCGGGTGAGCTCTTCGCCCTTGCCCTTGGCTTCGAGCAGTCGCTGATTGTAGCCATCGATGTTGCGGACGCCGAGCTTGGCCATCCGCTTGTAGCGCTCTTCCCTCTCGCGCACCGCCCACTTCAGGGCGACCACGGCCTTCTTCGGATCGGTGACGACCGGCGTCAGCAGATGCGGGATGCCGTCATAGACCGAGAGTTCGAGCATCTTCGGATCGACCATGATCAGCCGGCACTGATCCGGCCGCAGCCGGTACACGAGGCTGAGAATCATGGTGTTGATCGCCACCGACTTACCCGAACCGGTGGTACCAGCAATCAGCATATGCGGGGTGCGGGCGAGATCGATGATGATCGAATCGCCGCCGATGTTCTTGCCGAGACACAGCGGCAGCTTGTGCACGGTCTCGTTGTTGTCCTTCACGCTCAGGAGTTCGCGCAGGTACACCTTCTCGCGATTCACGTTCGGCAGCTCGATGCCGATCGCGTTGCGGCCTGGCACCACAGCGACGCGTGCCGACAGCGCGCTCATCGAGCGCGCGATATCGTCCGCGAGTCCAATCACGCGGGACGATTTGATGCCGGGCGCGGGCTCGAGTTCGTACAACGTCACCACCGGACCCGGGCTCGCCTTCACGATCTCGCCGCGCACGCCGAAATCCTGCAGCACGCCTTCCAGCGCCCGCGAATTGGCTTCGAGTTCGGCCTTGCTGAGCGGCTTGCGGTCCGTCGCTTTCGGCACCGACAGCACGTTGACGGAGGGCAGATCGAATCTGGCGGGCTTCTTCGCCACGGGCCGCGGCGCCGGCTTTTTGCGGGCGCGTGGTGCCGGCGCTTCTTCTTCCTCTTCCTCGTCTTCGACCTCTTCGTCGATCGGCTCGTCGTCTTCGGGCTGGTCGTCGAAATCGCGTTCGTCGCGCGGGACGATCGACGGCGCGGTGCGGCCGCTGCCGAGCTTCGGCTCCTGGCGTTCGAACGCGCCGGCGCTGCGGCTGGTCGCGCCGCTGCTGACGAGGCCGCGATAACTCAGCTTGATCAGCCGCCACAGCCGCGCCTTGGCGCTGAGCGCGGCATGCGCGAGCCAGCCCAGCGATACCGAGCCTTCGTCGCGATCGTCCTCTTCGTCGAGCGGCGTATCCTCGGCGATGCTGTCGTCGACCTCCGGCTCGCGCGAGCCGTAGCCGCTGGCGATCAGGAACGTGGCCGCAGTCGCCGCCGCGAGCACAAGCGTCAGGATGATGCGGAAGATCAGTCCCGGTCCGAACACCAGCGAGGGCGCCCGGACCAGCGCGTCACCCACCACCCCGCCGAGCCCGGTCGGCAGCGGCCAAGCTGTGTCATGCGGGAACGAGCTGGCGAGGCCCGCGGCAAACACCGTGCAGAGGATCCATCCGGCGAACCGCAGAGCGCGGCGATCGAACGGGCGGTGATTGATCATCCGCCAGCCCCAGGTCGCGACCGGCATCAGCAGGCCGATCGCGCCAAGGCCGAGGATCTGCATCGACAGGTCGGCGCCGATCGCGCCCGGATAGCCCATCAGATTGTGGATGGTTCGCGAGGTCGCGTGGCTCAGGCTCGGGTCCTGCACCGACCATGTCGCCAGTGCGGCGGCGGCGGCGGCTGCGATGGCGATCAGGCTGAAGCCGGCAAGCTCGCGCAGCCGCCGCGCCAAGGCATCGCGCAGCGACGTCGGCAAATGCCCGACCAGAGGGATGACACGTTCGATCGCCGGCATACTCACTGCTTTGCCCCGCGACTCAATCGAGAATCCGCACCAGACGGTGCAGTGCTTCGGCGGTGGTCTCGCTGTCCTGAACCATCGCCACGCGGATATAGCCGGCACCCGGATTGCTGCCGTCCGGCTGCGGCCGCGCCAAGTAACTGCCCGGGATCACGCGGACGCCGCCGTCCCGGAACAGCTTCACCGTCGCCGCTTCATCGCCGCCATAGGCGGAGACATCGAGCCACAGGCAGAAGCCACCAGCGGGGCGCTGATAACCATAGCGCGAACCGAGGATTTGATCGGCAAGATCGAATTTCAACCGGTACAGCCGGCGGTTCTCTTCGACATGCGCCTCGTCCGCATAGGCGGCGACAGCGACGTGCTGCAGCGGCACCGGAACCTGCGGCGCCGCGACGTTGCGCAGTTCGTGATAGGCCTTGAGGAAGTTTGCGTCGCCGGCGACAAAGCCGACGCGTAGCCCGGGCAGGTTCGAGCGCTTGGACAGCGACTGGAATACCGCGACATTGCGAAAGTCGTCGCTGGCGGCCTGCAGCGCGCTGCCGGGCGCCTCGCGCGTATAGATCTCCGAGTAGCATTCGTCGCTCAGGATCAGGAAGCCGTAGCGATCGGCGAGCTGCTTCAGCTTCGCGTAGTAATCCCGCGACGCCACCGAGCCCTGCGGATTCGCCGGCGAGGCGATGAAGATCGCGACGGTGCGGGCCAGCGTGGCGGCGTCGAGCGAATCGAGGTCGGGCAGGAAGCCATTGGCGCGGGTCGTCGGCAGGAACACCGCTTCGCAGCCGGCCGCGCGAGTGCCGGCCGCGTAGGCCGGATAGAACGGGTTCGGCAGCAGGATCGCGGGCGTGCCGCTGCGCGGGGCGACATAGCGTGCGGCTGCGACGGCGGCGAGAAACAGACCCTCGCGGCTGCCGTTCAGCACCAGTACTTCGGACTCCGGATCCGGCGTGCGCGGCAATGCAAAACGCCGCGTCAACCACGCCGCCGCAGCTTCGCGGAATGGCAAGATGCCCTTGGCCATCGGGTAGCGGCCGAAATCCGCGGTGTGCCGAGCCAGCACCTCGCCGACGAAGCCGGGCAGCGCATGCTGAGGTTCGCCGACCGACAGGTTGATCAGCTTGTCGCCGGGCTGATGCGGCGCCAGCAGATCGGCTAGTCGCGCGAACGGCGAGCGCTCGCTCTGGACGGCAGCCTCGGGACTGCCGGCCGCACGCGCCGGGGAGGGGGAGGCGGACACAACCATCGCAAACGCCAGCTTTCAGAAACACCCGACCGCCAGGATGGATCGAGCGCAAACAGATCAGCCACCATAGATACGGCGAGGTTAAGACGCGATTAACCATCGACGGGCGGCGTCAAACGGCCTGCTCATCAGGTGACGATTGATCACCCAGTTCCTGGCTGACGGCCTCGCGCAGCTCGGGCAACGCGCGATGGACCGTGTCCCACACCATCTGGGCGGCGACATCTTCGTAGTCGTGCCGATAGACATTGCCGGCGGCGGCAATCTGCCTCCAGCCGATCGTCGGATGACGTCGTTTGACATCGTCCGCGACCCGCCGCGACGCTTCGGAGATGATCTCGAGACAGCGCGTGACCGCGTACAGCGTACGCAGGTCGGTCTTGAAGGCGGTCAGATTCGTTCCGGCGAGGAAGGCGGCTGCGAGATCAATGTGGTGCAGGATGTTGCGCAGCGCGAGGTCTGATCGGTCAGAACGCATACACCGCATCGGCCACGGCGGTGGGAGCGACCTGCAGTTTCAACTGCTCGCGGTTCACGACGTCGACAGGACGATCGAACAGGCCGGCGATGTAGTCCTTGAGCTCGGCGTAGTCGAACACGGTCACATGGGCGGCCGGGTCGATCTCGATCATGATGTCGATATCGCTATCCGGTCGATAACTGCCGCGAGCAACGGACCCGAACAGCGCAGCTCGGCGAACGCCGCGTTGCTGCAGCGCTGGTTGCGATTTGCGAAGGATGTCGAGCGCGAGGGTGCGATCCATCGGCGCATTATAGCACGATCGAGCCGGTTCGGGAGGCGGTTCCGCTACTGCCAGTCGCGCTTCGAAAAGAAAGGGGCCCCAACCTGAAGCTGGGGCCCCTCAACGGATCAAGCATTGCCGGGTATCTGCCTGACCCGTAGCTGGCGGCGCGGCTTCCTGAAAAGCCGCGCCGGATAAGACTTACATGTTGTAAGCGCGCTCGGTGTGCTCGACGAGGTCGAGGCCTTCGCGCTCGACTTCGACCGGGGCACGCAGGCCGACGATCACGTCGACGACCTTGTAGAGGATCGCCGAACCGATGCCGGACAGCAGCACGGTGGTGCCGACGCCCCAGCACTGCGAGACCATCTGGGTGGCGAAGTCGTAGTCGCCGACCTTGCCGGCGACGTAGTCGTACACGCCGGTGCCGCCGAGCGCCGGGTTCACCAGGATGCCGGTGCCGAGCGCGCCGATGATGCCGCCGACGCCGTGGACGCCGAACACGTCGAGCGAGTCGTCATAGCCGAGCGCATTCTTCACCACGGTGCAGAAGAACAGGCAGACCACGCCGACCACGAGGCCGAGCACGATCGCGCCCATCGGACCCGCAAAGCCCGCCGCGGGAGTGACCGCGACCAGACCCGCCACCGCGCCGGACAGAGCGCCGAGCAGCGAGGGGTGACCCTTGAAGATCCATTCGGCGAACATCCAGGCCAGCGCCGCCGCGGCGGTCGCCACGAAGGTGTTGATCATGGCGAGCGCAGCGCCGCCCGAAGCTTCGAGGTTCGAGCCCGCGTTGAAGCCGAACCAGCCGACCCACAGCAGCGAGGCGCCGATCATCGTCATGGTCAGCGAGTGCGGGGCCATCAGCTCCTTGCCGTAGCCGGTGCGACGACCGACCAGCAGGGCGCCGATCAGGCCGGCGATGCCGGCGTTGATGTGCACCACGGTGCCGCCCGCGAAGTCGAGCGCGCCCTTCTTGAAGATGAAGCCGGCGTCGGCGTTGATTTCGTCGAGCTTGGCCTGAGCGGCCGCCTTGGCGGCGTCGTCAGTGGCGGCAGCGAGCGCCTTGACGGCGTCGGTGATCGCGTCCGGGCCCGGCCAGTACCAGACCATGTGGGCGATCGGGAAGTAGATCAGCGTCACCCACAGCGGCACGAACAGCGCCACCGCGGCGAACCGCATCCGCTCCGCGAAAGCGCCGACGATCAGCGCGGGGGTGATGGCCGCGAAGGTCATCTGGAAGCAGATGTACACCAGCTCCGAGATGTTGGCGTCGACCGAGAAGGTCGCGGCCTTGGAGTCGGTGGTGACGCCGGCGAGGAACGCCTTGGAGAAGCCGCCGATGAAGTCGGAGCCGCCGGTGAAGGCGAGGCTGTAGCCGTAGACCACCCAGATCAGGGTGACGATGCAGACGGTGTAGAACACCTGGGCCAGCACCGAGAGCATGTTCTTCGAGCGAACCAGACCGCCGTAGAACAGCGCCAGGCCCGGGATGGTCATCAGCAGGACGAGAACCGTCGAGGTCCTCATCCAGGCATTGTCGCCCTTGTTGACCGTGGGCTCGGCATAGGCGGCCGTTGCGGCAAATACGCTCGCAGCAAGAACGGCCAGTCCCGCGCCGTAGGGACGTTTGAACGTCATTTGTTGTCTCCTGAGTGAAGAAGTAAGGGTGAGCGCGAAATCAGAGGGCCGCAGCGTCGGCTTCGCCGGTGCGGATGCGCACGGCGTGGTCGAGGCCGATGACGAAGATCTTGCCGTCGCCGATCTGGCCGGTCTTGGCGGCGCTGGTGATCGCCTCGATGGTCTTCTCGACCTGCTCGGTGGCGATCGCGACCTCGATCTTGATCTTGGGCAGGAAGCTCACCGCATATTCAGCGCCGCGGTAGATTTCCGTGTGACCTTTCTGGCGGCCGTATCCTTTGACTTCCGTCACTGTCAGACCATGAACGCCGATGGCGGTCAGGGCATCACGAACTTCTTCGAGCTTGAATGGCTTAATGATCGCCATAACAATTTTCATGGGTCTTATCCCCGCTAGGGCCCGGCCAACGTGGTCTGGGCTCGATCTCGACTGAAAATCCCCACGCGGAGAAACATCACTACGCGGGCACAGCCACGCCCCTTAGAATCAAATGCCGTGCCAGTCGGGCGGAGCGTTGGAATCGTTCAGGAAATCGAAACTTTGGGCGCTGCCGGGAGCGCAGCACCGGCTGCGCTATTCCGCCGCGCTCGTTTTATGGGCAATTCTGGTCAAACGCTGAGCACGACAGCGTCTCGACACAATCGTGCTCAGCGCACAGGCAGACGCGTCGGTACTATATTATAGGACGAGGCTATTGAAGTGCCTCGCCATGCTGCGAAATGTCGAGACCTTCTATTTCGTGCTCACGCGACACGCGAAGCGCCACGAACAGCCCGACCAGTTTGAGCAGGACGAAGGTCGCAGCCGCACTCCACACAAACGTCACCCCAATACCGACGAGCTGGATCACCGGCTGCACCCAATTGCCCTCGAATGCGCCGGCGACGCCGCCGATCGCCGCGGTGGCGAAAAACCCGCCAAGCAGCGTCCCGGTCAGGCCGCCGATGCCGTGGACGCCGAACACGTCGAGCGAATCGTCGTAGCGCAGCCGGTGCTTGAGCCAGATGCAGGCCCAGTAGCAGACGCCGCCGGCGATGACGCCGATCACCACGCCGTGCCAAGGCTGCACATAGCCGGACGCCGGCGTGATGGTGCCGAGGCCGGCCACGGCGCCGGAAATCATGCCGAGCACCGAGGGCTTGCGGCGCGAGGCCCATTCGATCGCGCCCCAGGTCAGCGCGCCCGCGCAGGCCGCGAGGTGAGTGGCGGTGATGGCGAAGACGGCGCGCGAATCTGCCGCCAGCGCCGAGCCACCGTTGAAGCCGAACCAGCCGACCCACAGCAGGCCGGTGCCGATTACTGCCAGCGACAGGTCGAATGGCGACAGGTTCTCCATGCCGTAGCCATGGCGACGGCCGATCACCAGAGCGGCGATCAGGCCGCCGGTGCCGGCCGACAGGTGCACGACGAGACCGCCGGCGAAATCCAGCACGCCCCAGCCGGCCAGGAAGCCGCCGCCCCAGATCCAGTGCGCCAGCGGCACATAGACCAGCACGAACCAGCCGACCGAAAACAGCAGATAGGCTGAGAACCGCATCCGGTCGGCGACCGAGCCGGCCACCAGCGCCACGGTGATGACCGCGAATGTCATCTGGTAGAGCATGAACAGCGCTTCGGGGATGGTCTTGGCGGCCGGGTTGACGCTGTCCATCGTCATTCCGATCAGGAAGACGCGGTCGAACGAACCGATGAAGGCGCCGCCGCCCACGAAAGTCAGCGAATAACCGAACGCCACCCACAGCAGCGAGATCATCGCCACCGCGGCGAGGCTCTGCGCCATGGTGGCCAGCACGTTCTTCTTGCGCACCATGCCGGAGTAGAACAGCGCTAGGCCCGGGATGGTCATCATCAGCACGAAGGCGGTGGCGACCGTCATCCAGGCAGTGTCGGCCGCGTTGATGCCCGGCGCCGCCGCGGTGCCTTGGGCCAGCGCCGGCGAAAGGCTGCCCGCCGCGCTCGTCAACGCCACACCAAAGAAGCCCGTTGCAGCCTGTGCCGCACGGCGTTTCGACCCGGTCATGATGCCTGCCCCGTCGGAATGTCGCGGCGCCCCGGCACCGCCGTTCGAATTGCGGTGAGAAGAGAGGTGAGCCTACAGCGCGTCGGCGTCGGTTTCGCCGGTGCGGATCCGCAGCGCGTGGTCGATCGGGGTGACGAAGATTTTGCCGTCGCCGATCTGGCCGGTCCGGGCGCCGCGGGTGATCACCTCCACGGCCTTGTCGGCGAGCGCGCCGTCGACCGCGATCTCGATCCGCAGCTTGGGCAGGAAATTCACGATGTACTCGGCGCCGCGATAGATCTCGGTGTGGCCGCGCTGCCGGCCGTAGCCTTTGACCTCGGTCACGGTCATGCCGTGCACCCCGATTTCGGTCAGCGCCTGACGCACCTCGTCGAGCTTGAACGGTTTGATGATGGCGACGACGAGTTTCATGCAAGAGCCCCAGATTTTCGCGCAGCAAGCGTGCGGCACCGCGCCGCGCGGTACCTCCGGCCGTTATATGCCGTGTTTCACGGCAAGGCGCGCAGAAAATAAGCGGATTGACGACTAAGTATGCGGCGCCCCGCCTGCTGCAAGGGCGCGGCGGTCCTGCAGCCCAAGCTTCTCTGAACGGGAAAGCGCTGGAAGTTGCCGAAGCCGTCAGGCGGCGAGGTCGGCCACCACGGCGTCGAGCACCGGAAAGCCCGCCAGGGTCACGCGCAGTCGGCCGTCGGCGTCGACCGTGATGGCGCCTTCTTCGCGCAGCAGTGCGATCCGGTTCGGATCGAGCGAACGGCCCGACAGCGCCTGATAGCGGCGCGGGTCGATACCTTCGGCGAGCCGCAGCCCCATCAGCAGGAATTCGTCGGCGCGTTCTTCGCTGTTGAGGCGCTCGTCGGTGATGACGCCGTGGCCGCTGCCCTCGACGCGCATCAGCCAACTTTCGGGCCTGCGCTCGGTCGCGGTGGCGTAGCGCGTCCCGCCAATATCGAGCCGGCCATGTGCGCCAGGGCCGATGCCGGCGTATTCCTGACCGCGCCAGTACACCAGATTATGCTGGCACTCGGCGCCTGGCCGGGCATGGTTGGAGATCTCGTAGGCCGGCAGGCCGAGTTCGGCGCAGACCGATTGTGTCACGTCGTACAGCTCGCGCGACGCGGCGTCGTCTGGGGTCAGCAGCTTGCCGGCGCGATGCAGCGCGAAAAACGGCGTCTCGGCTTCGATCGTCAGCTGATACAGCGACAGATGCTCGGCGGCTTCGCCAATGGCGCGGCGGAGTTCGGATTCCCACATCGCCGGCGTCTGGCCGGGACGCGCATAGATCAGGTCGAACGAATAGCGGTCGAACGCCGAGCGGGCGATCGCGACCGCGTCCATGGCTTCCTGCGCGGTGTGCAGCCGGCCGAGCGTCTTCAGCGACGCGTCGTCGAGCGCCTGCACGCCGAGCGAGACGCGATTGACGCCGGCAGCGCGATAACCGCGGAACCGCGTTGCCTCGACGCTGGTCGGATTGGCCTCGAGCGACACCTCGGCGTCTGGCGCGACGCGCCAATATTTGCCAATCGCATCAAGAATCGCTCCGACGGTCTGCGGCTGCATCAGCGACGGCGTGCCGCCGCCGAGGAAGATCGACGTCACCTCGCGCGGGCCAATCCGGGCCGCGGTGGTTTCGATCTCGCGCGCGAAGGCGCGGGCGAAGCGTGCCTCGTCGATCGCGGCGTGGCGGACATGGCTGTTGAAGTCGCAATACGGGCACTTCGACAGGCAGAACGGCCAGTGCACGTAAACGCCGAAAGCTTGGTCGGAGTTAGCCGGCAAGGCAGATCTCCGCCAGTTTGACGAACGCCTTGGCGCGGTGCGACAGGCCGAGGCCGAGCGGCGGCAGGCCGTGCTTTTCGATGCTGGTCATTTCGCCGAAGGTGCGGTCGTGACCGTCCGGCAGGAAGATCGGATCGTAGCCGAACCCGGCGGTGCCGCGCGGCGGCCAGACCAGCGTGCCGTCGGCGCGCGCTTCCACTTCTTCGACCTGGCCGTCCGGCCAGGCGACGCATAGCGCTGAGACGAAATGCGCGGTGCGCTGCGCATGCGTGGTAGCGCCCCGCTCCTGCAGCAGCCTTTCGATCTGCGCCATGGCGGCGCCGAAGTCCTTGGTGTCGCCGGCCCAGCGCGCGGAATAAATTCCGGGAGCGCCGTTCAGGGCATCCACCGCCAATCCGGAATCGTCGGCGAACGCCGGCAGCTGCGCGGCTTGCGCCGCCGCTTCGGCCTTGATCCGAGCATTGGCCTGAAAGCTGTCGCCGGTTTCCTCGGGCTCGCCGAGGCCGAGCTCGCCCGCGGACACCGCCTCGATCCCGTAAGGGGCCAGCAGCTCCCGCATCTCGGCGAGCTTGCCGGGATTGTGGGTGGCGATGACAAGCTTGCCGGTGATTCGACGATGCATGGCGGCCTCAGCGTAGCTCAAGAGTAGCCGCGAATAGGTGGCAAGAATGACTCACGCCACCGCCATTTTCTGCAGATCGACCAGCCGGCCGACGCCCTTCTGCGCCAGCGCCATCAGCGCCAGGAACTCGTCCTGCGAGAACGGCGTCTTTTCGGCCGTGCCCTGCACCTCGACGATCCGGCCGTCGCCGGTCATCACGAAGTTGGCGTCGGTCTCGGCTTCGCTGTCTTCGGCATAGTCGAGATCGAGCACCGGCGTGCCGTTATAGATGCCGCAGGAGATCGCGGCGACGTTGTCGCGCAGCACCTGCCCCTTGGTCATGTTGCGGGCCTTCATCCAGTTCAGGCAGTCGGCTAGCGCCACCCAGGCGCCGGTGATCGAGGCGGTCCGGGTTCCGCCGTCGGCCTGCAGCACGTCGCAATCGACGGTGATCTGGCGTTCGCCGAGCGCCTGCAGATCGACGATCGAGCGCAGCGAACGCCCGATCAGGCGCTGGATCTCGACGGTGCGGCCGTTCTGCTTGCCGGCCGAGGCTTCGCGGCGGGTCCGCTCCAGCGTGGCGCGGGGCAGCATGCCGTATTCGGCCGTCACCCAGCCGCGGCCCTGCCCCTTCAGCCACGGCGGCAGGCGCTCTTCCAGCGTCGCCGTCACCAGCACATGGGTGTCACCGAATTTCACCAGGCAGGAACCCTCGGCATATTTGACGACGCCGCGTTCGAGCGACACGGCGCGCAATTCGTCGGGCGCACGGCGGCTTGGCCGCATGGGAAATCCTCCGTCAATTTCGGGAAATGGCGATCCGGGCTGCTTTTAGGGGCGGAGCGCCGCAGCGGCAAGGGGCCGACCAGGACGGCGCCCCTTCAACTCCCTGCCTTCTTGTAACCGGGCGCGAGCAGCGACAAATTAGAGGCGTAACGGAGGACAAAGTTGGCTCACCACGATCCGATCGGCCTGATCGCGCCTAATTCCGCCCTGGCCCAGCTCAACGAGCGGTCGCGGGACATCTTTCGCCAAATCGTCGAAAGCTATCTCGCCACCGGCGAGCCGGTCGGGTCGCGCAATATTTCACGCCTGATCTCGATGCCGCTGTCGCCGGCCTCGGTTCGCAACGTGATGGCGGACCTCGAGCAGCTCGGCCTGATCTACGCGCCACACACATCGGCCGGCCGGCTGCCGACCGAACTGGGCCTGCGCTTCTTCGTCGATGCGCTGATGCAGGTCGGCGACCTCACCGAGCCCGAGCGTCAGTCGATCCAGGCTCAGCTGTCGTCGGTCGGTCGTGCGCAGAGTGTCGAAGCGGCGCTCGGCGAGGCATTGACCCGGCTGTCGGGTCTGACCCGGGCGGCCGCGGTGGTGCTGACTGCCAAGTCCAACGTCCGCCTGAAGCATCTCGAATTCGTCAGACTGGAGCCGGAGCGCGCGCTGGTGATCCTCGTGGCCGAGGACGGCCAGGTCGAGAACCGCGTGCTGGCGCTGCCGCCCGGTGTCCCCTCGTCCGCGCTGACCGAGGCCTCGAACTTCCTCAACGCGCGGATCCGCGGCCGTACGCTGGCGGAAGCCCGCGTCGAGCTGGAAACGCTGCTGACGCAGGACCGCGCCGAACTCGATGCGCTGACCCAGAAGGTGATTTCGGCCGGACTGGCGAGTTGGTCCGGCGGCGAAGGCGAGGATCGACAGCTGATCGTGCGCGGTCACGCCAATCTGCTCGAAGATCTGCATGCGCTGGAAGACCTCGAGCGGGTGCGGCTGCTGTTTGACGATCTGGAAACCAAGCGCGGCGTCGTCGATCTGCTCGGCCGTGCGGAGCGCGCCGAGGGCGTGCGAATCTTCATCGGGTCGGAGAACAAGCTGTTTTCGCTATCGGGCTCCTCCACCATCATCGCGCCCTACAGCGACGGCGCCGGTCATATCGTCGGCGTGCTCGGCGTGATCGGCCCGACGCGGTTGAACTACGCGCGAGTCATTCCGATGGTCGACTATACGGCGCGCGTGGTCAGCCAGATGCTGGGCGGCTGATCCCGCCTGCCCGCTCGCTTGATTTTCACCGCATAAAACACGATATCCCGGCCAGCCCATTCGCGGCCAATGCAGACGTTTTCTTCAAAAAGGTAGCGTGATGACCGATTCCAACGGACCCAAGGACAACAACCAGGACGAGGCGCAGGCCGCCGATCCGGTCGTTTCCAAGCCGTACATCATGCCGGACGATCCGGAAGAAGGCGCCAACGAGGCGCTGGTGAAGGAAGCCGCCGAAGCGCGCGACAAGATGCTGCGTACGCTGGCCGAGATGGAGAATCTGCGGCGTCGGACCCAGAAGGAAGTCGCCGACGCGCGGACCTACGGCGTCACCGCTTTTGCCCGCGACGTGCTGGAGATCGCCGACAACCTGCAGCGCGCGCTCGACGCGGTGCCAGCCGAAGCTCGTGCCAATGCCGACGCCGGCCTCAAGGCACTGATCGAGGGCGTCGAACTGACCGAGCGTTCGCTGCTGAACGCGCTGGAGAAGAACGGCGTCAAGAAATTCGATCCGCAGGGCCAGAAGTTCGATCCGAATTTCCAGCAGGCGATGTACGAAGTGCCCGATCCGTCGGTACCGGCCGGCACCGTGGTGCAGGTCGTGCAGGCCGGCTTCATGATCGGCGAACGCGTGCTGCGTCCGGCGCTGGTCGGTGTCGCCAAAGGTGGCGCCAAGCCGACGCCTGCCGCGGCCAATGGCGGCGAATCCGGCGGCGCGGCCTGATCCGAAAAGCCTGCGAAGCCGCGCGATCAGCGCGGCTTCAGTCCATCGCGGACCTTGCGGAAGCGCGGAAATGCTTCCGCCCACTGATCGCGCGGCGAGCTGCCGATCACCCGTAGCGCCACGTTCGAACTGCCGAACCGCAGCCATTGCACCACCGTCACCGGCGTATTGTCCTTGCCGCTGATCGCCTCGAGCCGGGTTTCGAAGCCGGGCTGGCTGTCGATCCGGATCGGCTCGGAATTGGTGATCCTCGCCTCGCGCAGCCCCGGAATGGTCGCGGCGGCCTGCTGGGCGAAGCGGGCGCGGTCGTCGGCCTGCTCCGGCACCGAGCCGATCAGGCCAAGCACCATGAACGGCGCGGCCTCGATGCCGGTGTCCTCATTGCCGTCGGCGAGCAGCAACGCGGCGCCCGGCGCCAGCGTCCGGATCGTCTTGAAATTGGCGATCTCGCCGACATTGAACGGCATCTGGGCGACCTGCTCGGCGACCGGGACGTCCTGCCGAACGGTGACCGAACTTAGCATCTTCTTGACGGCGGCTTCCGTGTAGGTGGCGGCCTCGCTGTCGGCGATCTGCACCGCCACGTAGCCGGAGAAAGCCTTGCTGCCGGGGACGATCAGCGAGTAGCGCCGCACCTTGTCGGTGCCAGCAACGCCGTCTTCCGCCGTGTAGTAGGCGGTGCCGGCGGCCGTCTCCAGGCTTTGCGGCTTCACCTTCATGGCGGCGTTGTCGGGCAGTGCCTTGAAGGCGGTCTCGACCTCGCCATAGGCCGAGCCGGGCAGCTCGGCGAGCAGCACCTTCACCCCGTGGCCGGGCGACTCGAAGCCCAGAAAGGCCTGTGACTCCGTCAGTCCCGGCATCGGTGTGAGGCCGACCCGAATGCCCCGGGGAAAGATGACGTCGGCCGCAAGGGCAGGGCTGATGACGGCGACCGCCAGGGCGATCGCAAGAAGGCGCGCTATCTGTCTCATCGGGGTGTCCTGAAATCGCAATGCGGCCGTTCGATGGTGTGTCACCGCCGGGCGAAACCGGGATGCTGCGCTGCGGGTGCTTCGTTGCGAGCTCACCAGATCACGTCCTGCCGCGCCGTCAAGGCGCAGCCAGACATCGGGCAGCAGATGAGACGAGGAGCCGCAAGCGGCCGGCGGATAGGCCCTCGGGCCGCACGCCGAGGCGGCCGTTCAGGATTCATTAAAGCCCATGTTTTCGTGCGCGCAGCCGTCTGCCGGTCCTTGCGGCCACCACCCCCCCTCCTATATGAGGCTCACCGCCGCACACTCGCGCGCATTTGATATTTGGGGGTTTGGACTGGTGCGCCGCCAGGGCCCGCCCGACCCGCCGCAGAAAGAAGGATAGAGCACCATGGGAAAGGTCATCGGGATCGATCTCGGCACCACCAATTCGTGCGTCGCCGTCATGGACGGCAAGAATTCGAAAGTCATCGAAAACGCTGAGGGCATGCGCACCACCCCCTCGATCGTCGCGATCACCGACGACGGCGAGCGGCTGGTCGGTCAGCCGGCCAAGCGTCAGGCGGTCACTAATCCCGAGCGCACCTTCTTCGCCGTCAAGCGACTGATCGGTCGCCGCTACGACGATCCGATGGTCGAGAAGGACAAGGGCCTCGTCCCCTACAAGATCGTCAAAGCCTCCAATGGCGATGCCTGGGTCGAGGCCGACGGGCAGACCTATTCGCCCTCTCAGGTCTCGGCCTTCATTCTGCAGAAGATGAAGGAGACCGCGGAAGCGCATCTCGGCCAGAAGGTCGACCAGGCGGTCATCACCGTCCCGGCCTATTTCAACGACGCTCAGCGCCAGGCCACCAAGGACGCCGGCAAGATCGCCGGTCTCGAGGTGCTGCGTATCATCAACGAGCCGACCGCGGCCGCTTTGGCCTACGGCCTCGACAAGACCAAGGCCGGCACCATCGCGGTGTACGATCTCGGCGGCGGCACCTTCGACGTCTCGATCCTGGAGATCGGTGACGGCGTGTTCGAGGTGAAGTCGACCAACGGCGACACCTTCCTCGGCGGTGAAGACTTCGACATGCGTCTGGTCAACTACCTCGCCGACGAATTCCAGAAGGAGCACGGCATCAACCTGCGCAACGACAAGCTCGCGCTGCAGCGGCTCAAGGAAGCCGCCGAGAAGGCGAAGATCGAGTTGTCGTCGACCACGCAGACCGAGATCAACCTGCCCTTCATCACCGCGGACCAGTCCGGTCCGAAGCATCTGACCATGAAGCTGACCCGCGCCAAGTTCGCAGCGCTGGTCGACGACCTGGTGCAGAAGACCATCGAGCCGTGCCGCAAGGCGCTGAAGGATGCCGGCCTCACCGCCGGTGAAATCGGCGAAGTGGTGCTGGTCGGCGGCATGATCCGCATGCCGAAGATCCAGGAAGTCGTGAAGCAGTTCTTCGGCAAGGAGCCCCACAAGGGCGTCAAT
>NZ_JBMDXE010000355.1:0-19015 GCF_048594845.1 Rhodopseudomonas sp. | reverse complement strand
AGCGACCGGGGCTTTCATGTACGGGGCCTTGACCGCGAGGTCGGCTGCCTGAGCGCTGACCGCAGAGCCAACGAGCGCCACACCGGCGAGAATCTTTTTCATGGGGTACCTTCCTGATGATCGGCGGAAACTAACTCGGTTCGCTCTTTGCGGCTGTACCCGGCCGGCCACACCCGCGGAAATTCGCCCGCCGTCAATGCCGTAAACGTCTGATTAACGGACCGAATCAGGCCGCGCCGGAACCCTGTGGACGCTGCGGCGAGAGGTCGCTGAAGAAACCTCGGAGTTTCCCGTCCTGCGGGAAAATCAGCGTTTTTTCACCTCTATGCAGGGTTGCGAACGGTCGGTGTTCCGCACAGGATGCCGCTGCCGAAAGAGCGAACCTACGCCACGGCAGAACGAGAACCGGACGCGCCAGCGAACCGGCACACCAGGAGGAAACTTGATGAACCTGCGCTCCAAATCCGTCTCCACGTGCGCCGCGCTGGGGACGTTGCTGCTCGCCGCGACCTCGGCGACCGCGGCCGAGAAGAAATACGATGCCGGCGCCAGCGACACTGAAATCAAGATCGGCCAGACCGTGCCGCATTCCGGCCCCGGCTCGCTCTACGGCGTGCTCGGCCGCGTCGGCGAAGCCTACTTTCAGATGCTCAACGAGAAGGGCGGCATCAACGGGCGCAAGGTGAAGTTCATCACGCTCGACGACTCCTACAGCGCCCCGAAGGCGGTCGAAGCGACCCGCCGGCTGGTCGAGCAGGACGAAGTGCTGGCGCTGTACGGCTCGCTCGGCACTGCGCCCCAGACCGCGGTCCACAAGTACCTGAATTCCAAGAAGGTTCCGCAGCTGCTGCTGAACACCGGGGCGTCCAAATGGAATGACCCGAAGAACTTCAAATGGACCATGGCGGGCCTGCCGCTGTACCCGACCGAGGCCCGCATCCTCGCCAAATACGTCGTCGCCAACAAGCCCGACGCCAAGGTGGCGATCCTGTACCAAAACGACGATTTCGGCCGCGACTTCCTCGGCCCGTTCAAGAAGGTTCTGGAAGAGGCCGGCGGCAAAGCCAAGGTGGTGGCCGAGGCCAGCTACGACCTGACCGAGCCGACGATCGACTCGCAGATCATCAACCTGTCGAAGTCCGGCGCCGACGTGTTCTACAACATCACCACCGGCAAGGCGACGTCGCAGTCGATCCGCAAGGTCGCCGAGCTCGGCTGGAAGCCGCTGCAGCTCTTGTCGGCCGGCTCGACCGGGCGTTCGATTCTCGAAGCCGCCGGCCTCGAAAACGCCAAGGACATCGTGGCGATCGCCTACACCAAGGACATCGGCTCGGCCAAATGGGCCAATGATCCGGGCGTGATGGCGTTCGACGAGCTGCGCAAGAAGTATCTGCCGAACGTCGCGGCGGACAATTCGATCGCGTTTTCGGGCTACGGCCAGGCCGTGGCAATGGCCGAGATCCTGCGCCGCTGCGGCGACGAACTCACCCACGAGAACGTCCTGAAGCAGGCGTCGATGCTGGGCGGCTTCAGCACGCCGCACATGCTGCCGGGCGTCAGCTACTCCTACACGCCGACCGACTACACCTCGATCAAGACGCTCTACACCATGCAGTTCAACGGCAAGGACTGGGACGTCTCCGACAAGGCGGTCACGGAGTAAGTCCGGTCCATCGACCGGAACCGGTCCACGATCAGCTACGACATGGCCGGGCTCGTCCCGGCCATGTTCGTTTGGGGGGCGGCGACATTTCCCGCGCCGAACCTCGACCTATGCGGCCCGAATGCCTAGCTTGGCTTGGTGAGCCTCGCCGAGACCGATCCACCCCTCGACCTGCTGCCCGAACGGTTCCGCCGCTGGTTCGCCGAGCGCGGCTGGGCGCCGCGCGCGCATCAGCTGGCGCTGCTGGAGCGCGCGCGCGCCGGCCGGGCGGCATTGCTGATCGCCCCGACCGGCGCCGGCAAGACGCTGGCGGGATTCCTGCCGACGCTGGTGGAGCTGAGCGAAGGGACGCCTTCTCCCCGCACGCGGGCCGAAGGACCGGAGCCCCGCCCCGGCGGCCTGCATACCCTGTACATTTCGCCGCTCAAGGCGCTCGCGGTCGATATCGCCCGCAATCTCGAAGCGCCGATTGCGCAAATGAAGCTGCCGATCCGGGTCGAGACCCGCACCGGCGACACGCCGGTGTCGCGGCGGACGCGGCAGCGCAAACATCCGCCGGACATCCTGCTGACCACGCCCGAACAGCTGGCGCTGCTGCTTGCCTCGGACGATGCGCCGTATTTGTTCGGCTCGCTGCGCCGGATCGTGCTCGATGAGTTGCACGCGCTGGTGACGTCGAAGCGCGGCGACCTGTTATCACTGGGGCTCGCGCGGCTGTGGCGGATCGCGCCACAGCTCCGCGCCACCGGGCTGTCGGCGACCGTCGCCTATCCCGATGAACTCGCGCGCTTCCTGGTGCCGCAGCCGTTCTTCCCCTCTCCGCTCGTGGGAGAGGGTGGCAGCCGAAGGCTGCCGGGTGAGGGGGAAGCCACGAGCGCCGAGCTTGCCGCCCACCCCTCACCCCGGCCCACTACCCCAGGGGGGGGGGGAGCAGGAAGTGCCGACGCGCGAGAACAGGCCGACATCGTCGTCGCCAGCGGCGCGGTGCAGCCGATCGTCGAGATGCTGGATACCAGGGAGCGGCTGCCGTGGGCCGGGCACTCGGCGCGGCATGCGCTCGGCGAGATCTACGATCTGATCAAGCGCAACACCACCACACTGGTGTTCGTCAACACCCGCAGCCAGGCCGAGATGCTGTTCCAGGAACTCTGGCGCATGAACGACGACAATCTGGCGATCGCGCTGCATCACGGCTCGCTCGACGTTGCGCAGCGCCGCCGCGTCGAAGACGCGATGACTGCCGGCAAGCTGCGCGGCGTGGTGTGTACCTCGTCGCTCGATCTCGGCATCGACTGGGGCGACATCGACCTCGTCATCAACGTCGGCGCGCCGAAGGGTGCGTCGCGGCTGATGCAGCGGATCGGCCGCGCCAATCACCGGCTGGATGAAGCCTCGCGCGCCGTGCTGGTGCCGGCCAATCGCTTCGAAGTGCTGGAATGCGCCGCTGCGATCGATGCCGTCGCCGAGAATGCGCAGGATACGCCGCCGCAGCGCAAAGGCGCGCTCGACGTGCTCGCCCAGCACATCCTCGGCTGCGCCTGCGGCGAGCCGTTCTTTGCCGACGACCTCTATCGCGAAGTCTGCAGCGCCGCACCCTATGCGGATCTGTCGCGCGCCGATTTCGACGACACGCTCGATTTCGTTGCCACCGGCGGCTACGCGCTGAAGAGCTACGAGCGCTTCGCCCGCATCAAGCAGGACAAGCAGGGCAAATGGCGCGTCGCCAATCCGAAAGTGCGGCAGGCTTATCGGCTCAACGTCGGCACCATCGTCGAAGAGGCGATGCTGAAGGTGAAGCTGGTGCGCTCGGCGAAGTCCAAGGGCAGCGGCCACACCGGCGCGATCGCGCGCGGCGGCCGGATGCTCGGCCAGATCGAGGAGTACTTCATCGAAGGCCTGACGCACGGCGACACCTTCGTGTTCGGCGGCGAGGTCGTGCGCTACGAGGCGCTGATGGAGGATCAGGTTTACGTCTCGCGCGCGCACGACAAGGACGCGCGGGTGCCGTCCTACATGGGCGGCAAGTTTCCGCTGTCGACCTATCTGGCCGAACGCGTCCGCGGGCTGCTCGCCGACAAGCGAAGCTGGACGGGGCTGCCCGATCAGGTGCGCGACTGGCTGGCGCTGCAGACCAAGGCGTCACGCGTGCCGGCGCGGCGCGAACTCGTGGTCGAGACCTTTCCGCGCGCCGCCAAGTATTATCTCGTGTGTTACCCGTTCGAGGGCCGGCTGGCGCATCAGACGCTCGGCATGCTGCTGACGCGGCGGCTGGAGCGCGCCCGCGCCCGGCCGCTCGGTTTCGTCGCCAACGAATATGCGCTGGCGGTGTGGGGGCTCGGCGATACGTCGCATATGATCCGGCAGGGCCGGCTCGATCTCGACGCGCTGTTCGATCCCGACATGCTGGGCGACGATCTCGAAGCCTGGCTCGCCGAATCGGCGCTGATGAAACGCACCTTCCGCTATGCGGCGATCATCTCCGGACTGATCGCGCGGCGCTTTGCCGGCGAGGAGAAGTCGCGCCGCCAGGTGCTGTTCTCGACCGATCTGGTCTACGACGTGCTCAACAAGCACCAGCCCGACCACGTGCTGCTGCGCGCCGCCCGCGCCGACGCCGCCACAGGGTTGCTCGATTTACGACGTCTCAGTGATATGCTGACGCGAATCAAGGGACGCATCGTCCACAAGGAACTCGACCGCGTGTCGCCTTTGGCGGTGCCGGTGATGCTGGAAATCGGCCGCGAAGCCGTGTACGGCGAAGCCTCCGACGAACTGCTCGCCGAAGCCGCCGACGAACTGGTGCGCGAGGCGATGGAACGCTCGTAGGATGGGTTGAGCGCAAGCGAAACCCATCACTCCGGGGCGCCGAACTATCCGTCATGCCCGGGCTCGTCCCGCCTGCGCGGCCATAGCCGCTTCGGCGCGGCGACGGCCCGGGCATCCACGAACACAGCATTCCCCCGAGCTCATCGTGGATGGCCGGGACAAGCCCGGCCATGACGACAATGTTTGCAGATCCGCTCCCGATCACCGATTGCAGCGTCACCATCGCCGGCGCGACGTTCGTCGCCGATCTGGCGGGTGCGCTGTATTGGGAAGACGAGCGGCTGCTGGTCGTGTCCGATCTGCATCTTGAAAAAGGCTCCAGCTACGCGATGCGCGGCGTCCTGCTGCCGCCTTACGACACGGTGGCGACGCTCGGCCGGCTCGGCGCGGTGATCGCGCGGTTTGATCCGAAGACGGTGGTGGCGCTCGGCGACAGTTTCCATGACCGCGACGCGCATGGCCGACTCAGCCGCGCCAATCGCGATATCCTCACGGCGCTGCAGGCGCGGCGCGACTGGATCTGGATCGCCGGCAATCACGATCCGGACCTGCCGTCCGATCTCGGCGGCAGCGTCGCAGCCGAAGTCATGCTCGGCGCGATCGCGTTCCGCCACGAGCCGACCGGCGCGCGCGGCGAGATCGCCGGGCACCTACATCCGAAAGCACGCGTCAGCCGCCGCGGCCGCAGCGTCGAGCGGCGCTGCTTTGCCGGCGATGGTGAGCGCGTGGTGATGCCGGCGTTCGGCGCCTACACCGGCGGCCTCAACATCCGCGACGCCGCGTTCGCGCGGCTGTTCGGCTCGGCCGCCTTCGTCGCCCACGTCCTCGGCGATCACCGCCTCCACGCCATCGCCGCGTCGCGCTGCTGCTGAGCGCCCGGCGCTCGCCGAGCGGTTCCTTTTCGTAGGCGCGCCCCACCGCGAGTCATTCCGGGGCGCTCACGTAGTGAGCGAACCCGGAATCTTAACGCGCGCGGTGTGCGTGCTGTCGAGATTCTGGGTCGCGCTGCGCGCGCCCCGGAATGACACGGGGGAAGTGGACGTACTCAGCGATCGCATCGAGCAACTCAGCTAGGCCATGCTAACCTAAGTACGCGAGCTAAGCCGCCTTGGCGTAAACCTCTTCGCAGAACTCGGCGAGCCGGTCGGCGAGGCGGAGCGTCGCCGGGCTGGCTTCGGGACCGGCCACCAGCGCCAGTTCGGTGCGGTCGATCGGCGGGAAGCCGTCGCGGGCGGTCAGCTTGCGGTGCTCGGCCTGGATCGAGATGTCCGACAGGATCGACAGGCCGAGTCCGGCGGCGACGGCGGCCTGGATGCCGGCGAGATTCGAGCTGCTATACGCCATGTGCCAGCGCCGTCCGGCGGCCTCGATCGCGTGGATCGCGCGGGTGCGATACAGGCAGCCGCCCGGGAAGAAGATCAGCGGCACGCTCGCGGCCTTGACGTTGCAGGGATGGTTCTTGCTGTTCACCCAATACACCCGCTCCGGCCACACCGCGATCGCGCCCTGACCGCCGGCCTCGCGCTTTAATAATGCAAGATCGAGATCGCCACGTTCGAGATCGCGCCTGAGATTGAGACTCTGGTCGGCACGGACGTCGAGCCGCAGGCCGGGCCGCGCGCGCGAGAAGCTGCCGAGCAGCCGCGGCAGCCGATAGGCGGCAAAATCCTCCGGAATGCCGAGCCGGATAGCACCGTCCTGGCCCGGCCGCGCCACCACGTCGCGCGCCTCTTCGGCCAGCGCCAGCAGCCGCCGCGCGTAGGAGAGGAGCCGTTCGCCGGCTTCGGTCGGGGTGACGTCCTTGCCGGCACGGTTGAGCAATTGCTGGCCGAGATCGTCTTCCAGCCGCTTGATCTGCTGACTCACCGTCGATTGCGTCCGGTGCACGCGCTCGCCGGCCCGGGTGAAGCCGCCGGCGTCCACGACGGACACGAAGCTGCGCAGCAATTCAAGATCGAGCATGGGGCGACGCCATTCAAAAATCCACTGGTATCGATCTTATCATTTAATTTCCCAATGACAACGCGGGTGCCTAGATCGGGATCGGTCCCAGGAGTTGCCCGATGTCGCTCGCGCCCACCACCTCGCTCTCGCCCCCGACCTTCAACACCCGCCCGCTGCAGATCGCGCTGTTCTGTGCGCTGTGGAGCTTCGCCTTCGTGGCCGGCAAGGCCGGCGTCGCCGATTGTCCGCCGCTGATCCTGCTGGCCGGGCGCTTCACCCTGGCCGGCCTGCTGGTGCTCGGGCTGGCGCCGCTGATGCGCGAGCGCTGGGATCTGCGACCGCGTGACGTCGCGCTCTACGCGGTGCTCGGAATCGTCAACTACGCGATGTATCTGGGCCTTGGCTATGTCGGGCTGCAGACCGTCTCGGCCGGCATCGGCGGACTGATCGTCAGTGCCAATCCGGTTTTCACCGCGCTGCTGGCGGCGCTGGTGCTGAACGAGGCGCTGACCTGGCGGAAGGTGGCGGGGCTGGTGCTCGGTGTCGCGGGCGTCGCCTTTATCGTCTGGCACCGTATCGCGATCGGCGCAGAGGCATGGCACGGCATCGCCTTCACGCTGGCGTCGCTCGCCTCGATCGTCGCCGGCACCATCCTGTTCAAGCGGCTGGCGCCGCAGGGCAGCCTGTGGATCGGCAACGGCATCCAGAGCCTCGCCGCCGGTCTGGTGCTGATGCCGCTGGCCTTTTCGCTGTCGAGCATCGGCGGCATCGTGCCGAGCTGGCGGCTCGCCGGCGCATTCGGCTTCCTGGTGCTGGGCGGCGCCGTGGCGAACTGGCTGTGGCTGCGGTTGCTGAAGCTCTACGGCGCGACCGCGGCCAGCGCCTGGCACTTCGTGATGCCGCCGCTGGCGATGCTGTTCGCCTGGCTGGTGCTGGGTGAGGCGATCGACGCGCGCGACCTGCTCGGCGTCGTCCCGGTGGCCATCGGCATCTATCTGGTAACGCGGCCGGCGCGCGCCGTCACACTGCGGCCGCCGATCTCCGCTTAGCGTCGTTCCATTGCCGGAACGAACCGTCTCCGGCTAGGTTGTCGCGGTGGCGAGAACCGGCCGGGGATGCGCGTGAAGACCGAGGCCAACAGCAAGTCCGAACATCCGGACTTCATCGATCCGGATCCGTCCGCCCCCAAGGTCCAGCGGCTCGAAACCTTCCGGCTCCGCGGCTTCCTCAAGACTCTCGGTCCCGGCCTGATCACCGGCGCCTCCGACGACGATCCTTCGGGCATCGGCACCTACAGCCAGGCGGGCGCACAGCTCGGCTACGGCATCGGCTGGACGATGCTGCTGACCTTCCCGCTTATGACGGCGATCCAGGAAATCTCCGGCCGGGTCGGCCGGGTCACCGGCCACGGCATCGCCGGCAACGTGTGCCGGCATTACTCCGGCGGGCTGCTCGGCGCGATCGTGCTGCTGCTGTTCACCGCCAACACCATCAATATCGCCGCCGACCTCGCGGCGATGGGCGACGCGACGAAGCTGCTGATCGGCGGCCACCCGCTGCTCTACGTGGTCGGCTACGGCGCAATCTCGGTGATCGCGCAGATCTTCTTCGACTATCGCCGCTACGTCGCGGTGCTGAAATGGCTGACGCTATGCCTGTTCGCCTATGTGGCGGCGCTCGCCGTCGCCAAGGTGGACTGGTCGCAGGCGCTGGCCGGCGTGCTGCTGCCGCGGATCAGTTGGAGCGTCGATTATCTGACCACGATCGTCGCGATCTTCGGCACCACGATCTCGCCCTATCTGTTCTTCTGGCAGGCCTCGCAGGAGGCCGAGGAAGAGCGGATCGATCCCGACAAGAAGCCGCTGGTCAGGTCGCCGCGCGACGCCCGCAGCGAATTTCAGCGCATCCGCGCCGATACCGTGATCGGCATGGCGTTCTCCAATCTGATCGCGCTCGCGATCATCACCACGGCGGCGGCGACGCTGCACGCCGCCGGCAAGACCGACATTCAGACCTCGGCGCAGGCGGCCGAAGCGTTGAAGCCGATCGCCGGGCCGCTCGCCGAATGGATTTTTGCGCTCGGCATCGTCGGCACCGGCCTCTTGGCAATTCCGGTGCTGGCCGGCTCGGCCGCCTATGCGGTCGGCGAGGGCCGGCGCTGGCCGGTCGGCCTCGCCCGCAAGCCCAAGGAGGCGCGCGCGTTCTATGGCGTGCTGGCACTGGCCGGCGCGCTCGGCGTCGGCATGAACTTCGCGCCGATCAATCCGATCTCGGCGCTGTACTGGAGCGCGGTGATCAACGGCGTGCTGGCGGTGCCGGTCATGGTGCTGCTGATGCTGATGGTGGGACGGCGCTCGATCATGAAGCAGTTCGTGATCCGCGGCTGGCTGTACTGGCTCGGCTGGCTGTCGACCGCCGCGATGGCGCTTAGCGTCGCGGCGATGGCGGTGGGGTATTTCTTGTAAGCCCGCCGCTTGGGGCTGATGAGTGTCCCGCGCGCGGTACAGCGCGAAGCGGTGCGCCGCAGATGCGGGACACATGGGGGAATTAGTCCCGCCTGAACACGATCGAGGCCATCCAGCCGGTGGCGAGCGCCATCAGGGCGGTCATCAGGCCGTAGAGGATGCCGTGTTGCTTCGCCGCGGTGGCGACGAATTGTTCGAAGCCGACCTTGGCGATCTCGAACGAGGTCTCGGTCTGGGTCAGCAATTCGCCCTGACCGAACAGCTTGATCTGCACCTCGTAGCTGCCGATCGGCACTTCAGCGGGCAGCGGGATGCCGGTGCGGAACAGCGTCGGGGTCAGGAATTTCACCGCGGCCGGATCTTCCTCGTAGAGCTTGCGCTCTTCGCGCAGCCGGACGAAGGCGGTACGAAACTGATCGTCGGCGACGACGTCCGCATAGTCGGTGCCGATCCGCTGCGTCAGCAGCGTGTGCCTGATGCCGAGCTGCTGCCGCCGGCGCACCTCGGACGGCGCGATCGCCTCGAGTGGCTTGTTGGAGAACACCGCCAGATAGCTCGGCACCATCAGGAACTGCCGGGAATCGGTGTTGATCCAGATGCCGAAACGGCGCTCCTTGCGGCGCGTCACCATGTCGGCGCGCGGGCCGATCACCGTGACCACCAGATCGTAAGGCATCTGCTCGACCGGCGCCGGGTTGTCGCGCTCGACCGAGCCGAACAGCACCAGTTCGCCGCCGGAGTAATTCGGCGTCACCGTCACCCGGGCATTGGAGACCGACACGATCAGCTTTTCGGCGCAGGCCGGAGAGGCGAGCGCGAGCAGCGTCAGCAGCATCACGAGGAGCGCGTGTGCGGCGTGCCCGGCCATCAGATCGGCCCGGTTTCGCGCAGGGTGAACAATTCGTCCGGCTTGATGCCGAGATCGATGGCAAAGCGGATACCGACCGCGAGCACGAGGAGGCCGAGCAGCAGCCGGAGCTGTTCGCCGCGGATGCGCTGGCCGGCCCGGGCGCCGAACTGCGCGCCGGTGACGCCGCCGATCATCAGGATCAGCGCCAGCACGGCGTCGACCAGATGATTGGTGGCGGCGTGCAGCACGGTGGCGATCAGCATCGTCACCAGCGTCAGCACCATCGAGGTGCCCACCACCATGCTGGTCGGCACCCGCAGCAGATAAATCAGCATCGGCACCAGGATGAAGCCGCCGCCGACGCCCATCACGGCGCCGATGAATCCGATCAGCAGGCCGATCGCCGCCACCGGGATCACCGACAGATACATCTTGGAGCGCTTGAACCGGATCTTCAGCGGCAGCGCGTGGATCCAGTTGCGGTTGCCGGTGCGGCCGGCGAGCGCCACCTGGCCGCGCCGGGTGCGCAGGATGGCGCGGAGGCCCTCATACACCATCAGTCCGCCGACCGCGGTGAGCAGCACGACGTAGGACAGCGCGATCATTAGGTCGAGCTGGCCGACCGAGCGCATCAGCACGAAGAACCACACGCCGAGCGCGGTCCCGGCGATGCCGCCGCATAACAGGACGAACGCCAGCATCGGATCGATCGCGCGCCGCCGCCAATACGACAGCGCGCCCGAGAACGACGACGCGGCCATGTGGCTGGTGACGGAGGCCACCGCGACGGCGGGGGCGATGCCGATGAAGATCAGCAGCGGCGTCATCAGGAAGCCGCCGCCGACGCCGAACATGCCGGACACGAACCCGACCGCAGCGCCCATCGCCAGGATGAGCAGGACGTTGACCGGAAGGTCTGCGATCGGAAGATAAAGCTGCACGCGCGGTCGCTTCGCAGTTCGTCGCTGGGGCTGAAACCGCGGACTACCGAAGCCCGCGTCGCCCTCCATAACCGATATCAGCCTGACCGGGGATTAAAGAATCCGCGACGGCGGGGCTTTTTCGGCCCGCGCCGCCGTGACGTCGTGCGGTGGTGAACAGTTCGCTCAGCGCGCCGCGCGCTTGCCCGCTGCGGCCGACTTGGCCGCGGCGGCGGGCTGCCCGTCCCAGCCGCCGGCCGGGGCGGCGACCTTGACGGCGTCGTCGGGCTGCGGCTCGACCGTGAAGGTCTGGATCGCCAGTTTGGCGGCCGACAGCGACTGCGGATCGAGCCGCTTGGCGACATCGTCGCGCTTGTGGCCGGCGTCGGTGTCGCCCTGGGCGGCGGCGAGGCTAAACCATTTGAACGACTCGGCTAGGTTCTGTTCGACGCCGATGCCGCGGGCATACAGGATGCCGAGGTTGAACTGGCTGTCGGCGACGCCGCGAACGGCCGCCTTGCGGAACCACTCGGCAGCGCTCTTGTAGTTGGCGCCGCGACCGCCGCCATCGGCTTCCAGCACCGCGAGATTGTGCATCGCCTTGGCGTTGCCGCGATCGGCCGCCTTGACGTAGTAGCGCCGGGCGACGTCGAGATCCTTCGGAACGCCGAGGCCCTTTTCGTTGAGCGTGCCCATCCGGAACATCGCCGGCACGATGCCGGCCTGCGCGGCGCGGCCGTACCATTTGGCGGCTTCCTCGGCATTGGCGGGTACGCCTTTGCCCTCGGAGAAGCGGGTGCCGATTTCGTAGGCCGCCGCGGCGTCGCCCTTCAGGGCGGCCTTGCGCAGCGCGGCTCCGCCGATCGCCTCGGGCAGCGTTTCGCCGGCCGGGATCGTGATGGTGCCGATCGGGCCCGGCGGGGTGCTGGGCTGGGGCGGCTGGATCGAGCCGGTGACGTCGGCGGGAGCAGCGGCTGCCGGCGGCATCGGGGCAGGCTCCGGCGCAGCCGGGGTCTGCGGCGCAAACAGCGACTGCCGGTTGATCGGGGTCGGCGAGGTCATCGACGGCGCGGCCGGGGTCGGCGCGGCCGGCGCCGCAGCTGGCGGCGCATCCTCGTCCTCATCGGGGGTAAGGCCGTCCTGCGGCGCGGTCTCGTGCAGGCTTGCGGCCGGCACGGGATGGTCGGTGCTGTCGAGTAGATTCATGGCGATCTTGAACGTGCCGAGCACGATCACCACGACGCTGGCGCCGACCAGCAGCGAGCGGATCTTGGAGCCGAGGGTCGTGCCGGGCTTGCCGGCGGCCCCGCTGGCGGCGCCGCCTTCCGGCTTGGCCTTGTCGGCCTTGGCTTTGGACTTGTCGCCCGGCTGCGCGGTCGCGGAGGCGGCCGCCTGGGCGGCGCGGCGCGCGGCGGCGATGAAGCTGGAGCTGCTGGCCGGTTCGGCCTTGGCTGCACCGGCGAATTCACTGAGGGCGCTTTCCGAGGCCGCGATCCGTTCGGACGGCGAGGCGACCCGGCCCGGCGGCCGGGTACCGGGTTCGAGCGGATGATCCGGCGGCAGCGTCTCGGGCGCACTCCAGCGCGTGGTGATCTGCGGTTCGGGCGCGCTGCTGCGGCTCGGCTGCGGATCGAGAATGTCGAAGATCGCGCGCGGTTCAGGCGCAAGCGCCGGAGCAGGTTCCGCCATCGGCCGGCCCGGCGCGAAGTCGCGCGGAGCAGCCACGAAGGCGGGCGCGGGAGCTGGCGCAGCGGCGGGGTTGGGCAGTTCCGGGCGCGGCGGCAGGTTGATCTGCGGCGAGGGGGCCATTGCGGCCGGGCTCGGCTCGGCCGGCTCGCGCGCGGCAGGCGCCGGCTGCGGAGCGGTTCGGGCGCCACGCAGGTCGGTCTCGATCATCGCCAGCCGGTCGACCACATGGCCGAGCGTGTTGTGAACCGCTTCCAGCGAATCCTGGGTGTGCCGGTCGGTCTCCGACTGGCTGAAGCGGATATCGGAGATCTCGCGCTTGATGGTCTCGACCACGCCGTTGTCGAACGCCGGCGGGGTGCTGCGGCCGAGGTCGGCAATCCGGGTGAAGCTCTCCTGCTGGCGCTCGAGCATCCGCAGGATGTCCTGCAGCCCTTCCTCGACGCGCTCGAGATTGCCGCTGCCGCGCTGGCTGGCGGCCTGCTCCATCCGCTCCAGCAGATAGGTGACGCGCTGTTCGAGATGCGCGAAGGCGGACGGGCTGTCGTTGCCGATCGGCAGATGGTCCAGCCGCTCCGACAACGCGCGCAGCGCGCCTTCGAGATGCTCGGTGGAGCCGCCCGGCGCCGGCCGCTCGCGGCTTTCCAGCGCCGCGGTCAGCGCGGTGATGCGGTTCTCCAGCGCCGCGAAGGAATCACTGTTGCTGTCGACGCGCGACAGCTGATCCACCTTGTCGGCCAGCGTCTGGACGTTGGCGCTGAGCTGCCCCAGCGCCTCGTTGGATGCGACGTTGGACACGATGCCGCGCAGCGCCCCGATGGCGTTTTCGAGCTGCTGCATCGTGCTCGGATCGTCGCTGTTGCGGACGATCATGTCGATCTTGCCGCCGAGATTGCGGATCGCCTCGTCGAAGCCGGCGAGCTGCTCGGCCGGGGTCAGCGACCGCAGCGCCGAGTGGATCTCGGCAAGCGCGCGCTCGATGCCGGCGATCGTGCCGGCGTCGGTGCCAACCGCGCGGGTGTCGTCGAGCCGGCGCGCCAGCGACTTGATCTCGCTCTCGAGCTGCTCGATCGCCTTCCGCGGCATCGCCTCGGTGATGGTGTGGCGGATCTCGGCCAGTTCGGCGCGGAACGCCGCGATCGACTGCTCGATCTGATCCGGGCGCTGCAGCGCGTCGATCTGGTTGGTGATCTTGAGGAGCTGCTGCTCGAGGCTGGAGAAGTCCGGGCCGGCGGGCGCGGCCGGCGGTGTCATGGCCGGCGCGATCGGCGGCGCCTGCCGCGGCGGCACGCGGTTCACCGGCGCGTCGAGCTCGCTCTGCCGCGCGGCGATTTCGGCGATCGCCAGATCGAGCGCGTTCGGATCGAGCGGCGGCGAGGTGTGATAGACTTGGGCTGCTGCGCGCTCGACCCGCTCGGTCGGGGTCTGCGGCGGGGCCGGCTGCGGCGCGGGCGCGGGCTTCGGCTCGGTGATCCGGGACAGACGCGCATCGAGCCGCGAAATCGCATCGTTAAGCTGCCGCGCCACCGGCTCGCCGCGGGTCGGCGGGCGCGAGATCTGGTCGATCTGGCGGGCGATCGCGTCCAGCCGCTGATGAATCTCGGCGACCTCGGAGGCGCTTTTATCGGCCAGCGGCGCGCGCCCCGGCGCGGGAGCTGCGGTCGCACGACCCTGCTGCGGCGGCTGGGGCTGCGGAGCGCTGTCGCCGAGCTGACCGTTGATCCAATCGGCGAGCGACATGCCGGCGCGCTTGGCGGCGGCCTCCGCCCGTTCGCGCACGGACGGTTCGATACCCTCGACGCTCCACGATACGCGATTCATGCTCTGGTCGCTTCCGAACTGCCAACTACGGCGCCCGCGATCCTCCCCGCATGTCCCGTGCCGAAAGACATTCGTATCCAATGCGAGAGGGTCGCCTCTGGCATCGACTTTTTCGCGTTAGGGTAAATACCGAGTTAAGGATCACAGCCGCAGCGCCGTAAAACTGGCGGGATGCTCGCAAAAACCCCGCTGGCGCGGCTTTTCGCGCAGTCTGTCACCGGGTGAACAGAGCGCTGAGGTCGTCGATGTCGCCCTCGGTGATGACGCTGTGGGCAGGCGTCAGCACCGCGGTCTGGCCAATATAGGCCCAGTACAGGAACTCGGCCCGCGACTGCGCGCGCCGGCTTTCGACCCCGGACTCGATCAGGATCTTGGCCAGATAATCGATCCGGCGGGCATCCACCGATGCCACCATCTCGGCCGCGGTGGTGTCGGTCTCGGCCAGCGCGCGGATCGCCCGGTCGAGGCTGCGGTCTTCGTTGAAGGCGAGCTTCATCAGATGCGTCAGCCGCGCCGGGCCGACGAGGGCGGCGTCGATCTCACGGAATACCTGGTCGGTGACGCGCTCCTGCCAGAGCTGCAGCAGCTGTACGCGGAAATCGGTGGCGTCCTTGAAATGCCAATAGAAACTGCCGCGGGAGACGTCCAGGCCGGCGGCGAGGTCGCCGACCTTGAGGGCGTTTGCCCCTTGCCGCGCAAGGGTCCGCAGGCCGTGCGCCAGCCAGTCGGCGCGGGTCAGCCGATCCTTGGTATCCGTTTCCATGGCAACGACCATACACCAGTGTATTGACAGGGCCAAGCCGTCCCGCTAGACACCATTCAGGGATGTATGGAAACGGTCCGGAAGGGTGCGGCGGTCCACGCCGCGCGATGGGTGGCGATGACAGCGATCCTGCGTGGCAATGCGGTCCTGCAACGGGACTTGCCGTTTCTGTCCGCCGTGTGCGGTCATTGCGACCTCGGCGTGACGCGTCGTCGCAATCAGCCAGTTCTTCTGATCCAATCTGCAACCGGGGCGGCTTTGGCTGCTACGATCGAGCGTGCGCGATGACGCCGCCGACGGTCGCTGGTCACGGCTGCCGTCGCTTCGCGCGTCTTGCAATCAGTTCTTACTAATCGGAGCATAATCGATGGCATCGACCGGGCTCGACGCGTGGTACGCCTTCATGAAGGACCACGACAAAGCCGCGCTGTGGGAGCTGCTGCATCCCGATGCGGTGTTCGAGAGCCCGGTGGTGCACACGCCCCAGGTCGGGCGTGACATCGTGTTCAAGTACCTCACGGCCGCCGAAAAGGTATTGGGCGGCCCCGGCTTCACCTATGTGGGTGAATGGCGCAGCGCGAATGGCGCGGTGCTCGAATTCGAGAACGAAATCGAAGGCATCAAGCTCAACGGCGTCGATATCATCACCTTCGCGGACGATGGACGGATTACGAACTTCAAGGTCATGGTCCGGCCATTGAAGGCGATCAATCTGCTGCATCGGCTGATGGGGGAGCAACTGACGCGTCAATAGCGCGCCGGCACCTCAGTCAATTCCTCGTGGCCGCCCTCCGACTTCCTCCCACTTGGCGTACACTTCTCACACCTGATCCGATCGAGAGACACGCATGACGATCTACAAGGCTCCCGTTGAAGATGTCGGCTTCCTGCTGAACGACGTGTTTCAGTTCGACCGCTACAACAATCTGCCCGGCTTCGCCGATGCGGCGCCGGACGTGCGCGACGCGATCATCAACGAGGCGGCGCGGCTCAGCGAGGAAGTGCTGCATCCGCTCAACGCGGTCGGCGACGAGCAGGGCTGCACCCGCCACGACGACGGCAGCGTCACCCCGCCGAAGGGCTTCAAGGAAGCCTACAAGCAGATCGCCGAAGGCGGCTGGATGGGCCTGTCGTCGCCGCCCGAATATGGTGGCCAGGGCCTGCCGATCACGCTGACCCAGACCGTGCAGGAATTCCTCAACTCCGCCAACATGGCGTTCGCGATGTATCCGGGCCTGACCATGGGCGCGGCGGCGGCGCTCAACGTCCACGGCTCGCCGGAGCAGAAGCAGACTTACTTGCCGAAGATGGTGTCGGGTGAGTGGACCGGCACCATGAACCTGACGGAGCCGCAATGCGGCACCGATCTCGGCCTGCTGCGCACCAAGGCGGTGAAGCAGGCGGACGGCAGCTACAAGATCACCGGCACCAAGATCTTCATCTCGGCCGGTGAGCACGACATGGCCGACAACATCATCCATCTGGTGCTGGCGCGGATCGAAGGCGCGCCCGCCGGGATCAAGGGCGTGTCGCTGTTCGTAGTGCCGAAGTTTCTGGTGAATGCCGACGGCTCGGTCGGCGCGCGCAACGGCGTGGTGTGCGGCTCGATCGAGCACAAGATGGGCATCCACGGCAACGCCACCTGCACCATGAACTACGACGACGCCACCGGCTGGCTGATCGGCGAAGAGAACAAGGGCATGCAGGGCATGTTCGTGATGATGAACGAGGCCCGTCTCGGCGTCGCGGTGCAGGGCCTCGCGCAATCGGAAGTCGCGTATCAGAACGCCGTCGAATACGCCCGCGAGCGGCTGCAGGGCCGCGCGCTGTCGGGTCCGAAGGCGACCGACAAGCCGGCCGATCCGATCATCGTGCATCCCGATATCCGCCGTGCACTGCTGACGATGCGCTCGTTCAACGAGGCGGCCCGCGCGCTGGTGCTGTGGACCGCGTTGAAGAGCGACGTCGCGCATCGCTCGGACGACGCCAAGGAGCGGCAGGCCGCCGACGATCATCTCGGCCTGATGACGCCGGTGCTGAAGGGCGTGCTCACCGACACCGGCTTCGCCAACACCGTGATGGCGCAGCAGATCTATGGCGGCCACGGCTATATCCACGCCAACGGCGTCGAGCAGTTCGTCCGCGACGCCCGCATCGCGATGATCTACGAGGGCGCCAACGGCATCCAGGCGCTCGACCTCGTCGGCCGCAAGCTGCCGCGCGACGGCGGCCGCGCCGTGATGGCGTTCTTCGCCGAGGTCGGCGCGTTCGCCAAGGAGCACGGCGGCGACGAGGCGATGAAGCCGTTCGTCACCCCGCTGTCGACCTCGCTCGGCCATCTGCAGCAGGCCACCACCTGGCTGATGCTGAACGCGATGGCGGCGCCCGACAATGCCGGCGCCGGCGCCACTGACTACATGCATCTGTTCGGCCTGGTCGCCTGCGGCTACATGTGGGCCAAGATGGCCAAGGTGGCGCAGGACAAGATTGCCGCCAGCGGCGCCACGCCCTATCTCACCACCAAGCTGGTCACCGGCCGCTTCTTCATGGAACGGACGCTACCCGCCACCGCGCTGCATCTGGCGCGGCTGCAGACCGGCAGCGCCACCACCATGGAATTGCCGGCGGAAGCGTTCTGATCACGACCTGCTGCAACGAATGATCGTCATTGCGAGCGCAGCGAAGCAATCCATGCCGCACACCAAGACTGGATTGCTTCGTCGCTCCGCTCCTCGCAATGACGCACCGACATGCCCTTGTTCAATTCGTCCGGCAGTCTGAGCACGGACCGAAACGGGAGAGACCCCATGCCCGAAGCCTATATCTACGATCACGTTCGCACCCCGCGCGGCCGCGGCAAGGCCGATGGCTCGCTGCACGAGGTGACCGCGCTGGCGCTCGCCACGGTGCCGCTGAAGGCGCTGAAGGACCGTAATAACCTCAAGAAGGACGTGGTCGACGACGTCGTGATGGGCGTGGTCGATCCGGTCGGCGAAGCGGGCTCGGACATCGCGCGGTTCGCGGCGATGAATGCCGGCCTCGGCGAAGCGGTGCCGGGCGTGCAGATCTCCAGGTTCTGCGCCTCGGGTCTCGACGCGGTGAACTTCGCGGCGGCGCAGATCATGAGCGGCCAGCACGAGCTGGTGATCGGCGGCGGTGCGGAATCGATGAGCCGCATCGGCATCGGCGCCTCGGGCGGCGCCTGGCCGATGGACCCGTCGATGGCGGTGCCGTCCTACTTCATGCCGCAGGGCGTGTCGGCCGACCTGATCGCCACCAAGTACGGCTTTTCGCGCGATGATGTGGATGCGTATGCGGTGCAGAGCCAGCAGCGCGCCGCGAAGTCGTGGGACGAAGGCCGGTTCGACAAGTCGGTGGTGCCGGTCAAGGACATCAACGGCCTGACCATCCTGGCCAAGGACGAGCATATGCGGCCGTCGACCACGATGCAGTCGCTGGCGCAGCTGCAGCCGTCGTTCGCGCCGCTGGCCCAGATGGGCGGTTTCGACGCGGTGGCGATCCAGTCGCACCCGGAAGTCGAGAAGGTCAACTACGTCCACCACGCCGGCAACTCGTCCGGGATCGTCGACGGCGCCGGCGCGGTGCTGCTCGGCAGCAAGGAAGCCGGTGACAAGCACGGCCTGAAGCCGCGCGCCAAAATCCGCGCCTTCGCCAATATCGGCTCGGAGCCGGCGATGATGCTGACCGGTCCGGTCGACGTCACCAAGAAGCTGTTCGAGCGCTCCGGCATGAAGAAGAGCGACATCGATCTGTTCGAACTCAACGAGGCGTTCGCCTCGGTCGTGCTGCGCTACATGCAGGCGTTCGAGATCGACAAGGACCAGATCAACGTCAATGGCGGCGCGATCGCGCTCGGCCATCCGCTCGGCGCCACCGGCGCGATGATCCTCGGCACCGTGCTGGACGAGCTCGAGCGCACCGGCAAGGCGACCGCGCTGGTGACGCTGTGCATCGGCGGCGGCATGGGCACCGCGACCATCATCGAGCGGGTGTGACGCGTTGGAATTGAGGAGGCCGGCGCGACAAGCGCGGCCTGCTCCCTCCCCCCTTGCGGGG
>NZ_JBMDXE010000354.1:0-19072 GCF_048594845.1 Rhodopseudomonas sp. | reverse complement strand
AGTGCTCTCGGCGACGGGCAACAGCGTGCTGCGCGACAATGATCCGTCGGCGCATGCCGAGGTCAATGCGATCCGCGCTGCATGCAAGAAGGTCGGCGCTCCGAACTTGCGCGGCGCCACCATGTATACCAGCTGCGAATGCTGCCCGATGTGCTACGCGACGGCCTATTGGGCGCGGCTCGACCGCATCTTCTACGCAGCGTCGTGGACCGACTACGCCGATCTGTTCGACGATTCGAATATCGGCGCCGACATGAAGAAGCCCTACGCCAAACGCCAGGTGACGATCGCGCAGATGATGCGAAGTGACGCGCAGAAGGTGTGGCAGGAATTCCGCACCCTGCCGGATCGCGCGCGCTACTGAGGCTGCGAGCCGGCTTCAATCCGGCACAGGCACAAAGCAAAACGGCGAACCGCCTGGCGGTTCGCCGGTTGTGTTTTCAGAGAGCGGGAGCGATCAGCCACGCTTGTCGATATCGACGTAGTCGCGGGTGGTGGCGCCGGTGAAGAGCTGGCGCGGACGGCCGATCTTCTGCTGCGGATCCTCGATCATCTCGCTCCACTGGCTGATCCAGCCGACGGTGCGGGCGACGGCGAACAACACGGTGAACATGTCGGTCGGGAAGCCCATCGCCTTCAGCGTAATACCCGAATAGAAGTCGACGTTCGGGTACAGCTTGCGGTCGATGAAGTACTGATCGCTGAGCGCGATCTTCTCGAGCTCCATCGCGACCTTGAGCAGCGGGTCGCCGCCATGGCCAGTCTCGGCCAGCACCTGATGGCAGACTTCCTGCATGATCTTGGCGCGCGGATCGTAGTTCTTGTAAACGCGGTGGCCGAAGCCCATCAGCCGCACCGACGAGTTCTTGTCCTTCACCTTGGCGATGAAGTCCGGGATGTTGGAGACGTCGCCGATTTCCTTCAGCATCGTCAGCGCCGCTTCGTTGGCGCCGCCATGCGCCGGACCCCACAGGCAGGCGATGCCGGCCGCGATGCAGGCGAACGGGTTGGCGCCGGACGAGCCGGCGATACGGACCGTCGAGGTCGAAGCGTTCTGCTCGTGGTCGGCGTGCAGCGTGAAGATCTTGTCGAGCGCGTTCGCCAGCACCGGGTTGACGACGTACTCTTCGCACGGCGTCGCGAAGCACATCCGCATGAAGTTGGCGGCGTAGCCCAGCGAGTTCTTCGGATAGATGAAGGGCTGACCGACCGAGTACTTGTAGGCCATCGCGGCCAGCGTCGGCACCTTGGCGATCATCCGGATCGACGCCACCATCCGCTGCTGCGGATCGTTGATGTCGGTGGAGTCGTGGTAGAACGCGGCCAGCGCGCCGACCGAAGCGACCATGACGGCCATCGGATGCGCGTCGCGGCGGAAGCCGTTGAAGAACCGCGACATCTGATCGTGCACCATGTTGTGGCGCGTGACGCGGTAGTCGAAGTCTTCCTTCTGCGCCTTGGTCGGCAGCTCGCCGTACAGCAACAGGTAGCAGGTCTCGAGGAAGTCGCCCTTTTCGGCGAGCTGTTCGATCGGGTAGCCGCGATACTGCAGAACGCCTGCGTCACCATCGATGTAGGTGATCTTCGACTGGCAGCTCGCCGTCGAAGTAAAACCCGGATCGTAGGTGAACATGCCGGTCTGGCCGTAGAGCTTGGCGATGTCGATGACATCGGGGCCAACCGTTCCGGTCAGAATCGGAAGGTCGTAGGTCTTGTTTCCAACCGTAAGCGTTGCGGTCTTGTTGTTTGTCGTTGCGTCCATCGTGTGGTCCCCGATGTCGTTGTCGAAACCAGCGGCGGCGCACCGAAGATGCGAGCGAGACTGGTTGGCCTAAAAGCACACGCGGAATGCGTAGCTTATTGCCGTGTGCACCGCAAGACGGCCCGATTGCGGGCCTATCCTGCGGTCCGCTAAGCAGCCTGATCGGCCAGTCGCGACAGGCATTCGTCGCGCCCGAGCACCGCCAGAACGTCGAAAATCCCGGGCGAGGTGGTCCGCCCGGTCAGCGCCACACGCAGCGGCTGCGCGACGGCGCCGAGCTTCAGTCCGGCCTGCTCGGCAAAGCCGCGCATCGCCGCCTCGGTGGTGGCGGCGGTCCAGGGCGAAACATCCTCCAGAGCGGCGCGCAAACGCCCGATCAGGGCGCGGGTCTCCGAAGTCAGCACTGCTTGCGCCTTGGCGTCGACGGCGAGCGGCCGGTCGGCGAGTATGAAGCCGGCATTGTCGAGCAGTTCCAGCAGCGTCTTGGCGCGCTCCTTGAGTCCAGGCATGGCCTGAAGCAACTGGGCGCGGGTGGCGTCCGTGATCCGGGCCGCGATCGCCGGACCCTGCGGGATGTAGTGCAGCAGGTCTTCGAGCTGGGTCACGAGGGATTGATCATCGCTGTGCCGGATGTAGTGGCCGTTGAGGCTCTCCAGCTTGGCGAAGTCGAACCGCGCCGCCGAGCGGCCGATCGCCGGCAGGTCGAAGGCGTCGATCATTTCCTGCGTGGTAAATATTTCCTGATCGCCATGGCTCCAGCCGAGACGCACCAGATAGTTGCGCAGCGCGGCGGGCAGGTAGCCCATGGCGCGGTAAGCGACCACGCCGAGCGCACCATGGCGCTTCGACAGCTTCGAGCCATCCGGACCGTGGATCAGCGGGATGTGCGCCATCACCGGCAGCTCCCAGCCCATCGCGTCGTAGATCTGCTTCTGGCGCGCGGCATTGATCAGGTGATCGTCGCCGCGGATCACATGGGTGACGTCCATGTCGTGGTCGTCCACCACCACGGCGAGCATGTAGGTCGGCGTCCCGTCGCCGCGCAGCAGCACCAGGTCGTCGAGGTTCTCGTTCTGCCAGGCGACGCGGCCCTGCACCTGATCCTCGATTACGGTCTCGCCGGTCAGCGGGGCCTTGAGGCGGATCGTCGGCTTGACGCCCGTGGGAGCTTCCGCCGGATCGCGGTCGCGCCATGTCCCGTCGTACAGCTTGGCGCGGCCCTCGGCGCGCGCCTTGTCACGCATCGCCGCCAGTTCTTCAGCGGTCGCGTAGCAGTAATACGCCTTGCCCTCCGCCAAGAGCTGCTCGGCGACCTCGCGGTGCCGGGCAGCGCGGGCAAACTGGTAGACGGTGTCGCCGTCCCACTCGATGCCGAGCCATTTCAGGCCGTCGAGGATGGCGTCGATCGCTGGCTGGGTCGAGCGCTGGCGGTCGGTGTCCTCGATTCGAAGCAGCATCTTGCCGCCGTGCTTTCGCGCGTACAGCCAGTTGAACAGAGCGGTGCGGCCGCCGCCGATATGGAGGAAGCCGGTGGGGGAGGGCGCGAAGCGGGTAACGACGGGTCGGGTCATTCGAAACTGGGATTGAAATCACGCCCAAGCGGCGCGGAGGGTGTATAGCAGGATCGGCGCATAACTAAAGTGCTCCGCACAGCCCGCGGGGGTTGGCGCGGAGCCCCGGATTTGGCAGATACCGCCTTGGGTTCCGACCAAAGCATGGTTCGATCGAATCGAAGCCGGTGCTTTGGTTGTTGGGCGGTGCGGGATGGCTGCGACGAGCCGGTTTTCCGCGCACGCGACGAGGTTTGAGGAAGAAAGATCGATTGATGACCACGGCAGACGCAACGACCGAGGCTGGGCGCGATTTCATCCGCGACATCGTCCAGGCCGATCTCGAAGCCGGCAAGCACCGGACCGTGGTGACTCGGTTCCCGCCGGAGCCGAATGGCTACCTGCATATCGGCCATGCGAAGTCGATCGCGCTGAATTTCGGGATCGCCCAGGAATTCGGCGGCCGCTGTAATCTGCGGTTCGACGACACCAACCCGACCAAGGAAGAGCAGGAATATATCGATTCCATCCAGGCCGACGTCCGCTGGCTCGGCTATGACTGGGGCGACAGCGTCTTCTACGCCTCGGATTATTTCGACCAGCTCTACGCCTGGGCCGAACTGATGATCCAGAACGGCGACGCCTATGTCGACGACCAGTCGCAGGATGAGATCCGCGCCAGCCGCGGCACGCTGACCGAGCCGGGCAAGAACAGCCCGTTCCGCGACCGCTCGATCGAGGAAAATCTCGACCTGTTCCGACGGATGAAGGCGGGCGAATTCCCGAACGGCGCACGCGTGCTCCGCGCCAAGATCGACATGGCATCCGGCAACATCAATCTGCGCGACCCGGTGCTGTACCGCATCCTGCATGCGCATCATCCTCGCACCGGGGAGGCGTGGTCGATCTATCCGAGCTACGACTATGCCCACGGCCAGTCGGACGCGATCGAGGGCATCACCCATTCGATCTGCACGCTGGAGTTCGAGGACCACCGGCCGCTGTACGAATGGCTGCTGTCGAAGCTGCCGGTCCCGTCGCAGCCGAAGCAGTACGAATTCGCCCGGCTGAACATCACTTACACGCTGCTGTCGAAGCGGGTGCTGACCCAACTGGTCCGCGATGGCCACGTCGCCGGCTGGGACGACCCGCGGATGCCGACGATGGCCGGCATGAAGCGGCGCGGCGTGCCGCCGGCGGCGATCCGCGAGTTCGTCAAGCGCATCGGCGTCGCCAAGGCCAACAGCGTCGTCGATATCGGGATGCTCGAGTTCTGCATCCGTGAGGAGCTGAACCGCACGGCGCAGCGCCGGATGGCGGTGCTACGGCCGCTGAAGGTGGTGATCGAGAATTATCCGGAGGGCCAGACCGAGGAGCTCGAGGCGATCAATCACCCCGACGATCCGTCGGCCGGCACGCGCAAAATCACCTTCGGCCGCGAGATCTATATCGAGCAGGACGACTTCATGGAGACACCGCCCAAGAAGTTCTTCCGGCTGTTTCCGGGCAACGAGGTGCGCCTGCGCTATGCGTACTTCATCAAGTGCCGCGAAGTGGTGAAGAACGACAAGGGCGAGATCGTCGAGCTGCGCTGCACCTACGATCCGGAAACCCGCGGCGGCAACGCGCCGGACGGCCGCAAGGTCAAGGGAACGATCCACTGGCTGCCGGCGGCGCAGTCGGTGCAGGCCGAGATCCGGATCTACAATCAGCTGTTTGCCAATCCGGCGCCGAGTGCTTCGACCTTCGCGGCCGATCTCAATCCGCAGTCGTTGGAAGTGCTGACCGACGCCCGCCTCGAGCCGGAGGTGGCGGCGAGCAATTCGGACGAGCCGATGCAGTTCGAGCGGCAGGGTTACTTCGTGCGCGACAAGGACTCCACCGCCGCCAAGCCGGTGTTCAACCGCACAATCGGGTTGCGCGATACCTTCGCGAAGGAAGTCGGCGGTAAAAGCTGATAGTTAGTGCCGGCGCATGTTGCCGGCACGCGCGCTCTGCTCCAGTCTGCATACCCGCCTGATGGAGTATGCGTACGGTGGAGCGGGGGCGAGCCAAGGTCAGGACGTGGCCGGTGCGCGCTGCTGCGCGGGCCGGCGCTCTGGTGCCGTGGGGCGCGTCGTTATGGACCGTCATCATCGATCCGCTGCGCGACTGGGTCCGCGCCGAGGCCGGGCCTGGCCGGCTGCTGCCTTACGTGCCCGTCGCGTTCGGTGCCGGGATCGCACTTTACTTCGCTGCCGACCGTGAACCGATCGCGTGGGTCGCCTGCTTCGCAGCAGGTGTGTTTGGCGTCGCGGCGTTCGGGTTACGACGGACGCGGGCTTTTCCGGCGGTGCTGCTGATCGCTTCGTTCGCGGCCGGCTTCTCTACGGTGGCGTTGAAAGCGCAGCGGATCGCCCACCCGGTGCTCGACAAGCCGGTGCAATCCGTTTCGCTCAAGGGCTTCGTCGAAACGCGCGAGGAGCGTGAGCGCACCGACCGCTTCGTTCTGCGCATCACCGAGATGGATGCGGCCGGCCGCGCGCCGGCCCTTCATCGCGTCCGCATCTCCGTACGCAAAAGCACTGCGCCGGCGGTCGGCAGTTTCGTGGGGCTGAAGGCGCGGCTGCAGCCGCCGCTGTCGCCGCTGCGCCCCGGCTCGTACGACTTCGGCCGCGATCTGTACTTTCAGGACATCGCAGCGTCCGGCTTCGCGCTCGGCAGCATCGCGGCGCTCGATCCGCCCGCGGACGGCGGATGGCGATTGCGCTACGCGGCGCTCATGCAGGGCTTGCGCGACGCGATCGACGCGCGGATCCGTTCGGTGCTGAGCGGCGATCAGCGCGCTATCGCCACCGCGCTGCTGACCGGCAAACGTGACGCGATCTCGACGCCGATCAACGACGCGATGTTCATCTCCGGGCTCGGCCACGTGCTGTCGATCTCCGGCTATCACATGGCGGTGGTGGCCGGCGTGGTGTTCTTCGTGGTGCGCGCACTGCTGGCGCTGATCCCGGCGCTGACCGTGACGTTTCCGATCAAGAAGGTGGCGGCTGCTGCGGCGCTCGTCGCGGCGGCGTTCTATCTGCTGCTGTCGGGAGCCGAAGTCGCGACGCAGCGCAGCTTTCTGATGACGGCGGTCGTGCTGATCGCCGTCATGGTTGATCGCCGCGCCATCACCTTTCGTACCTTGGCAATCGCCGCGCTGATCGTGCTGCTGATCGCGCCCGAAGCGCTGGTGCATCCGAGCTTCCAGATGTCGTTCGCGGCCACGCTCGGGCTGGTCGCGCTGGTGCAGATCGGCATGCCGGCCTTGTTCGCGCGCGCCGACAGTTCGGCGGCGGCCCGCGCGGCGTTGTGGGGCGGGCGCGAGATCGTGATGCTGACTCTGGCGTCGCTGGTCGCAGGCCTCGCGACGATGCCGTACGCGGCCTATCACTTCCACCGCATCACGCCTTACGGCGTGATCGCCAATCTGCTTGCGATGCCGATGGTCTCGGCGGTGGTGATGCCGGCGGGGCTCCTTGGTCTTATGGCGATGCCGTTCGGATTGGACGGCGTGTTCTGGCGGATCATGGAAGCGGGCATCGACTGGATGATCCTGGTCGCGGTCTGGGTCGCGACCTTGCCGGGCGCAGTCGGCCGAATGGCCGCGTTCGGCACAGGGCCGCTGCTGCTGGCGTCGCTGGGCATCGTGCTGTTCGGCCTGCTGCAGACGCCGCTGCGTTACGGTGGTGCGCTGCTGCTACTTGCTGCGACGACGTGGGCGCTGCTGACGACGCAGCCGGACATCCTGATCGCCGGCGACGGACGTCAGGTCGCGGTGCGCGGCGCGGATGGGCGATTGCGCGTGATGCAGAGTGGCGCTGACGTGTTTCGGCTGAAGGAGTGGCTGTCCGCCGATGCGGATGCGCGTATGCCGGATGCGGCGTCGCTGCGCGAGGGCGTGTCGTGCGATGCGGATGGCTGCGTTACTGCGCTCGCGAATGGCCGGCTGGTCGCGCTGTCTCTGCGGGTCGACGGATTGGCGGATGACTGCGCGCGGGCGGCGCTGGTGATCGCCACATTGCGGTCGCCGCCGGAGTGCGCGGCCCGCCTGATCGAGGGCGAGTTGCTCAAGAGTCGCGGCGCGCTGGCCTTGTGGCAAACCTGGGGCAGGGACCGCGGCTTCGCGATCGAGGCGGTGCGACCGGTTGGCCGCGACCGGCCGTGGGCGCCGGCACCGGTCGAGGCCGCGGCGGACGCGCCACCGCGGCAGAGTACCGCGCGCCCGGCACCGGTCGACGCCACCCCGGCCGCGCAGGATCAGCGCGACGAGGACTAGTCGGCCGCGTCCAGGTCGGCGCGGACGCGGGCGAACACATCGCGAAACATCTTGGGTGTCAGCACGCCGGTGTTGGTGTTGTAGCGCGAGCAGTGATAACTGTCGTAGAGCCGAAACCGGCCGGCGTCGTGCACCGCGCCGTGGCTGAACGGCGCCTGCGCGGCACGAAGGCCCAGAGCCTTGAGCGTGGAGTCGTGCGCGATGCGTCCGAGCAGCACGATGGCGCGCAGCTTCGGCATCGTCTCGATCGTGCCCGTGAGGAAACGTCGGCAAGTGTTGATCTCGACCGGCAGCGGCTTGTTCTGCGGCGGCACGCAGCGCACCGCGTTGCTGATCCGGCTGCCGATCAGCCGCAGCCCGTCGTCGGGACGCGCCTGATAGTTGCCCTTGGCGAAGCCGTATTCGATCAGCGTGGCATAGAGCAGGTCGCCGGCGTAGTCGCCTGTGAACGGCCGGCCGGTGCGATTGGCGCCCTGCAGGCCGGGCGCGAGGCCGACGATCAGCAGCGCCGCATCGGCCGTGCCGAAGGAGGGGACCGGCGCATTGTGCCAGCCGGGCTCGCGCGCCCGATGCTCGCGGCGGAAATCCGCGAGCCTCGGGCACATCGGGCAGTCACGATCGGGTTCGTTGATCGCAGGCAGGACGCCGGCCCGCGGGCCGCGCGCAGGCATTGTCTCAGTCTTCGAAATCGTCGTCTCCGCCACGCGGCGCCATTACGGCCGAACGCTGCAGGAACTGCGGCGCGTGGTGACGCGGTTCGCGCGGCGGCGGACGGTCGGCCGGGTCGCGGCCGATCTTCGACTGTAGCTCCACCAGGTCGGTGAAGATGTCGGCCTGCCGGCGCAGTTCATCGGCGATCATCGGCGGCTGGCTGGAGATCGTCGAGATCACGGTGACGCGCACGCCCCGGCGCTGCACGGCTTCGACCAGCGAGCGGAAGTCGCCGTCACCCGAGAACAGCACCATCTGGTCGATGTGCTCGGCCAGTTCCATGGCATCGACCGCGAGTTCGATGTCCATGTTGCCCTTCACCTTGCGGCGGCCGGAAGCGTCGATGAACTCCTTGGTCGCCTTGGTGACCACGGTGTAGCCGTTGTAATCGAGCCAGTCGATCAAAGGACGGATCGACGAATATTCCTGATCTTCGATGATGGCGGTGTAGTAGAAGGCACGGACCAGAGTCCCGCGCCCCTGGAATTCCTTGAGCAGGCGTTTGTAATCGATATCGAAGCCAAGCGTCTTTGCAGTCGCATAAAGGTTGGCGCCATCGATGAAGAGCGCGATTTTGTTGCTCGCAGAGGTGGACATCCAGATCTCTCGTGTTCTGTCGTTAGAGCTTTTGGCGCGGCAGTAAAACCGCGCGTGAAAGGCAAATTTTCACGAATAGCCGTGGCATTGGCTGCCGGCGCAATCTTCAACCGCACGAAGCATTGGCCGGTATTCTATACTTTTCTTTCTGAAAAGAAGCCTTTTGTTGTCAGACCCGTGTTCGTCCCAGTGAATGGTGCGCCCCACGCCGACAAAAAGGTCATTATCAGAGTGGCAGGATACGGCCAAATGACAAATTGGTTCTTGCGCATCCCTTCAACGACCTATACCTACGCGCGATAACCCGCATTTTGGTCCTTTGAACGGAGCGACTGGCGATGGCGCGCGTCACCGTGGAAGATTGTATTGATAAGGTCGACAATCGGTTCGACCTGGTGCTGCTGGCGGCACACCGCGCGCGGATGATCTCGTCCGGCTCGCAGCTCACAATCGACCGTGACAACGACAAGAATCCCGTTGTTTCGCTTCGAGAAATCGCCGAGCAGACGATCTCGCCGGAAGACCTCAAGGAAGAGCTCGTGCACTCGCTGCAGAAGTTCGTCGAGGTCGATGAGCCGGAACAGGATACCGTTCCGCTGATCGGTTCGGCCGGCGCCAGCGTCGATGCCGACGACACCGAGGTCGCGCTGGAGCGGATGACCGAAGAGGAGCTGCTGAAGGGTCTTGAGGGCCTCGCCCCGCCGGAAGAGCAGCCCGAGGAAGACGAGTAAGGCGCAACGCCGCTCGCGAATGTCCCAATTCTGCACACGGCCCGGATCGCTCCGGGCCGTTTGTTTTTCGGTGGTGGTCACAATGCCTTGCCGCCGATCAAACCTCTGTCGGAATGGCAGCTTTTCCTGATCGTCTATCTTCCCATCAGGTCAAAACGCTTTACTGTTGATCAAGCGGATTTCCAGAAGATCTGAAGCGCACGTGCGGTGCTTGGCGCCGCGATCGAGGTTTTGAGCAATGGCGTCAGGGCGCCGCATATCGAGGCAGATGGAAGCGATGGCCGATTCGGCGGCACCGGCGGTGGCCGAGCCACCCGCTGTGACGAAGCCACGCGCGCCGCGAGCCCGGATGATGCGGCAGTACGACCTCGTGGAGCGGGTCCGGTCCTACAATCCGGATACTGACGAGGACATGCTCAACCGTGCGTATGTCTATGCCATGAAGGCGCATGGCGAGCAGACGCGGGCGTCCGGCGATCCCTATTTCTCGCATCCGCTCGAAGTCGCGGCGATCCTCACCAACCTCAAGCTGGACGACGCCACCATCGTGGCGGCGCTGCTGCACGACACGATCGAGGATACCGAGGCGACCCGGACCGAGATCGACAAGCTGTTCGGTCACGAAATCGGCGCGCTGGTCGAGGGGCTCACCAAGCTGAAGCGACTGGAGCTGGTGTCGCGCGAGGCCAAGCAGGCGGAGAATCTCCGCAAGCTGCTGCTGGCGATTTCCAACGACGTTCGCGTGCTGCTGATCAAGCTGGCCGATCGCCTGCACAACATGCGCACGCTCGACTTCGTGCCGCCGGCATCGCGGCAGCGTATCGCCGAAGAGACGCTCGATATCTACGCGCCGCTCGCGGGCCGCATGGGCATGCAGGAGATGCGCGAGGAGCTCGAGGACCTGTCGTTCCGGACGCTCGATCCCGAGGCCTTCGCAGTGGTGATGCAGCGCCTCGACGCGCTGGCCGAACGTAACCGTAACCTGATCGGCGAGATCGAGACGCAGCTCTCGGCGAACCTCGCCAAGAACGGTCTGACCGCCGAGGTCACGGGCCGGCGCAAGCGGCCATTTTCGATCTGGACCAAGATGGAGCGCAAGTCGGTCGGCTTCGAGCAGCTGTCCGACATCTACGGCTTTCGCGTCGTGCTCGACGACGTGCCGTCGTGCTACCGGGCGCTCGGCGTGGTGCACACCACCTGGCCGATGGTGCCGGGCCGCTTCAAGGACTACATCTCGACGCCGAAGCAGAACGACTATCGCTCGCTGCACACGACGGTGATCGGGCCCGGTCAGCAGCGCGTCGAACTGCAGTTTCGCACCCACGACATGAACCAGATCGCCGAGTACGGCATCGCCGCGCACGCATTCTACAAGGACGGCGCGGGCTCGCCGACCGAGCTACTGAACCGCGAGTCGAATGCCTTCGCCTGGCTGCGGCACACCATCGAGATGCTGTCGGAGGCGCAGAACCCCGAGGAATTCCTCGAGCATACCCAGCTCGAGCTGTTTCACGACCAGGTGTTCTGCTTCACGCCGAAGGGCAAGCTGATCGCGCTGCCGCGCGCCGCCAATGTCATCGACTTCGCCTATGCGGTGCACACTGATGTCGGCAACAGCGCGGTGGGCTGCAAGATCAACGGCAAGTTCGCGCCTCTGTCGTCCGAACTGCAGAACGGCGACGAAGTCGAAGTGCTGACGTCGAGCGTGCAGTCGGCGCCGCCGGCGGCGTGGGAGTCGCTGGCGCGCACCGGCAAGGCGCGCGCGGCGATCCGCCGTGCGACCCGGACGGCGATGCGCGATCAGTATGCGGGCCTCGGTCGCCGGATCGTCGAGCGTTTGTTCGCGCGCGCCAAGATCGAATACGCCGACGACAAGCTGAAGGGCGCGCTGCCGCGGCTGGCGCGAGCCTCGATCGAGGACGTGATGGCCTCGGTCGGACGCGGCGAGATGAAAGCCTCCGACGTCGCCCGCGCAATGTATCCGGACTACAAGGAAGAGCGCACCGCGCGGTTCGGCGGCAAGAAGCCGGAGAAGCCCGGCGTGAAGCCGTCACCCGAGGCCGGCAAGGTCGGGCCGGCCGTGCCGATCGGCGGCATCCATTCGGGGTTGCCGGTGAAGTTCGCGCCGAACGGCGGCGCTGTGCCGGGCGATCGCATCGTCGGCATCGTCTCGCCGGGCGAGGGCATCACCATCTATCCGATCCATTCGCCGGCGCTGAAGGAATTCGAGGAAGAGCCGGAGCGCTGGCTCGACGTCAAATGGGACATCGACGAGACGACGCCGCAGCGTTTCCCGGCGCGGCTGTTCGTGCAGAACGTCAACGAGCCCGGCAGCCTGGCGCAGATCGCCTCCGTGATCGCCGAGCACGACGGCAACATCGACAACATCAACATGAGCCGGCGCTCGCCGGACTTCACCGAACTCACCATCGATCTCGAGGTCTACGACCTCAAGCATCTCAGCGCCATCATCGCCCAGCTACGTGCCAAGGCGGTGGTGGCCCATGTCGAGCGCGTCAACGGATGACGGCGCACAGCAAGATCTCACGTCGCTAGTCCCGCAGGTCCAACCATGCCGAATGCTTCTCCGCTTCGCCTCGGAGTCAATATCGATCACGTCGCCACGGTGCGGAACGCCCGCGGCGGCCGCCATCCCGATCCGTTGCGCGCGGCACTGACGGCGATCGAAGCCGGCGCCGACGGCATCACCGCGCATCTGCGCGAAGACCGCCGCCACATCCGCGACAACGACATGGAGCGGCTCAAGGCGGAGATCTCCAAGCCGCTGAATTTCGAAATGGCGGCGACGCCGGACATGGTGCGGATCGCGCTCGGCGTGAAGCCGCATGCGGTGTGCCTGGTGCCGGAGCGGCGCGAGGAACTGACCACCGAGGGTGGCCTCGACGTCGTCGGCCAGCGCGAGTCGCTGGCGCCGTCGATCGCGCGGTTCAACGATGCCGGCATCCGGGTGTCGTTGTTCATCGCGGCCGATCCGGCGCAGATCGAGATGGCGGCGAAGCTGAAGGCGCCGGCGATCGAACTGCACACCGGCGCGTGGTGCGACGCCATCACCGACGACGAGCCGGCCAAGGCCGCGGAGGAATGGCGCCGGATCGTCGCCGGCGCGGCGCTGGCGCGCTCGGCCGGCCTCGAGGTCCACGCCGGCCACGGGCTCGACTACGCCACCGCCGAGACGATCGCGGCCCTGCCGCAGATCGTGGAACTCAACATCGGCTTCTACATGATCGGCGAGGCGCTGTTTGTCGGTCTCGGCGAGACCGTGAAGGCGATGCGCGCCGCGATGGACCGCGGCCGCGCCAAGGTCGCCGCCGCATGATCATCGGCATCGGCTCCGACCTGATCGACATCACCCGGATCGCCAAGGTGATCGAACGCCACGGCGAGCGCTTCACCGACCGCATCTTCACCGAGACCGAGCGGGCGAGGGCGGCCCGGCGCGACCAGCAGCCGAAAATGGTGGCCGCCACCTACGCCAAGCGGTTCGCCGCTAAGGAGGCCTGTTCCAAGGCGCTGGGAACCGGCATCCGCCAGGGCGTGTGGTGGCGCGACATGGGGGTGGTCAACCAGCGGGGCGGGCGCCCCACCATGGTGCTGACCGGCGGGGCCAAGGCCCGGCTCGATGCCCTGACCCCGGCCGGCATGACCGCGCAGATCGACCTGTCGATCACCGACGAATGGCCGCTCGCCCAGGCCTTCGTGGTGATCTCGGCCGTGCCCAACAGCCCGGCCTGATCCCGCCGCAGGTCGGCGCCGGGCGCAGAACTCCCTGATTCGTCATAGCATTAGTGAGTTTTGACCGGACAGTTGATTGCACGCTCCGCGACAACGGTCTACAACCGCGCGGAACCCTCGGCGGGTCGAGTCTACGGTGAGGGAGTCCGGATTTCGGCCCCCGCCGCCAATCAGTTTCTCATCGCGGAGCGGCTCGCTTCACCTGAGAACTATCGTCCACCGCGCGGCGACCGCGACGGAAATCGGGAAAGCGATGAGCGTGACATCCGGTACGAAATCTGAAGGCGGCATCGGCGAGACGATCCGCGTCGTCATCCATGCCCTCATCATCGCCCTGGTGATCCGCACCTTCCTGTTTCAGCCGTTCAACATCCCGTCCGGCTCGATGAAGGCGACGCTGCTGGTCGGCGACTATCTGTTCGTCTCGAAATACTCTTACGGCTACAGCCACTACTCGATCCCGCTGTCGCCGCCGATCTTCTCCGGGCGGATCTTCGGCTCCGATCCGAACCGCGGCGACGTCGTGGTGTTCCGGCTGCCGAAGGACGACTCCACCGACTACATCAAGCGGGTGATCGGGCTGCCCGGCGATCGCATCCAGATGCGCGAAGGCCGGCTCTACATCAACGACAACCCGGTGCAGCGCGAGCGGCTCGACGACTATGTCGGCGAAGATCCGTGCGGCTCCGAGGCGACCGCGCGCGTCAAGCGCTGGAAGGAGACGCTGCCGAACGGCGTCAGCTACGACACGCTCGATTGCGTCGACAACGGCTTCTACGACAACACCAACGTCTACACCGTGCCGGCCGGGCACTTCTTCATGATGGGCGACAACCGCGATAACTCGACCGACAGCCGCGTGCTGTCCGCCGTCGGCTACGTGCCCTACGAAAACATCATCGGCCGCGCGCAGATGATCTTCTTCTCGATCGCCGAAGGCGAACACGCCTGGCAGATCTGGCGCTGGCCGACCGCGGTGCGCTGGAGCCGTATCTTCACGATCGTGCGATGACCGAGGACGTGACCAGCATCGACAGCCCGCCGACCGCCAGCGACCAGCCTGCGTCGCCGCCGGCGGCCGAGCAGCCGGCTGGCCGCAAGCGCCGTAGCAAGGCGAAGTCGAAAGCCACGGCCGTCGCGATCGAACAGCGGATCGGCCACAGCTTCGCCGATCCGTCGCTGCTGAATACCGCACTGACCCACGTCTCGGCGCTGAAGTCGGCGCGCAACCGCGCCGACAGTTATCAGCGGCTCGAATTTCTCGGCGATCACGTGCTCGGCCTGGTGGTCTCCGACATGTTGTATCGCGCGTTCCCGAACGCCGATGAGGGCGAATTGTCGAAGCGGCTCGCCGATCTGGTGCGCAAGGAAACCTGCGCTGACGTGGCGCGCAGCCTCGACCTCGACGAAGGCATCCGGCTCGGCACGGTCGGCGCCGGCGCCGGCGCGCGGCTGCGGAAATCGGTGCTCGGCGACATCTGCGAGGCAGTGATCGGCGCGGTGTATCTCGACGGCGGCTATCCGGCTGCGTCCGACTTTGTGCAGCGCAACTGGACCGAGCGGATGAAGAAGCCGGCGCGGTCGCTGCGCGATCCGAAGACCGTGCTGCAGGAATGGGCGCAGGGCAAGGGCCTGCCGACGCCGGTGTATCGCGAAGTCGAGCGCACCGGCCCGCATCACGATCCGCAATTCCGCGTCGCCGTCAGCCTGCCGGGTCTCGAGGATGCCGAGGGCATCGGCGGCAGCAAGCGCGCGGCCGAGAAAGTGGCAGCGTCGGTGATGCTCGCCCGCGAAGGCGTGAGTGGCAGCAACGATGTCTGAACCGATCGAGACGCCTGACGCGAACAGCCGCTGCGGCTTCGTCGCGCTGATCGGCGCGCCCAATGTCGGCAAGTCCACGCTCGTCAATGCGCTGGTGGGCTCCAAGGTCACCATCGTGTCGCGCAAGGTGCAGACCACGCGCGCGCTGATCCGCGGCATCGTTGTGGAAGGCGGCTCGCAGATCATCCTGGTCGACACGCCCGGCATCTTCGCGCCGAAGCGCCGGCTCGACCGCGCGATGGTCAAGACCGCCTGGAGCGGCGCCCACGACGCCGATCTGGTCTGCGTGCTGCTCGACGCCCGCGCCGGCCTCGACGAGCAGGCCGAAGCGATCTTCGACAATCTGCAGAATGTCGCGCGGCCGAAGCTGCTGGTGCTGAACAAGATCGACCTGGTGCCGCGCGAAAAGCTGCTCGGCCTGGCGCAGCGCGCCAATGAGAAGCTCGCCTTCGAGCGCACCTTCATGATATCGGCGCTGTCCGGGGACGGTGTCGACGATCTGCGCCGCGTGCTCGCCGCGAAGGTGCCGCCGGGGCCGTTCCACTATCCCGAAGACCAGATGTCGGACGCGCCGCTGCGGCATCTCGCGGCGGAGATCACCCGCGAGAAGATCTTCCGCAAGCTGCACCAAGAGCTGCCGTATCAGTCCACGGTCGAGACCGAGACTTGGACCGAACGCAAGGACGGCTCGGTGAAGATCGAGCAGACCATCTTCGTGGAGCGCGAGAGCCAGCGTAAGATCGTGCTCGGGGCGGGCGGCGCGACCATCAAGGCGATCGGCGCCGATGCCCGCCGCGAGATCGGCGAGATTCTCGAACAGAAGGTCCACCTGTTCCTGTTCGTGAAAGTGCGGGAGGACTGGGAGAACGACCCGGACCGCTACCGCGAGATGGGCCTGGAGTTTCCCAAGGAATGACCGACGCCACGCCGAGCGTCCCGCGCAACGTGTACTGGTTCGAAGTGTTGCTGCTGGCTTCGCTGACGCTCGACTGTATCTCCGTCGCGTTCCAGGACCGCACCATGGATGCCGACATGTCGGCGAGCGTGATCGCCGCCGCCAACACCATCGCGGCCGGGCTGATCATCCTGTTGACCTATCTGGTCTGGCTCGCCGCCCACGGCCGCAAGAAATGGGCCCGCGCGGTGCTGACCGCGTCGCTGGCGTTCTCGGTGGTGTCCCTGCTGCAGATCATCAGCGTCAGCGGCGTCGAGCCTGGGCTGTGGATCGACATCGTGTCCTGCGCGCTGACCGGCGCTGGCGTCTATCTGTCCTACACCGGCGACGCCCGCGGCTGGTTTACCGGGTAGCATTGTCCAATCCCGGCCGCGGCGTTCGGCTGCGATCAGACCTGCGCCAGCGCTTGGTCGCGAATATGTGAGCCGTGCCGCCCGACTGCCGGTTCAGATCGCTCCTACATGTTTCCTGTCGAATTTGCGGCGTGCAAAGCTCGGTATTCTCCAGCTTGGCGCGTCCGATCCAACGGAGAAAACCATGACGGCAGCGAAGACGCTGGTCGCGACGGCAGTGCTGGCGATCATCACGGCCACATCTGCGTCGGCACAGGAGCCCGCGGCCTTCCAGTCCATGTATCCGAACCGGGACGTGCTGAACGGCGGCGCGCTGACGCCGGCGGGCCGGATGGGGCTTGAAGAAGCCGGGGGCGCCGTGTCCTCACCCCGAGCCTTTCCCGGCACCGTTGCGCCGCGCGCGGCCACCGAACCGATGTCGCAGGCCCGCCGTCGGTCATATCGTCATCGCCGAAACTAAGGTGGGCTCGGCCGCTGCGCCGGCCGACGAAATCCTGTAGCGTCGCCCGATGGAATGGAGCGACGAGGGCATCATTCTCGGGGTGCGGCGGCACGGCGAGGCCGCGGCGATCGTCGAGCTATTGACCCGCGAGCACGGCCGGCATCTCGGCATGGTGCGCGGCGGGGCTTCGTCGCGGATGCGGCCACTGCTGCAGCCCGGCAACAGCGTGCTGGCGGTGTGGCGGGCGCGGCTCGACGAACATCTCGGCTACTACCAGCTCGAAGGCACGCGGCTGCGCGCCGCGACCATGCTGGCTTCGTCGCATGCGGTTTATGGCGTGACGCATCTGGCGTCGCTCGCGCGGCTGCTGCCGGAGCGCGATCCGCATGAAGAGATCTACGAGATGCTGGAGCATACGCTCGACGATTTCGACGATGTCGGGAGGGCGGCGGCGTATCTGATCCGGTTCGAGCTGGCGATGCTGACCGAACTCGGTTTCGGGCTCGATCTGTCGACCTGCGCGGCGACCGGGACGACCGCCGACCTCATCTATGTCTCGCCGAAATCGGGCGGGGCGGTGTCGCGCACCGCCGGCGAGCCGTGGCGCGACAAGCTGCTGCGGCTGCCGGCTTTCCTGCGCGACGAGGACGGTGAGATCGGCTGGTCAGGACAGGACCTGCGCGACGGCTTCGATCTGACCGGCCGCTTCCTGCTGCGCAATGTGCTGGAGCCGCGCGGGCAGGGGCACTCGGACGCCCGCGAGGGGTTCATCAACGCGGTGGCACGGGCGATGGGCCGGATGGCGCTGCCTTGACGGGCGGCACCCGCTCAGGCGTAGCGCCGCAGCCGCTGGCCCGGCAGCAGGTCGTAGGGCGAGCGCCAGCCCGGCAATGCCGCCAGCCGGCCGAGCCAGGCGTGCACCGCCGGATGGCTCGCGGCAAGATCGAAGCCGGTCTCGTCCTCCGGGAACGACAGATAGGCCATCATCGAGATGTCGGCGATCGTCGGGCTGTCGCCGGCCGCGAAGGCGTGGTCGCGCAGATGCGTGTCCAGGATCGTCAGGTAGTCGTCGATCCGCCTGCGGAAATACGCGAGCACCTCGGTGTTGGCCGATGGCATGAAGGTGCGGGCGAAGCGATAGGTCGCGGCGTAGCTGCTGAGCTTGTGGTTGTCCCAGAACAGCCAGCGCAGCACCTCGAATTTTTCGTCCGCGGTGGCGCCGCCGAACCGGCCGTAGCGCTCGGCGAGCTGCAGCAGGATAGGCGCCGTCTGGGTCAGCCGCGCACCATCCTCTTCGAGCACCGGGATCTCGCCCATCGCATTGACGCGCGCCCGCCATTCCGGCGTTCGGGTGATGCCGTTGCCGAAATCGGTCCAGACCGGCTCGAAGCTCTGGCCGCACGCCGTCAGCATCAGAGCGAGCTTGTAGCTGTTTCCGGATTCGGGGAAATAATGCAGCCGGTAGCTCGGCATTCGGGCCTCCTTGGCAGGGCACGGCGCGACATGCCCCTGTCTCGTTGAATGGAATGGAACGGATGATCTTTAAATCAGAACAAATGTTCTGTAATTTGTGCGCTCGAAATGGGGCGGCTGTCAACGGGTGGACATGATCGAGCCGGAGACGAATGCGCGCGAGCGCGAGGTGATGGAGGCGGCACTGCGCCTGATCGGTCGCAGTGGGCTGAAAGCCGTCACGCATCGAGCGGTCGCGGCCGAGATCGGGATGTCGCTGGGAGCCATCACGCATCGTTTCGCGACGCGCGATCTGCTGGTCGAAGCCGCGCTGAATTTCGCGTTGACGCGGGAGGTTGCGCGACTGCGCGCGCTGGCGCTCAAGCTGCAGCGCGATGCACTCGATCTCGAGTCCTGGATCGATGCGCTGGTCGGCTGGTACGCCAAAGAGCTGGATAGCGAAGGCGAGATTCACATCGCCTGCTACGAGGCCTTTCTGGCCGCGGCGCGCGACGATCGGTACCGGCCGATCGTCGCCGAATGGCATCAGACCTGGCGGCGCAGCGCCGAACTGGCGTTGGCGGCGGCCGGATCGCGCGCACCGCAACTTCATGCCGTGATCTTCGTCTCGGCCGTCGTCGT
>NZ_JBMDXE010000353.1:0-10465 GCF_048594845.1 Rhodopseudomonas sp. | reverse complement strand
GCAGGCTGTCGTAATATCGGCAGGAGGCAAGCTTGACCGTCTTCAGGTTCAACTCGGCCGAGGTGCCGCCGATGACGATCGCAAGATGATAGGGCGGGCATGCCGCGGTGCCGAGCGTCAGCACCTTCTCCTTCAGGAAGGCGAGCAGCCGGTCCTTGGTCAGCACCGACGGCGTCGCCTGAAACAGGAAGCTCTTGTTGGCCGAGCCGCCGCCCTTGGCCATGAACATGAATTTGTAGGCGTCATCGCCCTCGGCGTAGATCTCGCACTGCGCCGGCATGTTGTTGGCGGTGTTCTTCTCTTCGTACATGGTCAGCGGCGCGACCTGCGAGTAGCGCAGGTTGCGGCGCAGATAGGCGTCGCGCGCGCCTTCCGACAGCGCCGCCTCGTCGTCACCGGCGGTGATGACGTTGCAGCCCTTCTTGCCCATGATGATCGCCGTGCCGGTGTCCTGGCACATCGGCAGCACGCCGCCGGCGGCGATGTTGGCGTTCTTCAGGAAGTCGAGCGCCACGAACTTGTCGTTCGGGCTGGCCTCGTTGTCCTCGAGGATCTTCCGGAGTTGCGCCAGATGGCCCGGCCGCAGATAATGATTGATGTCGCCGAACGCCGCCTCGGACAGCGCCCGCAGCGCCTCGCGCTCGACCACCAGCATGTCCCGGCCGAGCACCTTCTCCACCCGCACGCCCGCGCTGCTGATCTTGCGATACGGCGTCTCGTCCTTGCCCAGCGGAAACAGTGGGGTGTGCTTATAGGGCGGAACCGGAGTGGCGGCGGACGGGACAGGCGTGGGTGCGTTCATGGGCAGGGCCTCGGGTGGGGATTTCCGGGGCCCTGTGTAGGGGGTTTTGGCGGAGTTTTGAAGGGTTCAAAATGGGTGGGAGACCAGCGGACTGCATGTTTCCCGCCGCTCTTCAGCCTCGCTCTCCGCCTAGGCATCGACCAGTGCCCTGATCATGCGCTGGTATGGTACCTTCTGCTTTGCCGCAGCTCGTTTAAAGAAATCGACTGAGCGCCGCGACCGGCTGAGGGTGACTTTGACGGTGTCCTCGCGCAGCACGAGTTGCTCGGGCGACGGGAGGAAGTCCTCGACGATCCGCAGCCGGCCGATTTCGCCTTTGCGACACTTGACCGTTGATTTCTTCATAGATCGATCCTGATCTTTTCGCCGCGGCGAGTGAGCCGGACCGTGACGATGCCCTCTGCCACCCTGCCAAACAGAAGAAGCTTTGCTCGTCCCGACTGTGGTCGGTGTCTTCAGCGATGACGCATCCAGGATCGAGAAATGCCAATTGGGCGACGCCGAAACCGACGCCGTGCTTGGTCTGGTTCAGCCTATCTTTGGCGCGCCACTCGAAATCAGACATCGCGACCATAGCCCGAGTACGGCTGTACAGTCATTTGACTGTATAGCAAATGACCTCAGTCGACAGCGGCGCTTGCATTCTGACCCGGCTCAACTATGAGATTTGATATCACCGCTGTTCGGAGATCAGTAATGCTCGCCAAATCAGATCATTTGTCGCTCCGGACCTTCAACGCTCTTGCTCGCGACGGACTGCTGGCCGGTGTTCTTGGTGTTGCCGCCAGCCTCGCCCTCGCCTCCCCTGCCCGCGCTGATCGCTGCGATGATCTCGCTCAGCAGCTTAAGTCGCAGATCGACGGCGTGACGATTGGGAAGACCGTCGCCAACGTGATCTACCTGTCGCATCCAGCGGCGAAGTCGTTGCGGCTGGGGTGTCCGAGCCGGACGGTGAAGAACGAGGTGTTCGGCATCGCGGCTTCGCGAAAACCGTCGCCAGAGTTTCAGGAGCTGATCGCGAGCGCATCGGCGATCGTATTCACGATCCCGAAGGCCGATACGCTGCGGGGCGTGAAACGCTGCTTTGGCCGGGTCGGTCTGCTGCGTGGTAACGACGTCAAATCACGCTATCGCCGCCTCGACATGCGCTGCGTTCGCGGCAAGACGGATTCGTCGATCGCAGTGTCGCGCGACAAGAACGAGTAGGCGCCGCTCGAACACGGCGCGCCACGGGAGCGATGTGGCAGTGCGATGAAACGCGGCATTTAAGACAAATCCGACCACGCCGCTGCGCGCAAAGTTCACCGGCCGGCGCGATGCTCACATCACCCGATGACGGGCGCGATCGAAGCCACGCAGGTGGCGGACGACCGCACCGGGAGTTGTCGGTGACACTCGCAAACCTACGAGGATCGATGATGAGTAGTATTTCGAGCGTGTCGTCGACGCCCGTCTCGAAGCCGACCGTCGAGGCGAGCCCTCCGCCTCCGCCGCCCCCGCCGAAGGACAAGGACGACTCGACGACGACGCAGCCGGTCAAGGCAGCGCTCCCGCCCGGCCAGGGCACGCGGGTCGATCAGCTCGCCTGAGCCTGCCCAACGACCGATGACCAGCCCCGCCTCGCGCGGGGCTTTTCATATCGGCAGCGCAGTCTTCTGCTCGGCGCTATCCATGCCTGTCCCCGCTCTGGTAGAACGATCCAGACGAGCAATCGACAGGCGGGAGACACCATGAGCGGACTGAAAGTCTGCACCGGCGGCTGCCATTGCGGCCTGGTGCGGTTCGAATGCACCACCGACCTCGCGATGGTCACGGCCTGCAACTGCTCGATCTGTACCAAGCGCGGCCTGCACTTCACCTTCCTAGCGCCGCAGAGCTTTCAGCTGCGGGCCGGTCAGGACAGCTTGAAGGAATATCTGTTCAACCAGCGGGCGATCAGCCACCAGCAGTGCGACGAGTGCGGCGTCGAAGTGTTCGCACGCGGCACCAAGCCCGACGGCAGCGAAGTCATCGCCCTCAACGTCGCCTGCATCGACGGCATCGATCTTGCGACGCTGACGATGACGCCGGTCGATGGGAAGAGCAGGTAGCAGAGCGCGCCCGAGCCGTCATTCCGGGGCGCGCGAAGCGCGCCGGGAATGACGGCGAGATGACTACTTATCCAGCGCCTTGTAGTGCCGGAAGATGCCGTCTTCGTTGAACGGGATGCGGCGGTCGCTGGCGAGGTAAGCGGCGATGTTGGGACGGGCGGCGACGCGGTCGTGCAGCGCGATGAGGCCCGGGATCTTGCGTTCGAATTTCTTCATAGACCTCGGAAATGCGTAGCGCAGACCCTCGACGATCTGGAACAGCGACAGGTCCGCGTAGGTCAGCTTGCGGCCGGTGACGAACGGGCCGCCGCTGCCGGCAATCAGCCGTTCGAAATAGCCGCAGTATTTCGGCATGCGCTCCTTACGGAACCCGGCTGCGCGCCGCTTCGCCGGTCCCTTCTGGTCTTCGTAGTACAGCGACGTGCCAATCGGATGGTGGGTGTCGTGCACCTCCTGAACCAGATCGGCGATGGTGAGCTGGAGTTCGTGCACCCATAGCCGGCCGGCTTCGGTTTTCGGCGCCAAGCCATGGCGGTCGCCGAGATACAGCATGATGTTGGCGGTCTGGCCGATTACTAACGGACCGGCCTTCAAAAACGGCGGCGCGAAGGACGGCGTGCCGGTCTTGGCCTGCATCATCTTCATCATGGTCGAGACGCCGGCCTTGCTCCGCCGCGCGACGTCGACATAGGTCGCGCCGGCCTCTTCCAGCGCGAGCCGCACGAACTCGCCGCGTCCCTGAATGGTCGGCCAATAGTACAACTCGTAGCGCATCACGTTCCTCTCCGCAGGGCGACAAGGTCGGCCGTTATCATGTTGCCCGCTTTCTCAATGCGCCAGCACAGATCCGGTTCACGCGGCGGAACCCGCGCCCAAACGAAAAGCGCCGCGGAAATCCGCGGCGCTTCGTTCTGCTCGGGGAAGTGGCTTAGTTGGTCTGCTGGATCGCCGACAGCTCCCAGTCGGAGCCCGGCCGCCGCGCGAAGGTCCAGACCTCAGTGACCTCGATCGGCGTTTCGCTGCCGGCCACGAGCCGGCCTGTGCCGCGCTCCAGCGTCTTGTCGACCAGCGAGAATCGCATCGCCACGGTGGCGTAGTCGGTCTCGCCTTCGCGCCACGCCTCGGCGAGGTCGCCCTGCAGCAGCTTCACATCCGACACCTTGTTGATGTCGTTGTTGGCCTTGTTCTCCGCCAGATCCTTGGCGAAGTACGAAGCCATTTCCGGCGTAGCCAGCGTGTTCAGACGCTCCTGATCCTCGTTCGACCAGGCCGCCTGGATGTCGCCGAGCAGGCGTTCGAACGCCTCGTAGTCTTCCGGCTTGATCTCCAGCGGCGGCTGGTTCGGCGCGCTGCCGCCGCCAAAGCCGAAACCGCTGCGATACGCCGGGGCAGCGTCGGCACCCGGACCGACGGTCGGGCCGGTGCCCGCGCTGCTGTTGGCATAGGCCTGCGCCGGCTGCGGGTTGTTCCGCCGCTGCCACCACGACCACGCCAGCCGCGCCACGACGACGACCAGAACAACCTGCAGGATCAGGCCGAGGATCGACGCAAAGCCGCCGAGGCCGGACATGAAGCCGCCGCCGAACAGCATGCCGAGCAGGCCGGCGCCGAGGAAGCCAGCGGCGAGGCCGCCCAGCATGCCCATGCCGGGCCGGTTGAAGAAGCCGCCCTTGGACGCCGCGCCGGCTGCCGGAGCGTTCATGCCCGGGCTGCCCGGCTGGCTCATGGTGCGGTTGAACGGCTGCGCGGCGCCCGGCGCCGTCTGGGTCGACTTCGGCGCCATGAAGGTGCGCGAGCCGCGCGAGCCGGAATTGCCGCCGCCGCCGATGCGAGCCTCTGCGGCCGACGACAGTGCGAGCGCCAAAGGCATGGCCAGCGACAGGGTCACGGCCAGAGCGGCAACGGCGCCACGCGTGCGATGCAAAAAGTTCATTGGTTTCCCTTTATCCCCCGTCATGGGGAAGCTCCCCCAAAATGGGCAGCGGCGGGGAAAAGTGAAGGATGCGCAACGCCGCAGCCCCTGTCGCAACCCTGCGGCCCTCGGTCGCGGGACATTAGCTCCCGGCCCTTGAACCAATATTGCAACTCGTTCGCAAAAGTAGATTGAAGGGCCACGACTGGCCGCGCGCCTGGTTGACGCGCGGAATAGGTGCGGGGCGCTTACTAACAAGTGCGGATGGCGCTGAGAGCCGAGCGGCGAATTAACCCGCCAACACTTCGCGTGATGTGATCAGCACAGCATCACTCATCGACGTCAGCAGAGACCCGCCGATCGTGGCCAATTCGGCGGACGCCTTTGCGGCGCCCGCCGTGGCGGACTTCAGGTCTGCAATGCCCAATCGGCTGGCTGCCAACGTAGTTGCCCGCGGTCCGAGACGATGCGGCCGAGCCCCGGGAAAGGCATGTGCGTCGCGGCGATCAGCGCACCTTCCGACGCCGCGCGCGGGAAGAAGCGATCCCGCATCGCCTGGGCCGCTGCACGGTCCTGCTCGAACAGGAAGTAAACGTCGGTCGCCGCAGGATGCACGACCGGAAAGATCATGTCAGACACCATGATCAGGCTTTGGCCGCCATCCTCGATCCTCACGCCGATATGGCCGGGCGTATGCCCCGTGAGATCGACGATCGAGACGCCGCGCACGATTTCGCGCTCCCCATCGATGGCCTGCAGCTTCGGGTAAAGGCGCACGACATCCTTCGCCATCCGGAAGCTCGGCTGCAGAAAGTCCGGAGCGCCGCTGGCTTTCGCCGGGTCGGTCCAGTGGGTGACGTCGCGCCGATCGACATACAACTCGGCCTTCGGGTAGTTCTTCCGACCACCGACAATCAGTCCACCCATGTGGTCCTGATGCATGTGAGTCACGATCACCGCGTCGATCTGGTCACGCTGCAGGCCCACTGCACCGAGCGCCTTCGGCAGCGCGCCGGTTTGGCCGATCGATCCAGCCGGCCCGGAATCGATAAGGATCCGGCGCTGGCCATCCTCGACCAGATACTGGTTGAACAGGAAACGCACGCCACTCTGCCGGGCTGTAAATTGCGCGCCTGCGGCCTGCTCGACCTGCGCCGGCGAACGGCCGGGGAAGTAGCCGTAGGGCATATCCGCATAGCCGTCGGTGAGCGCCGTGACAGTGAACCGGCCGATCCTGATTTGTGCGAGCGGCGTCACGCTCACCGGTGCCGTCGGCGCGGACGCAGACCGCTGGGTTTTGGCGTGGACGGGCGCGAGAGCGCCACTGATCAGGCCGCCTCCGACGAGGCTCCCTCCGAGAAGGCCGCTGGCAAACATGCGGCGGGACAGTTGAGGCATTCGCGCTCTCCCATGTCGTTGGGTGTGGCGGGAGCGACAGCTCCCATCGCGAGAAAGCCTAGGTGATCTACAATCAACGGAAGTATCCTGCTATTTTGAGAGCTTCCCTCCCAATTTCTGGAACGATGCGATGGATCGTCTCGAGGCAATGGCTGTGCTGCTCGCTGTTGTCGATGCTGGAAGCCTCTCGGCTGGTGCGCGCCGCCTGCACTCACCTTTGGCCACGGTCAGCCGCAAGGTCGGAGAACTCGAGAAGCATCTCGGCGTCCGCCTCGTGCTGCGCAGCAGCCGCGGCCTCACCCTCACCGAGGAAGGGCGCGCCTTCGTCTCAGCATCGCGCCGCATCCTGGACGATCTCAACGCGGCGGAGCGGCAGGCCGCCGGCGACTACGGCGCATTGCGCGGCGGACTCCACGTCACGGCGCCGATCGCATACGGCGAGCGCTACCTGCTGCCGATCGCGCTGGACTTTCTGAAGCAGCAGCCGGAGATCAATCTCCGCCTGACTCTCGTCGACCGGCAGGTGAGCCTCACCGACGAACAAATCGACGTCGCCCTGCGGATCGGACATCTGGCCGACAGCTCGCTGATCGTGACGCGTGTCGGCACGGTCCGTCGCGTCCTGTGCGCGAGCCCGGCCTATCTGGCCCGCCGGGGCGAGCCGCGCCGGCCGGAGGATCTGGCGACACATGACGGCATCAGCTTTCAGGGCTTCGCGACCGCGCCGGAATGGCGCTACCGACGAGATAGTGCGGCGTTCGCCGTCGACCCACGCCCCAAGCTCGCGGTCAACACCACCGAGGCTGCCGTTCAGGCAGCACTCGCGGGTGTCGGCATCATTCGCGTGCTGTCCTATCAGGTGTTAGATCAGTTGCGCTCCGGCGCGTTGCAGGAATTGCTGCCGGAGTTCGCGCTGGATCCTCTGCCGGTGAGCCTGATCCATCGGCCTGCCGTGCCACTGCCGCTGAAAGTGCGGAGCTTCCTCGACTGGACCGTCCCGCGCTTGCGCGCGCAAATGAGCCGCTCGACGAGCGCTTAGTTCGGCGCCATCGTTTCCTTCACCTTCGCGACCAGCGCGCTGAGCGCGAACGGCTTGGCGAGGAAGGCGAACTGCTCGTTCTCGGGCCGACTCTTCTCGAACGCGTCCTCGGCATAGCCGGAGACGAAGATGATCTTCAGATCGGCATTGCGCCCCCGCATCGCCTTCAGCAGCGTCGGGCCGTCCATCTCCGGCATCACCACGTCCGACACCACGAGATCGACCTCGCCATTGACCGCGTCGAATTCTTCGAGCGCTTCGATGCCGTTGGAGGCCTCGATCACCTGATAGCCGCGCGAACGCAGACCACGGGCATTCAGCGAACGCAGCCCCTCTTCGTCCTCGACCAGCAGGATCGTGCCCTGCCCGGTCATGTCGCCGCGCGGCTTGGCGGCGGCTGCCGCGGCCGCAACCTCGGCGACGCTGCCGCTGGCGGCCGTTTGCGGCTCCGCCACGGCTTCATGGCGCGGCAGGAAGATGTGGAAGGTCGTGCCTTTGCCGAGCTCGCTGTCGACATACACGAAGCCGCCGGTCTGCTTGATGATGCCGTAGACAGTCGACAGGCCGAGGCCGGTGCCCTTGCCGACTTCCTTGGTCGATAAAAACGGCTCGAAGATCTTGTCGACGATGTCGGCCGGACTGCCGGTGCCGGTGTCACTGACTTCGATCCGCACGTAGTCCGCGGCCGGCATGCCTTTGTGGGCGAGTTGCGCGACGTCGGCGGCGGCGACGTTCGAGGTGCGGATCGTGAGCTTGCCGCCGTCCGGCATCGCGTCGCGGGCGTTGACCGCGAGATTGACGATGACCTGCTCGAACTGCGAGACGTCCGCCTTGGTCCGCCACAGATCGCGGCCGTGCTGCATCTCCAGCGTAATCCTCTCGCCGATCAGCCGCTTCAGCAGACGATCGATATCGGTCAGCGCCTCGCCGAGATCGAGCACCTGCGGGCGCAGGGTCTGCTTGCGCGAGAACGCCAGCAGCTGACGCACCAGCGTCGCGGCGCGGGTGGCGTTCTGCTTGATCTGCATGATGTCCTGGAACGACGGATCGGTCGGCTTGTGGGCGTTCAGCAGGAAGTCGTTGGCCATCATGATGGCCGACAGCACGTTGTTGAAGTCGTGCGCGATGCCGCCGGCGAGCTGGCCGATGGTGTCCATCTTCTGCGCCTGGTTGACCTGGTTCTCCAGTGCGCGGCGCTCGGTGGTCTCGAGCAGATACACGATGGCTGCTTCGGCGTCGCCGTCGTCCGCCACCGCGGTGACGAAGAACTGGCCCCAGCGCTCCTTGGCGCCGTGGAGCAAAACCTCCACCGGAGGGATGTCGGCCTGGCCCTGCGCGGCCTGATCGATCGCCGCGCCGAGCGTGGCGCGGTCCCGCGTGCTGACGGCGGCGAGGATCGACTTGGCAGCGCCGCCCGACGGATCGAGTCCTTGCGCCAGCTTGGCGAAGCGGGCATTGGCGCGCACCACAGCGCCTGATTTGTCGACGGTGGCGATCGCCATGGGGGTGTGATCGAAGAACCGCATGAAGCGGATCTCGGCGGCGCGTTGCGGATCCAGCCGCTCGTCGCGCGCGCGGCTGATCACCAGCGTGCGCGAGGCGCCCGGTATGCCATCGGCGCCGAAAGCCAGCTTGTGATACAGCCGCACCGGCATGGTCTTGCCGCTGCGCATCTTCAGGTCGATGTCGAAGACTTCCGTCTTCACTTCGCCCGGTTCGGGCACGATCGAGGTGAGCAGCGCCGAGCCGTCGCCCGACACGATGTCGTTGAGCTTGAGCCCGCCCGAGCCGATCTCGGCGAGGTCGTGATCCAGCCAGTTCGCCAGCGTGGCGTTGACGTAGACGAGGTTGCCGCCGGCATCGACCGAGAAGAAGCCGCAGGGCGCGTGGTCGAGATATTCGATGGCGTGCTGCAGTTCCTGGAACACGTCTTCCTGGTGTTCACGGTCGCGCGTGATGTCGGCGATCGACCACACGGTCTGCTTGGCTTCGCGCTTGCCGGTCCCGAGCGGGCGCACACGCAGGCGCATCCAGCGGCCGGCCGCGCCGTCGGCCCCCGCGACCCGAACCTCCTCCTGCAACCGCTTGCCTTCACGCGACGCCTTCAGCAGACGAAACACCGCTTCGGAAACGTCGGGATTGCCGATGAACACCCGCTCGACCGGACGCACGTCCTGCATCGATGTCGCTCCGGTGAGCGCCAGATAGGCCGGGTTGGCGTAGACCACGTGGCCGCGCGGATCGGTCACGGCAATGCCGTCGAAGGCGCTCTCGGAGATCGCCCGCAGAACCGGATCGGCAGCGGCATGATCCGCGAAGCCGACGATGCCCGCTGCGAAGGCGAACAGCATGAACAGGCCGACCATCGCCAGCAGCGCCAGCAGGCCGAGGATGTAGGGCTGCGCTTCGGCGCGGCCAAGCGTCATGAAGGCGACCGCTGCGGCGATGATGGCGCCGGCCACCAGCAGCACGAGCGCGATGCTGCCGCTACGGCGCGCCGGCTCCGCGGCGGAGGAAGCCTGCTGGTCGTTGATGGTCATGGTCACCGAACCGATCCCTTGCCTGCCGGCGCAGCGGCGGCCAGCTTCCAACTGCCTGAATCGGAGCCGAAAGCGCAAGCGAATCCCGCCAATAAACACGTTCCGGACGACTTTCGGGCCGGCAAAATGGCGCAAAACGCCGCCGCTGCTGATTCGCGGGTTCACCCGCAGCGGATGGCGCCGCGCCGTTAGTTTCGGGATCGCCCGGCAAGCTACGAGGCAGCCGTCCGTGGCGACGTCCCGCTCGGCGGCGAACGGACGGAGCCGATCCAAGCCCGTTCGAATCCGGCCCGACGCTGAGACGACGCGGCAGGCCGTTGTTGCCGTCAGGAGAGGCCATGCCTCCCCTGTCCGGCTCAGTTCCGCCGCCCGAACAAGTTACGCTTCAGGTTCATCACGTAGCCGATCACCTCAGCGACCGCCTGGTAGTGCTCGACCGGAATTTCCTCATCGACATCGACGGTCGCGTAGAGCGCGCGCGCCAGCGGCACGTTCTCGACGATCGGTACGTTGTTGGCCTTGGCGACTTCCCGGATCTTGAACGCGACCGCGTCGACACCCTTGGCGACGCAGATCGGCGCCTGCATGCCGCGTTCGTATTTCAACGCCACCGAGAAGTGGGTCGGGTTGGTGATGACCACCGACGCGCCCGGCACCGCCGCCATCATCCGCTTCTTCATCCGC
>NZ_JBMDXE010000352.1:0-9721 GCF_048594845.1 Rhodopseudomonas sp. | reverse complement strand
CCAACCCTCTCCCCGCAAGCGGGGAGAGGGAGCGCGGACACAGAATTTCTCAAGGAAGCATCACAATGGATTTTGATTTGTCGGAAGAGCAGCGGCTCCTCAAGGACAGCGTCGAGGGACTGCTGAAGTCCTCGTACGATTTCGACAGCCGCAAGAAGTACGCCAAGGAAAAGGGCGGCTGGAGCCGCGACGTCTGGGGCAAGTTCGCCGAGCAGGGTCTGCTCGGCCTGCCGTTCTCGGAAGAAGACGGCGGCTTCGGCGCCGGCGCGGTCGAGACCATGATCGTCATGGAAGCGCTCGGCCATTCGCTGGTGCTCGAGCCCTATCTGCCGACCGTGATCATCGCCGGCGGCTTCCTGCGCCGCGCCGGTTCGGCGGCGCAGAAGACCGCGCATCTGCCCGGCATCATCGACGGCAGCAAGACCTTCGCGTTCGCGCAGCTCGAGAAGAACTCGCGCTGGGATCTCGCCGACGTCACCACCACCGCCAAGAAGAAGGGCGATGGCTGGGTCATCGACGGCGAGAAATTCGTTGTGCTGAATGGCGAAGCCGCCGACACCCTGGTGGTCACCGCGCGCACCGCTGGCGGTCAGCGGGATCGCAGCGGCGTCGGCGTGTTCCTGGTACCGGCTGACGCCAAGGGCGTGTCGCGCAAGGGCTATCCGACCCAGGACGGCCAGCGCGCCGCTGATATCACTTTCACCGGCGTCGAGGTCGGCGCCGATGCGGCGATCGGCGATCCGGCGAACGGTCTGCCGCTGATCGAAGCGGTGGTCGACGACGCCCGCACCGCGCTGTGCGCCGAAGCGGTCGGCGCGATGGACGAGTCGCTCACCACCACGGTCGAGTACATCAAGACCCGCAAGCAGTTCGGCGTGCCGATCGGCAGCTTCCAGGTGCTGCAGCATCGCGCCGCCGACATGTTCGTCGCCACCGAACAGGCCCGCTCGATGGCGATGTTCGCCACCATGGCGGCCGAGTTCGACGACGCCAAGGAACGCGCCAACGCGATCTCGGCCGCGAAGGTGCAGATCGGCAAGTCCGGCAAGTTCGTCGGCCAGCAGTCGATCCAGCTGCACGGCGGCATCGGCATGACCATGGAAGCCAAGATCGGCCACTACTTCAAGCGGCTGACCATGATCGAGCAGACTTTTGGCGACACCGAGCACCACCTGACCCAAGTCAGCAACGGCGGCGGCCTGATCTGATCGTGCGCGCCTAAACCCGTGTCCCGGACGCGCTGCGGCATTCTTCATGCCGCTGCGCAGATCCGGGACCCCGGTTAGTTGCTTGCGATGCCTCTCAAGTAACCGGGGCCCCGGATCTGCAGCGCACCACGCCGCTGACGCGGCGCGCTGCGCAGCGTCCGGGGCACGCACTAATAAAACCAACAACAATCCCAGGGAGCCCCGCCATGACCGTCAATCCGTTCGATCTCACCGGCAAGGTCGCCGTCGTCACCGGATCGTCGCGGGGCATTGGGCGGGCGTCGGCGGAGCTGCTCGCCAAGCTCGGCGCCAAGGTGGTGGTGTCGAGCCGCAAGGCGGATGCCTGCGAGGAAGTCGCCGAGGGCATTCGCAAAGACGGCGGCGACGCGCACGTCATCGCCTGCAACATCTCGCGCAAGGCCGAGGTCGATGCGCTGATCGACGGCACCACCGCGAAATACGGCAAGGTCGACATCCTAGTCTGCAATGCCGCGGTGAACCCTTACTACGGCCCGCTGCTCGACATCACCGATGAAGCCTTCGACAAGATCATGAGCTCGAACGTCAAGAGCAACATCTGGCTGTGCGCCCGCGCGATGCCGCAGATGGCCGAGCGCGGCTCGGGCTCGGTGGTGATCATCTCGTCGATCGGTGGCCTGCGCGGTTCCACCGTGATCGGCGCCTACGGCCTCTCCAAAGCGGCCGACTTCGCGCTGTGCCGCAGCCTCGCCGGCGAGTACGGCCCCAAGGGTGTGCGCGTCAACGCCGTCGCGCCGGGCCTGGTCAAGACCGACTTCGCCCGCGCGCTGTGGGAAGACGAAGCCAACCTCAAGCGCCGCACCGCCGGCACCCCGCTCCGCCGCATCGGCGAACCCCACGAGATCGCCGGCGCCGTCGCGTACCTGGGCTCGGATGCCTCCACCTTCATGACCGGCCAGACCATCGTGATCGACGGCGGTGTGACGACCGCGTCGGTGTAGTTCGCTCCACAAACCTCTCGGTTGTCATTCCGGGGCGCTCGCGAAGCGAGCGAACCCGGTATCTCTCTTGGCCACAATGTCGGGATTCCGGTCTGCGCGCTCGCAGCGCGCATCCCGGAATGACGGCATCAGGCGGCGACGACCACCTTCGTCCCCGCCACGATCTTCCGCAGCTCCGGCAGACACGAGCCGCAATTCGTGCCGGCACGCAAACTCTTGCCGATCGCCTCGACGCTCACCGCCGCGCCGCTCGTGATCGCGTCGCGGATGGTGTGAAGTCCGACGCCGAAGCAGGCGCAGACGGTCGGGCCGGTGTCGGCGAGGCCGTCGGTGGAGCGGCCGGACAGCACGGCGCGGCGCTGCGGGGCGGGCAGCGCCTCGGCCTCGAACAGCGCCTTCACCGCGTCCCATTGCGGAGCGGCCTCGGCCGGGCCGACGAACACGCAGCCGACCAGCCTGCCGTCTTCGAACGCTGCGGCCCGATAGCTCTGACGTGGCTCGTCGAGATATTCGGCGAGCTCGAGGCCGTCGCCGAACAGCGCCGCGGCTTGCGCGCGCCACTCGGCAGCCGACGCATTGCTGGCGAACAGCGCCGCCGCGCCACCCCGCACTGCGACCTTCGCCCACCAGCTTTCCGCCGGCAGCATTAGCGCGCCGCGCGCCAGCGCGAAGCCGCGCAGCGCGTAGCCGACCGGCGCGATCTCCGCCGGCGTTGCCTTGGCTTCGGGTTGCCCCGAGATCGGATCGGTGATCGGCGCCACCAGCGCGCCGACGCGTGCGGCCGCCGCGGCCTCGCCGCTCCAATGGATCGGCGCGAACAGCGTGCCGCGCTTCTGCCCGGCACTGATCATCACCTTGAGCACGCAGGCGCCATAACGCGTCGAGACGCGTGCAAAGCCGCCATCGATCAATCCAAGCTGCGCGGCGTCGTCGGGATGCACCTCGACGAACGGCTCCGGCAGATGCGCACCGAGCCGCGGGCTGAGGCCGCTGCGCGTCATGGTGTGCCACTGATCGCGGATGCGGCCGGTGTTGAGCACCAACGGGAACGCCGGCGAGGGCGCTTCGTGCACCGCGGGCAGCGCCGGCGCGATCAGCCGCGCCTTGCGGTCCGGCGTGTAGTACGCGCCCTCGGCGAAGAACCGCGAGTCAGCGAGCGGTGCGCCAGCGGGGGCTGGCCACTGCACCGGTTCGAGCGCGTGATACGCATCGTCGCTCAGCGTCGCCAGCGCGCCGATGTCGAAATCGCGGGTGCCGTCGTTCTCGAAGGCCGACAGCGCCGCGTGCTCGCGGAAGATGTCGGCGGCGGAGCGATAGGCGAAGGCGTCGGCAAAGCCCATGTGCTGCGCAACCTGGCTGACGATCCACCAGTCGGGCTTCGCCTCGCCGGGCAGTGGCAGGAAGGCGCGTTGCCGCGAGATTCGGCGCTCGGAATTGGTGACGGTGCCGTCCTTCTCGCCCCACGCCGCTGCCGGCAACAACACATGCGCGCCGGCGGCGACGGTGTCGTTGCTGATCACGTTCTCGGAGATCACCAGCAGGTCGAGCTTCTTCAATGCCTGCTGCACGAAGCCGGCACGCGGCAGCGACACGGCGGGGTTCGTTGCCATGATCCACAGCGCCTTGATCTCGCCGCGCTCGATGGCGTCGAACATCTGCACCGCCTTGAGCCCCTCGCGCTGCGCCATGCTCGGCGCGCGCCAGAACCGGCCGACGCGGTCGATCGACTCGGCGTCGAAGCCCATATGCGCGGCGAGCTGATTGGCGAGGCCGCCTACTTCGCGGCCGCCCATCGCGTTGGGCTGGCCGGTCAGCGAGAACGGTCCCATGCCGGGCCGACCGATCCGCCCGGTGGCGAGATGGCAGTTGATGATTGCGTTGACCTTGTCGGTGCCTTGGGCCGACTGGTTGACGCCCTGCGAGTAGCAGGTGACGACTTTTTCGGTACCGCGGAACAGCGCGAAAAACCGCGCGATGTCGGCCGCGTCGACGCCGGTCATCGCCGCCATGGCGGTGAGGTCCGGCGCGATCTCGTGGGCGCGGACCAGCGCTTCGGTGAAGCCAGTGGTGTGAGCGGCGAGGTAGTCGTAGTCGAGCCTCAGCGTGTCAGCGAGATGCACCAGCAGGCCGCTGAACAGCACGGTGTCCATGCCGGGCGCGACCGGCAGATGCAGATCGTCGTCTTCCACCGTTGCGGTGCGGCGCGGATCGATCACGACGATCCTGGCGCCTCGCGCGCGCTTGTTGGCGATGATGCGCTGATACAGAACCGGGTGGCACCACGCCGCGTTGGAGCCGACCAGCACGATCAGATCGGCCTCGTCGAGATCGGCGTAGCTGCCCGGCACGGTGTCGCTGCCGAAGGCGCGGCGATGGCCGGCGACGGAGGAGGCCATGCACAGCCGGGAATTGGTATCGACATTGGCCGAGCCAATGAATCCCTTCATCAGCTTGTTGGCGACGTAGTAATCCTCGGTGAGCAACTGGCCGGAAAGATAGAAGGCGACGGAGTCGGGGCCGTGCCTGGCGATGGTCTCGGCGAACCCCTTCGCCACTGTCGCAAGCGCTTCGTCCCACGACGTCCGCGCCATCGTCCCATCGACGCCGCGCTGCATCGGATGCAGCAGCCGGGTGTCGAGCGCCAGCGTTTCACCGAGCGCCGAGCCCTTCGAGCACAGCCGGCCGTAGTTGGCGGGATGCTCCAGATCGCCGCTGATCGCGGCGCCGCCGATTCCATCGGGCTTGGCGAGGACGCCGCAGCCGACGCCGCAATAGGCGCAGGTGGTGCGCACCGCCGGCGGGTGTTGGGCGGAAGCGTTCATCAGTAGACGTCCTGCTGATAGCGGCCGTGTTTCTTCAGGTCGGAGACGAAGGCGGTGGCTTCCGCCGGCGTGCGCGCGCCGTGCTGCGCGACGATGTCGACCAGCGCCAGCTCGACGTCCTTGGCCATCCGCTTGGCGTCGCCGCACACATAGATGTTGGCGCCCTCAGTCAGCCAGCTCCACAAATCGCGGCCGACCTCGCGCATGCGGTCCTGCACGTAGATCTTGTCGTTGCCGTCGCGTGACCACGCCAGCGACAGCCGCGTTAAGAGACCGCTGCGCTTCATCGCGTTGAGTTCGTCGTCGTAGAAGAAATCACAGGCGCTGCGCTGATGGCCGAAGAACAGCCAGTTCTTGCCGGGCGCCTGCACCGCCTGCCGCTCGTGCAGGAAGGCGCGGAACGGTGCGACGCCGGTGCCGGGGCCGATCATGATGATCGGCTGGTTTGGATCGGCGGGCAGCGCAAAGTTGTGCGCCTTCTGCACATAGACGCGGACGCTGTCACCCGGCGCGACGCGCTCGGCAAGGCCGGTGGAGCAGACGCCGAGCCGCTGCCGCTTGCCGACCTGATAGCGCACGCAATCGACCGTCAGCGACAGCCGGCCGGGGATCGGCTTCGGCGATGACGAGATCGAGTACAGCCGCGGCTGCAACGGATCGAGTGCCTCGACGAAGGCTTCCGGATCGGGCCGGATACCGGGAAACTTCTCCAGCGCCGCCAGCACGTCGAGCGTCGCGGCGTCGCCGTCGGGATCTTCGCCGTTCGCGAGCGCGCGCGCGGTCTTCCGCTTGTCGCCGCCGGTGATGTAGCTGATCAGCTGGAACAGCATATCGGGCGCCGGCGCCAGCGACACGGCGTCGGTGAGCACCGCGCGCAGCGTGCGATCGGCGATCGGAAATTCGCCGGGCGCGCCGAGTGCTTTAAGTACCAGCTCGACCAGCTTGGGGTCGTTGCTCGGAAACAGCCCGAAGGAATCGCCGACTTCGTAGGCGAGGCCGTCTTCGAGCTCGAACTCGATGTGCCAGGTTTCCTTCTCGGACGCGCCCTTGTTCAGCCGCCGGCGCGACAGCACCTTGGCGGTCGCCGGATTGTCGCGCGAGGTGCCGCGCGGTGGCAGCGCCGTCGCCGGCGCTGCTTCAGCCGTGGCGGCTGGCGGGGTCGCCGCCGCGGGCGCGCTGCCGCTCTGTTCGGCGAGCGTCTTGACCATGCGGGCCGTGTCCTTGCCGCCGGGGGCGCACAGGTTCAGCCGCGTCTCCTTGCCCTCGAAGATCGCCGCCGAGTAGTTGCGGCAATCGTAGCCGCATTGGCCGCAATCCTGCTGCGCCATCGCGGCCATCAGCTTCCAGCGCAGTGACTTGCCGTCGGCGAGCTGCATGCGCTCGCCGATCGGCAGCGTCTGGTCGTGCCACGGCGCACCGCCGTCGTCGTCCTCGGCGGCGGGCGCGGGGCCGCCGGCGAGCAGCGCCGCAGCCTGATCGGGCGACAGCGCGGTGACGCCGCTGCCATCGAGCGAGACGAGGCCGGCGAAGAAGCCATTGAGCCACGCCCGTTGTTCGTCGGAAAACGGCGCCGTGTCGGGGATCAGCAGTGGCAGTGGCGGCGGCATATTCTGGCTCATGCCGTGGTCTCCGGCGCAAGGGCGAACAATTGCTTCAGGGCGGCTTCGTCGTGGCGCCGTGTGAAGTCGAGGAAGGTTTCGGAAGGCGACTGCCGCTGCGCCAGATACACGCCCAGCATCCGCTCGATCACGCGCGGTGCATCCTCCTGCTTCACATCGCGCAGCACTTCGGTGCCGATCGCGGCGCGGTCGCCGAACGCGCCGCCGACGTGGATGTGGAAGCCGTTGACGCTGTCCTCATCCGAGATCGGCACGCGCGCGCCGATCAGGCCGATGTCGCCGATGTAATGCTGCGCGCAGGTGTTGTGGCAGCCGGTGACGTGGATGTTGATCGGCGTGTCGAGCGCCACCCGCGGCTCGCAATGCTGCGCGATCGCTTCGGCGGTCTCCTTGGTCTGCGCCGCGCCGAACCGGCAGCCGGTGGCGCCGGTGCAGGCGATCAGCCCGGCTCGGAGCGGCGTCGCCTCGATCGCGAGGCCGAGCGCGGTGACCGCGGCGGTCGCCTCGGCGATGCGCGCGTCGGTCACGCCGGAGATCAGCAGGTTCTGCCAAACGGTGAGGCGGATGTCGCCGTCGCCGAAGCTGCGCGCGATGGCGGCGAGCCCGCGCATCTGATCGGAGGTCAGCTTGCCGAGCGGCAGCCGGACGCCGATCCAGTTCAATCCGTTCTGCTTCTGCTTGTGCACGCCGATATGGGCGCTGCGATCCTGCGCCGGGCGCGGCTGCGCGGCGTCCGCTGCGACGCGAACCAGCGTACGCGCCAGCTTCGCCTCGACCAGCTTCAGGAATTCGTCGAAGCCGAACCGGTCGAGCACGTATTTCAGCCGCGACTTGTTTCGGTCGGTGCGATCACCGTGTTCGATGAAGACGCGGATGATCGCGTCCGACACCTCGGTCGCTTCATCCGGCCGCACAATCACGCCGGTGTCGCGGGCAAAGTCCTGGTGGCCGGTGTGGCCGCCGTGCGCGAGGCGAAACCACACGCCCGGTTCGACGCCAAAGCCGTCCGCGACGCTCAATGCCTGAAACGCAATGTCGTTGGTGTCCTCCAGCGTCGGGATCAGCCCGCCGCCGTCGAAGGCGACGTTAAATTTACGCGGCAGGCCATACAGCGCGCGCTCGTTGAGGATGTGGAAGTGCCACTCGCGCGCGTAGGGCCGCGTATCCAGCAGTTCCTGCGGATCGATGCCGGCCGTCGCGCTGCCGGTGACGTTGCGGATGTTGTCGGCGCCGGAGCCGCGCGCCCACAGGCCGAGGCTCTCGATGCCCTCGATCAGCGTCACCGCATTCTTCGGCTCGATCTCGCGCATCTGCAGATTGGCGCGGGTCGTCACGTGCGAATAACCGCCGGCGCAGTTATCGGCGATGTCGGCGAGGCCGGCCATCTGCCAAGAACTCAGCACGCCGTTGGGAATGCGCAGCCGGCACATATACGAACTCTGCGCCGGCGCGACGTAGAACAGGCCGTAGTAACGCCAGCGGAAATTGTCGGCCGGCTTCGGCGGCACATTGTCCTTGGCCTGCTGCTTCAGCCGGCGATAGGCGTCGAACGGATGCTCCTCGCGCTTCCACTTCTCCTGCTCGGCGAGCTTCTTGCCGGCGGCGGTGAAACGGTCCTGCGCGGCGAGGTGGATCGCGTCGGGGCCCGAGGGTTGCGCCGCGCCGGCCGCGGGCAGGGCGCCGCGCTGCGCCCGTGCGGCGGTGACGCCGGAGGCAAAACCTTCGAGATAGCGCTTCTGGTCGATCGTGAATTCGCTGCCCATCAGTCCCTCACGCCGCAACCGATTTGTCGGCGCGGGCGGCGAGCGCGCGGCCGAACATCATGTCGTTGCGGATGGTTTCGATCGATTTGCCGGAGCGGATCAGCTCGAGATACCAAAGCCCGTCGCTCGTATCGCCGAACAGCACGCAGCCGGTCAGTCGGCCGTCCTTGATCACCAGCTTGCGATAGCTGCCGAGCCCGGGATCGGTCATGGTGATGGCTTCGGAGCCTGCGCCGCCGAGGAAGTCGCCGGCCGAGAACAGATCGACGCCGGATACTTTGAGATTTGTCGCGAGCACCGAGCCGCGATACGCGCCGTCACCGCCGGACAGATGCGACGCCAGCGCGCGGGCCTGCTCGTAGGCCGGCTCGACCAGCCCGTAGCAGGCGCCGCGATGTTCGGCGCATTCGCCGATCGCGTAGATGCCGGGCAGGCTGGTCTGCAGCTGATCGTTCACCAGAATGCCGCGGCCGATCTCGATGCCGGCACCGCGCGCCAGCTCGACATTCGGCCGGATGCCGGCAGCGACGACGACGAGATCGGCCGGCAGCGTGCGGCCGTCCGCAAGCTGCACGGCTTCGACGCGGCCGTCGCCGCTGATCGCGGCGGTGTCGGCGTTGAGTTCGACGCTGATGCCCTTGCTCTCGACAGCGCGCTTCAGCATCGCCGCGGCGGTGGGATCGAGCTGGCGTTCCATCAGCCGGTCCATCAGGTGCACCACGGTGACCTGCGCGCCGGCCTTGGCGAGGCCGTAGGCGGCTTCGAGGCCGAGTAGTCCGCCGCCGATCACCACGGCGCGGGGTCCGCCGGATGCGGCGTCTTCGATCGCCGCGACGTCGGCGAGGTCGCGGAAGGTCAGCACGCCGGGCAGGTCCATGCCCTTGACGTTGAGGCGGATCGGCTTCGAGCCGGTGGCGATCACCAGCTTGGAAAACGGCAGCGTCGCGCCGGTGGCGAGCCGCACGCGGCGGATGCTCGCGTCGATTGCGGTGGCGGCGGCGCTCTGGCCATACAGCAGCGTGACGCCGCGGTCGCGCCACCACTGCGCCGGCCGGAGCTCGATCTCGGCCTTCGACACTTCGCGCGCCAGCACCGACGACAGCAGCACGCGATTATACGCCAGCCGGGGCTCGTCGCCGATCACCGCGATCGCGTAGCGGCCGAGCGAATGCTTGGCGAGCTCCTCGACCAGCCGCACCGCCGCCATGCCGTTGCCGATGATGACGAGGGGCTCGCTCATTGGCGCGCCTTATGCTGCAGGAGAGCGAAAGCGCCGCGGCCTTGTTCACCCTCCCCTTGAGGGGGAGGGTCGGCACGCAGCCCGCATAG
>NZ_JBMDXE010000351.1:0-2926 GCF_048594845.1 Rhodopseudomonas sp. | reverse complement strand
GCTTCGCGGAGCCTGTCATCGGGCCGGCCGACGGCCGGACCCGGTGGCTCGCAATGACGGAGAGACTTGCCTGCTCTGCGAGCCCGTGTCCCGGGCGCGGTGCAGCACGTAGTGCTGCTCCGCAGACCCGGGATCCCGGTTGAGGCGCAAACCCCGTACCCGGGGCCCCGGATCTGCAGCGCACCACGCCGCAAGGGCGGCGCGCTGCGCCGCGTCCGGGGCACAGCTTTTGTCCGAGCGCGCTTCCTTACTTGTATTCGCGCTCGTCCCACCACGGGAAGTAGGGCGGCATGTCGGACGTGACCTTGTTCTTGAACTGCGCCGGGCGCTTTTCCAGAAACGAGGTGACGCCTTCCTTGACGTCGTCGGAGCGGCCGCGCTCGTAGATGCCGCGGCTGTCGATCTTGTGGGCTTCCATCGGATCGTCGGCGCCCATCATCCGCCACATCATCTGCCGGATCAGTGCCACCGAAACGGGCGCCGTCTTGGCGGCGATTTCCTTGGCCAGCGTGCGCGCAGTCTCGAGCAACTGATCGGCCGGCACGACGCGGCTCACCAGCTTGCCGTCGAGCGCTTCCTGCGCCGGGAACACGCGGCCGGTGTAGCACCACTCCAAAGCCTGAGCGATGCCGACGATGCGCGGCAGGAACCAGCTCGACGCTGCTTCCGGCACGATGCCACGCTGCGAGAACACGAAGCCGAATCGCGCGGCTTCGGATGCGATGCGGATATCCATCGCGAGCTGCATGGTGACGCCGATGCCGACCGCGGGGCCGTTCACAGCCGCGATCACCGGCTTCAGGCATTTGAAGATACGCAGCGTCACCTGACCGCCGCCGTCGCGCACTTGCGGATCGGAATAGTCGGTCGAGCCGTCGGCGTTGCGCCGGACCGGACCGCGCCGGGCGTCGCGGTCGAAGGTGTCGGCGCCCGAGGAGAGGTCGGCGCCAGCGCAGAACGCGCGGCCTTCGCCGGTAACGATGATCGCCCGGATATTGTCGTCGGCGTCGGCCTTGTCGAACGCCTCGATCAGTTCACGCTGCATCGCCGGATTGAAGGCGTTGAGTTTCTCCGGCCGGTTCAGCGTGATCGTGAGAATCTGATCGGCGACCTCGTATTTGATGGTCTCGTAGGCCATGGGTGTTTCCTTCGCCCGTTGTTGTTCTTGTTGGTGCCTTGCGGCGCGTCATTCCGGGACGCGCACATTCGCGCTGCGCCCCGGATGATGATGGTTAGTTGCTGGGTGGTGCCGAGGTCAAGCGCGGCGGTTCACCGCGGCGGTGTCGGCCACGGCTTCTGCGCGCCCCGCAGATTTTCGTAAGCCTTCGCGATCCTCAGCACGCCGAGATCGTCATAACGACGGCCGACGATCTGCACGCCGATCGGGAATCCCTTCGAGCTATAGCCGCCATTGATCGAGGCGGCGGGATTCTCCGCCATATTCCACGGAACGGTATAGAGGATGTGATCGAACGGAATATTCGGATCGTCGAGCGGCGAGGGCAGATCGGCGGCAAAGCTGACCACCGGCGCGACCGGCGAGATCAGGTAGTCGATGTTGGCGAACAGCTTCGCGCCCATCGCCCGCACCGCCATGGTCTGGTTGAAGCCGCGTACCACCTCGACGCCGGACAAGGTCGCTCCGCCTTCGGCCCAGCGCACGATGTAGGGCAGCACCTGCGCGCGCTGCGCTTCGCTGAGCTTGCTGACATCGTCCCACATCCGCGCGCGCCAGAACGCGTCGAGCCCGTCCATCATCTCGCGGGTGAAGCCAAGCTGCACCTCCTCGACGATCGCGCCCTGCGCCGCGAGTAGCCGCGCAGCCTCGGTGACGACGCGGCGGACGTCATCCTCCAGCGTCATGCCGAAGCCGAGATCGGTCAGCAGGCCGATTTTCTTGCCGCGCAGATCGACGTCGAGTTCGCTCCAGGCGATGTCCTGCGGCGGCAGGCTCATGCCGTCGCGCGGATCGGGCTGCGACAGCACGCTCATCATCAGCGCGGAATCGTCGACGGTGCGCGTCATCGGTCCGGCGCAGCGGCCGACATAGGGCGGATCGATCGGCACGCGTCCGAGCGACGGCTTCAGCGCGAAGATTCCGCACCAGTTCGCCGGCAGCCGCACCGAGCCGCCGATATCGGTGCCAAGATGCAGCGGCCCGTAGCCCGCCGCGCCGGCAGCGCCCGCGCCGGCGGACGAGCCGCCGGTGTTCTGCGTGATGTCCCATGGATTGCGGGTGACGCCGTGAAAGCTCGACAGCCCCGACGACAGCATGCCGAAATCCGGCATCGTCGTCTTGCTCCACAAAATGCCGCCGGCTTCGCGCAGCCGCGCCGCGGGCGGCGCATCGACCGCCGCCGGCGTCCGCGCGGTGATGGGCACGCCGAGCGGCACAGGCGTGCCTTGCGTCGCCACGTTCTCCTTGACGGTGACCGGCACTCCGTCGAGCAGGCCTTGCGGCTCGCCCTTCTGCCAGCGCTCGGTCGAGGCCCGCGCGGCGCGGCGGGCGCCGTCGGGATCGAACGCGTACAGCGCGTTGAGATGCGGCTCCCAGCGCTCGGCCTGGGCGATCACTTCGTCCATCACTTCGGCAGGGGAGAACTGCTTGCTGTAGTAGCCGGCCAGGAGTTCGGTCGCGGAGAGGTCGTTCAGCGTCGTCGTCTTGCTGGAGAGGCCGTCAGACATTGGCGGCCACCGGCAGGCGGGTTTCGACGATGCGGGCGAACATGCTGGCGCCGATCGGCAGGATCTTGTCGTCGAGTACGTAGCCGGGATTGTGCACCGGCACGTCGCCGTCGTGGCCGATCCAGAAATACGCGCCGGGGATCGCCTGCAGCATGTCGGCGAAATCCTCCGAGCCCATCTTCGGCTGCGAGCGGGTGATCACCTTGTCGGCGCCGACCACGCCGCGCGCGACCTCGGCGAC